>DATCXQ010000449.1:0-14503 GCA_036565725.1 Blastocatellia bacterium
GGGCGGGTTTTCCCCGCCCCAGTCTATGATCCAGGCGATGGGGCGGGGAAAACCCGCCCCTACACCCTACAATGCTGGGCGCATTATTTTTTCAAGGACGATCAACCCGCGGCTAAACTCAGGCGCCGCTACCGCGGCGAAGAAGTGAATGCCCTCCGTCAAAATAGTCTATGAATCGCTTGCGCTGGACCATCTGTTTTCTCTTGCTCGTTGTCGTGAGCGGGCAAATATCCATCGGGGTGTTCAGTCAGGGAGTGGCTGTCCCCAAACAGCCCGCCAAACCTCAACCCGACATCAAGCTCAACGCTTCGCCGCCAAAGGTTCAGTTTCAGGATATCGCGGCCAAAGCCGGTCTGACTGCGCGGCACGTGACGGGCGCTCCGTCCGAGAAGAAATACATCATTGAGACCACCGGCAGCGGCGTCGCATTATTCGATTACGACAACGACGGCTGGCTCGACATTTTCCTCGTCAACGGAACCACGCTCGAGGGTTTTCCGAAAGGCCGGGAGCCGATCAATCATCTCTACCGCAACAACAAGAACGGGACGTTTACCGACGTGACCGAAAAGGCCGGACTGGCGCGGGGCGGTTGGGGCCAGGGGACGTGTGTCGGAGATTTTGATAACGACGGCTATGACGATCTGTTCGTGACCTACTGGGGACAGAATGCGCTCTACCGTAACAACAGGAACGGAAGCTTCACCGACGTTACGGAAAGGGCTGGCCTGATACACAAGACAGTTCGCTGGAGCACTGGATGTTCCTTTCTCGATTATGACAAGGACGGCGACCTGGATCTGTTCGTCGCCAATTACGTTGACTTCGACATCAGCAAGACTCCGGCCAAAGGGAGCAATCAGTATTGCCTGTGGAAAGGCATTCCGGTGATGTGCGGGCCGCGCGGGCTGCCGGCCGGAGTGAACCTCCTCTACCAGAACAACGGCGACGGGACCTTCACCGACGTCTCCGAAAAGAGTGGCATCGCCAAGCCCACCGGCCGCTACGCGTTCACCTCGCTCGTTTCAGATTACGACAACGACGGCTGGCCGGACATCTACGTCGCCTGCGACTCCACACCCAACATCTTTTTCCACAATGAAGGCGACGGGACCTTCACTGACGTCGGGCTCATCTCCGGAACCGCCGTCAATGAGGACGGACAGGAGCAGGCCGGAATGGGAGTTTCAACCGCCGACTATGATCTGGACGGCTTCTTCGATCTGGTAAAGACTAACTTCGCCGACGACACCCCGACCCTCTATCGGAACAACGGAGACGGGGCGTTCTCCGATATGACCTACCCGTCGCGGCTGGGCGTCAATACGCGGTTTCTGGGATGGGGAACGGGTTTCTTCGATTTTGACCACGACGGCTGGAAAGACATCTACATGGTCAACGGCCACGTCTATCCGGAAGTGGAGGCGCACAACGCGAACAGCCCCTACAAGCAGGAGCGGTTGCTCTACTGGAACCTGCGCAACGGGGCCTTTTTGGACATCTCGTCTCAGGCGGGCGCGGGGATCACTGATCGGCGATCATCGCGAGGGTCGGCCGCGGGCGACCTCGACAATGACGGCAGCCTGGAGATAGTCGTCAACAATATGAATGATACGCCGAGCCTGTTGAAAAACTACGGCGAGAAGAAGAATTGGATCATGATCAAAACTGTCGGAAAAAAATCGAACCGCAGCGGGATCGGCGCCCGCGTCACGGTAGTGACTGGAAAATTGAAGCAGATGAATGAAGCGCGCAGCGGCGACAGTTATGTTTCCCAAAACGATCTGCGCCTGCATTTCGGAATCGGCGACGCCGCAAGGGTAGAACGTGTTGAAATCCTCTGGCCGAGCGGGAGAAAAGAAGCCTTCGAAAATTTGAAAGCCAACCAGATTGTCACGCTAGAAGAGGGCAAAGGAAGCTTGCTGACGCAGGAGACCGAACGCGGCAAGTAGTAAATCATTCTCCCACACTTTTTTGACAGAAAAATCCCTACATCCTGGCGCCTAAAGCGATTCAAGCGATCCTAAATATATACAAGACGGAACGCCTCAAGTAATGATTTATTTTCCGTTGATGTTCACTTCTAGCCGAAATGCGCAATATCGTGTTTGAAAGCGGAATATCCGATTAAATGGAAAAGCCAACCAATTTGGAGGAGCTGTCTTTGATGAGGCTTCCCCTGTTGATCACGCCAGCGCTGCTTCGGCGACTATAAACACAGGAAGGAGAGCCTTATGAGACTAAACCTAGTGAGACAGCTATCTAGGTTGGCCAGCGTATTGTTAGCGCTGACCATCACTTTTTCCATAGCCCAGGCCCAATTTACCAGCGCGATCGAAGGTACGGTAAGCGACCCGAGTGGGGCCGTCGTGAATAAAGCCGTAGTGACGATCAAAAGCCCAAGCACCGGCATCGAGCGAACGATTGAAACTTCCGAGTCCGGCTATTTCCGGATTTCATCGCTGCCGGCGGCGACCTTCACCATCACTATCAGGGCCAACGGTTTCAAGACCGCACAGCAGGAGCTCACGCTGGAAGTAGCCCAGATCAAGACCTTGAATCTCGCGCTGGAGTTGGGGGCGCAAACGGCGGAAGTTATCGTGACGACCGAAGCGCCTCAAATCGAATCCGCCCAGGCGTCGGTCTCCAACCAGATTGATAAGAGGCGGGTGGCAGACCTGCCACTGGTGGGGAGAAACTTTTATACGCTGGTGGTGCTTACGCCAGGCGTGACGGGGCTGCCGTCGGGCGGCGGACAAGCTTACGCCCAGGCGACCGGAGACATCTTCTCCGCCGAATTTGGCGTGAACCTCAATGGCAACGGGCAGCGCGCGGAATCGAACGGATTCCTTGTGGATTCCGCCAACGTCGGCGCGACGCCGCGTGGAGGCGTCACCAATGTCAATCCGGCCGCCGACACCGTGCAGGAACTCCGCGTCTCGGTCAACAACTACTCCGCCGAATACGGGCGCAACAGCTCGGTGCTGGTCAATGTTCTGACCAAGAGCGGGACCAACGACTATCACGGCACCCTCGGCTTGTTCCACACCAACAACCGTCTGCAAGCCCGTACCTTCACCCAGACCGAAGTCCCTGTCTTCCGCCGCAACGAAGCGAATTGGACATTCGGGGGGCCGATCATCAAGAACAAGACCCACTTCTTCGGCGGGATGGACATTCTGCGTTCGGGCGTCGCCTCAGGTTCCCGGCGCAGTGTGGTGACCCAGGATTTCATAGACTTTATGAAGCAGAGGTTTCCCAACAACATTTCGACCTTCGTCATGTCGACCTTCCGGGATCAGTTGCAAGCCACCACGGTGGAGCAAACGGCGGGCGATGTGCTGGCCGGGAGGGATATCAATTGCGGCAGCGAGCCGGTCACTACGCGATTGGGGCAGATGCCCTGCAATTTCCCGATTACCAAGGTAGGGTCGTTTGAACAGACATTGCCTCGCGACGGAATACAATGGAACGCCCGCGTTGATCATCAGTTCAACGACGGCAAGGATCGGATCTACGGGAACTTCTACCGCACGACCAATCAACTGGTGACCTTCGGAACGCCTTCGGTCTATCCGGACTTCACCACGATTCAGCCCCAGTACACCAACTATGGGAACCTGAGCCACACGCACATCTTCAGCCCGAACCTGCTCAACGAGATGGCGTTCGGCGCGACGCGCGCTTACGGCGAGGCGCCGCTCGCCCACGGAGAGATTCCGGCGCTCAATGTTCCGGGCATCGCGGCTTACGGCACGGGCTTTTCAGACGCGACCTTCATTCAGAACAACTTCGAGTGGCGCGATATGATGAGCTACAATCGGGGCAGCCACAGCTTCAAATTCGGCTTCCGGTACGCGAAAGACGACGCCTGGAAGGGAGGGGCGAAATTCGCAAACGTCTTCACGCGTCCCCAATTCACATTCAACAATCTCTTCGATTTCGCGGCCGACGATCCGTTCCTGGAATCCAACATCGGCTTCAATCCGCAGACCGGCGAGAATAAGGGGGTAGACTTCCGCCCGTACTTCCCGAGTCTGGGGATCTTTTTCAACGACGACTGGAAAGCTCGCCCGAACCTGACGATCACCTTGGGACTGCGATGGGAGGCCTTCTACGCGCCGGGTGATTACGACAATTTCTTCACCAAGATGGAATTTCAGGGCGGCAATACTTTCCAGGAGCGCATCACCAACGCCGCCAGCGTCAACGCGCCCCCGCTCAACGGCACGGACCTCAACAACTTCGCTCCCCGCATCGGCGTCGCCTGGGACCCGACTCGCAAAGGCAAGATGTCGATCCGCGCCGGAGTGGGTGTCTTCTACGACCGTTTTGCGGGGCAGTTCTTTCACGACGCGCAAACCTTCGCGCCGGTATTCGGACTGGCGACGGCCCGCAAGGACACTCCAGTCGTGCCCGTCTACGGTTTGAGCAAGACGACGGAGAGTCCCTGGCGGTTCCCGGTCATCCCGAATTTGCGAGTCGGATTGGATCCGAAGGGCGGACTGCTCGGCGTCCCCGACGAACTCTCGAACGCGGACCCCAATATGAGGACGCAGTACTCGGTCAACTGGTCGCTGGCGATTCAGTATGCGTTCGCCAGAGATTACGTGATCGAGACGGCCTACATCGGATCGGTCGGTCGCAAACTTTATCAGGAGTACGATGTGAATCGGTTCAACGGCGATCTGCTCGACGGCCGACTGGATCGTCTGAATCCGAACTTCGGCGTGATCGGTTACGCGCAAGCCAACGGCAGTTCGTCCTATCACGGCGGGACGGTGAGCGTGAAGAAGCGATTCACTCAGGGACTGGATTTCCAGGCGGGCTACACTATCGGCAAAGCGATTGATACCGCCAGTAGTTTCGGCCGGGGGCTGAACATCTTCGACCCCTTGCGCCTCTTTCTGAATCGCGGTCGGGCCGACTTCGATGTTCGGCACAAGGTCGCTTCGAGCATCGTCTACGACATTCCGGCGCCGAGGTTCCTGGACAGGCTGTTGGGAGGATGGCAACTCGGGGCCATCACGATTCTACAATCAGGGCCTCCCTTCTCGGTTTTCTGCAACCAGTCCTTCCAGAGCGGATGTGATTTCAACGCCGATGGGCGCACCGGCGATCCACTGAACACGCCGGCTTTCGGCAATACCTTGAGCGGACTTGAACGGTCGGACTACATGTCCCCCAATCGTATCTTCAAGAGTACAGATTTCCCAAAACCGGCGCCTGGGCAAGTCGGGAATCTTGGTCGCAACACATTCCCGAGTCCGGGCTTCGCCAACACAGATTTCATCCTCGCGAAGAAGACCAAGATTCCCTGGTTCCTCGGCAAGGAAGGCGCAAACCTCCTCTTCCGAGCGGAATTCTTCAACCTCTTCAACCGAGTTAACCTGGACCGGCCCGTGGGCGACTGGTTTAGCACCGCCTTCGGAACTTCTACGCAAGCTTTCGGAGCGAGAAACGTCCAGTTCGGATTGAAGATAGAATTCTGAAAACGCGGAACGCGCGGAAAGATCGGAACACGCGGAAGTATGGGATAAGTTTCCGTTTCCTTCCTCGTCTTCGGATGTTTGTAGTCCCGCCTTTAGGCGGAAAGGCTCAAGAGCCAGACGATTCCGGCTAAAGCCGGGACTACGAACCGTACCTGCGATCGCAACACGCTCTAATTCCGCGCGTTCCGCGTTTTTTCTGTTTGAGGTATCCTGAGCCTGTGAGATCACTACTCCTCAAAACTTGCTTCATCATTGCGCTGCCGCTCACGCTCGAATTCTCTCTGGCGGCGCAACCCCCCGCCTCGCAGTCTTCATACGAGGAAGCGCTGTCATTGATACGGCGCCAACAGATCGAGCCGGGCATCGCCTTGTTGCGAAAAATCCTGGAGCAGTCGCCGAATGACATCAAGGCGCATAACCTCTTGGGCATCGCGCTTACGACCGCCGACAAGATCGAAGAGGCCAACGCCCATTTTAGGAAAGCGATTGAGCTGAACCCGCGGTTTTATCCGGCTCTGAAGAATCTCGCGATCAACGAGATGAAGCTGAATCGGACGGAAGAAGCCAAGGCTCATCTTATCCGGGCGCTCGAAGTCGGGCCGAACGATCCGGTGGCGCATCTGGCGTTGGGCGAGATTAACTGGCAGGGAAAGCAGTTCGCGGAAGCGGTGAAGAGCTACGACAAGAGCGGCGATCTGCCCTTCCGCGACCCACGCGTGGTGTTGAATTACGCCACGAGCGCGATCGAATCGAATCAGACGGAAAAGGCGGCCGGCTTGCTGGAAAAACTTCCGCCCGACTCTGATGCGGTCAGTCGCTTCGAGGCCGGGGTCATCCTGGCTCGAATGGAGAAGTACGACGGCGCCGCGCGCCAATTTGAACTGGCGCGTAAGGATCATCCCGATCCTTACGCAGTCGCCTTCAATCTGACCCTGGCCTACGTCAAAAGTCGCCACTACGCTGACGCCGTCCGGGCCGCGCGGGAATACCTGGAGCAAGGCCACAAGAAAGCCGAGCTTTATAACCTGCTCTCTCAATCCTACGAAGGGAACGGACAGACCATCGAAGCCTATGGCGCCCTGCGCACAGCCACGCAGATTGACCCGAAAGACGAGAACAACTATCTGGATCTGGCGACCTTGTGCGTTGATCACGCCAATTACGATCTCGGTTTGGAGATTGTCAGCATCGGCATAAGAAATATTCCCCAATCGGACCGCCTCTTTTTTCAACGCGGCGCGCTCCTGGCGATGAAGGGGCAGTCGGCCCAGGCCGTAGTGGATTTCGAGGCCGCGAGCAAACTCGCGCCGGACAAGAGCCTGTCTTACGCGGCAAGGGGAATCGTGCTGCTGGAATTGGGGGAGACGTCCAAAGCGATCGCCCTCCTTCGTCAGAGGTCGTCCGCCAGCCCGGACGACTACATGGTTCACTACGTTCTTGGCGAGGCGTTGAATCGCAGCGGGCCTGCGATCAGAAGTTCCGAAGAGAGTGAGGCGATTCAGGCGCTGGAGAGATCGGTTCGTCTCAATCCCGACTTCGGCGCTTCGCGCGCCGTCTTAGGCAAATTGCTCCTTCGCCGCAACGAAGTCGACCGCGCGATCACGGAGCTTGAGAAGGCCCTCGAACTCGACCCACAGGAGACTTCTTTCCTCTATCAACTCGCGCAGGCCCACCGCAAGAAAGGCAACCTGGAGCGGGCCAAAGAACTGTTCGCCAAGGTTGACCGGGTCAAGAGTGAAGAAAGAGACAAGTTCATGAGCCGGACGCTGATTCGCCTTGTGCGTGAAGGATCGAAGTAATCAATAAGGGCTGAATCGATGGCAGGAAGATCACCATTTCAAAGCCTCTTAAAAAAGGCTGGCCTTTATGCCTTTTTTGCCCTCCTTGCCTTTTTTGCTTCCTCGGCGCCTTTCGCTAAGAGTTACCCCACAGAGGGCGGAATTATTTTCCGAGACGTCGCGAAAGCCGCGGGGATTCACTTTGTTCACGACAACGCGGCGACGGCGGAGAAGTATTTGATCGAGACGATGGGGTCGGGTTGCGGATGGATTGATTACAACGCCGACGGGCTACTCGATCTCTATCTGGCCAACGGCGCGGCCACCCGGCTTTATAAACCGAAGAAGCCGTTGCGAGGCGCGCTTTATCGCAACAACGGCGACGGGACGTTCACCGACGTGACCGAGAAAGCCGGCGTTGGCGCCGAAGGTCTGTTCGGGATGGGGGTCGCCGTGGGAGATTACGACAATGATGGCTACTCCGATTTGATGGCGCTCGGTTACGACCGTTCGGTCCTCTACCATAACAATCGCGACGGGACCTTCTCGGACGTCGCCAATCGAGCCGGCGTATCGAACAAAGGGAAGTTGGCGTCGAGCGCCGCATGGTTCGATTACGACAGGGACGGCAGGCTCGATCTCGCGATCGCCAATTACGTGGCCTGGTCGCCGGATAACAACATCTGGTGCGGCGACGAAAAACCGGGCTATCGGGGATACTGCCACCCGAACAAGTTTCGCGGGCAGAAGCCGACGCTCTACCGTAACAACGGCGACGGTACTTTCACAGATGTTACCGAAACTTCCAAGGTCGGGGCGCACGCCAGCAGCGGTCTTGGCATCGTCACCTTTGACTTCGACCACGACGGCTGGCAGGACATCTTCATCGCCAATGACGCCAACCCGAACTTCCTCTTCCGTAACAATCACGACGGGAGTTTCAGCGAAATAGCCCTCCAGGCCGGCATCGCCGTCAGCGAAGACGGCAAGGCCGAGGCGGGTATGGGAACCGACGCCGCCGACATTGACGGAAACGGCTGGTTGGACGTTTTCATCACGCACCTCGATCTTGAGCACGCCCGTCTCTATCGAAATCTGAGCGACGGTTCTTTTGAAGACGCCACTTTCGCGGCCAAACTCGGCTACGCCACTTTCCGGTACAGCGGCTTCGGCGCGCTCTTCATCGATTACGACAACGACGGGGCGCGCGACATCTTCATGGCCAACGGGCATATTCTGGACAACATCGAGCTATACCACGCGGAGACGCGTTACGCTGAGCCGAAACTTTTCTATCGCAATACCGGTCGTGGTATCTTTGAAAACGTGAGTGACAAACTCGGACCTGATCTTCAACTTCCCCGCGTGAGTCGGGGGGCGGCTGTGGCGGACGTTGATAACGATGGAGACCTGGACGTTCTGGTGAGCAACAACGGCCAGGAACCACAATTGCTGCTGAATGAAGGCGGCGCCAGGAATCATTGGCTGGAGGTCGCTCTTGTTGGAGTTCGCTCCAACCGTGATGGAGTTGGCGCGCGCGTCAAAGTTGTGTCCGGCGACCTGGTTTCGCATGATCAACGGAAAGGCGGTCGGAGCTACCAATCCGCTCATGACTCCCGGCTGCACTTCGGTCTGGGCGCCATAAATAAAATTGACCTGGTCGAGATTCGATGGCCGAGCGGGGCAGTAGACACTTTGAAGAACGTCGAAGCCGACCGGGTCATCACCGTTAAGGAAGGGGTGGGGCTCGTTCCGCAGCCTTATCCCCGTCGGGGCGTCGATCGAAAACGCTAACAACCTCGAATCAATGAGGACAACAACTATGGAAAGACCGAAACTACTGAAAATCCTTCTTGCGGTGGGGATGTTCGTCGGGGCTGCGCCGGCGTATTTCTCGCAAATCGCTGATTACGGTCCCGCCCAATTAGCGAGACAAGCCGTTGTCATCCGCACGCCTTACCTGGCCCAAATGGCGCAAATCATGTATTCACAGAAAAATGGAAAACAGCGATCCGGCGCCGGGCCATCGGCGAAGGCGTCCGTGACCCCCAAGGCGGCGCCGACGACTTTCACGCGAAGCCGTATCGGTTGGTATAAACCCTGGGCGATGGCCAATGAGCTCAGCAAGGAGGTTCAGTGGGATGAGCGCGCGCCGTTCGGCTCAGGCTTTGCGCGCGAAGAGGCGCAGCGGCAAGCCCTCACCAAGTTGTTTACCGAGTGCCTTGAGGTTTATGAGCGGCAGTCGAAGGCCGAAGGGATACCGACCAATGACCTGGCCGTCACTTTCAGCCATTGTATATCGCTCAGCGAGGAGCTAAGCGGGGGGCGCAAATTGTCGGCCCGAGAAGAGTCGGCCCTGCGCGAGAAATTGCGCGATCAGTTTGCCCGTAGCGACATCTACTGGACTGACGCGGACAAACAATCGATTCATGAAACGATAGTGATCATGACCATGTTGGCGCAGGCCGGTTACGCAAACGCGAAGCGAAACCATGACCAACGCGCTGAAGAGACTTTTCGCGATGTGGCGCGGCAGAATGTGGCGGCGCTGAAGAGCGCTTCGCTGCAAGAGCTAAGCAACGCGCGCTCAGTGCTCGGGTCCCGCTGAGGAGCCCTGGGGCGGTTTGCAGATGTGTGTACTGATTTATTCTTCGTCGCGGAGCGACGGTTTGAACTTAGGCCGGCGTTTCAACGCCGGTGTCGAGTGTGGGAGAAATCCCTAGTCGCGGAGCGACGGTTGAAGGAAGCGAAGAAAAGACGATCGAATCTAGCGACGAACTCACAACAAGGTCAACCGTCGCTCCGCGACTGAATAATCATTCCCACCCCCAACCGGCGTTAAAACACCGGCCTAATCTCAACCGTCGCTCCGCGACGAAGAAGCGCCTCCGCGGGAAGGCAATAGATTTGGGTAATGACGAGCCTCACGGTCGGGCTACCGCCACGTTCCGTATACGCAATCGCAACTCGCCCTATGGCGGTTCTTGAGCTATTTCACCTTCCACTCCTGAATGCCGGTAGACCAGTTCTGTTGCATCGTGACTTCAAGGCGCAGCCCCGTCGTCGCCACGGGTTTGAAGGTGATCTTATTAAAGCGATCCTTCTCGACGCCGTAAGCTTCGGCGGTCTCGACCGGCTTCCAGGTCTCGCCGTCTTTGTAGAGGAGTCGCCAGGAGGCGGGCGTGCGGCACTCGCCGCGGCCGGTGTCGTCGTACCAATAGACTTCGGTTTCGGAGACCGTGGCGGGCTTCTCGAAGGCGTATTCCACCCATTCCGCCGCTCCCTTCTTGGGCCACCAATGGAAATAAACATCCGAGTTGTCTGTAGACGACCGCGGTTCGGATTGATCGTTGATGGCGACGATCAGATTGGGGTTCTGGTTTTCCGACGCGCGGACCTTGCTCCTCGAAGCGATTGTCGGCGGGGGCGGCGCCTTGACGCCAGATTCGCTGCTGGGGAGCCAGACGATCATCTCGC
Organism: Blastocatellia bacterium; assembly: GCA_036565725.1. Lineage (GTDB taxonomy): Bacteria > Acidobacteriota > Blastocatellia > RBC074 > RBC074 > JAJVID01. The sequence goes on from DATCXQ010000449.1 coordinate 10,748, forward strand.
CGCGTCCACGGTTGGCCCAGGCGTAATAGGGGATCGCGGTGAAATCCTGCGCGGTTTTGATCGCTTTGCCTTCGGCGTTTGAGGTGAGGGCGAAGGCTCTGCCCTTGATGACCGTGACGCCGTTAAGAAGGTCGGGCTTGAACTCGGCTGTCAACTTCGCGCTGTCGGGCAACATCAGGTTGCGGACCCTACCGCCCGGATTGTCGGGCCACTCGGCGCAGTAAACAAGCGGGCCGCGTTGCAGCGCGGAGCGCCCGCGGTCGGCCTCGACCTGATCATTGGCCGCAATGCGCCGGACGGGCATCGGCAGCGCCAACTCGATTACGTCGCCCGGTTTCCAAGTGCGATTCAGGCTCGCGTAGCCCTTCTCAAGTTTGAGAGGCTCCGGCTTGCCGTTGATCTTGAGCGTGACCGGTTCATTGACTTTGTCCTGGAAGCGGTAGAGATCGCTCGGGACGGCCTCGTTTCGCGCCCAGCCGGGAATGCGCACGTTAATAACGAACTGCGCGTTCTTGTCTGGATTGACAGTCATCTTGATCTGCCCGTCCCAAGGGTACCGTGTCTCCTGAACCATCTTCACTGTTCGGCCATTATCCATCTTGATCTCAGCCTGACTTCCGACATAGAGGTTGACGTAGAGCGCGTCGCCCTGTTGCGCGTAGACGTAGCCGGGCACGGAGGCCAGAAATCGTGTCATGTTTCCCGGACAGCAGGCCACGCCGAACCATGGGCTGCGCTGATGCTGACCTTTGGACTCCAGCGGATTGGGGTAGAAGAACGATTTGCCGTCGAGCGAAACGCCGGAGACCAATCCGTTGTAGAGCGTCCGCTCCATCACGTCGATGTAGCGCGCGTCGGCGTGGAGCAGAAACAACCGGTAGTTCCAGTAATCGGCGCCGATGGCGGCGCAGGTCTCGTTGTAGGCGGTCATATTCGGTAACTCGAAGTCTCGCCCGAAGGCTTCGCCGGAACCGGTCGCGCCGATGCCGCCGGTGAGGTAAAACTTTCGGCCGACCATGTTTTCCCAGATTCTGTCAATCGCCTTGAGATAGGCCGTGTCGCCGGTGAGCGCCGCCACGTCGGAGATCCCCGAATACATATAAGTCGCGCGCACGGCGTGGCCGACCGGTTCGGTCTGCTCCACAACTTTCTTGTGCGACTGGTTGTAGTCGCGGCCGGCGCCTTCATCGCCGTCCGGCCCGCGCTCATCGAGCATAAACTTGGCCAGGTCGAGATAACGCTGCTGGCCAGTGACGCGGTATAGCTTGACCAGACCCATCTCCGTGATCTGGTGACCCGGCCAGATGGATCTCTTGCCTGGCCCGAAAGTCTGTGTGAGCAGATCAGCAGTCTTGAGCGCGATGTCGAGCAGCGAGCGTTTGCCAGTCGCTTGATAATGCGCGACAGCGGCTTCGTACAGATGCCCCAGGTTATAAAGCTCGTGACTGTCCACCTTTTCCGTCTCCCATCGTTTCTTTCCTGCCCACTCGTGCGGATGCTCGGGGTCAATCGTGCGAGTGGTGTAAAGGTAACCGTCCGGCTCCTGGGCCGCGCCGATCTTCGCGATCAAGCTGTCGAGATAAGATTCGAGCTTCGGGTCGGGGTGAACGCTGAGCGAGTAAGAAGCTCCTTCGAGCACTTTATAGACGTCGGTGTCGTCGAAGGGGTAGCCGGGCGGCTTCTTGTCCTGAAGCCTCTCGCCACGGAGCGCGGCGGCGGCGCGCTCGAAATGATAAATGCGCTTCGTCTCCTCGCATTTCTCGAAGGCGAAGGGAATGGTCACCGTCCGGTTAATCTCGATGCGCGGCGCCCAGAAGACGTCGTTGAAATGGACGGCGGTGAAAGGCACGGGTTTGACGGGGTAATCACGCGGCGGTTTTGTGGCGGTCGCTTTGTCGCTTTGCGCGACAATCGCCGGGGTGGCCCAGAGGCAGAATGCCGCAATGATACTAAAGATGAACCGTTTTCTTCCGGTTTTCATAATCGCTCCTCTTATTCTGCGTTTCCTCTTCGGTCTAAAGGTGGATGAAATACGACATGGAAATGGAGGCCTCGATCTTCACGAGCCATAGCGGACTTGTCTTGTATTCATTTAGGGACGCTTGGACGGAGTTAGCTCGGAGATCGCGGCTCAGTGGTCGAAGCGGTCATAGTCATTTATACTCTCAACCAGAGACTTCCCGTCCAGTTTTACGGAACCGCCGCAGTCATGGGAAGCCTCAGCAATCGAGCCAAGAATGCCCGCTATTACTCGCCTCGGGTTTGGCGGAAGCAGTGTCAATTTCAACCGTAGGCGCATGGCAGAAAATATTCGTATCAGGAAAGCAGAGGAGCAATTTAACGCCATCATCGAGGAGTATGGAAGATTCCTGCGCCAGACCATCATCCATCTCTGTCCGAAAGATATGGGGCTTCAGTTCAACGATATTGAACAGGAGGCGCGCTTGAAGCTCTGGCGCGCGCTGCAGAGTGAGAAGGAAATCCATGATCCTGCCTCTTATCTTTATAGAATCGCGATGAATGTGATACTCGACGCTGTCCGGCGAATTAAAGCCAAACGAGAAGAACAATTGCGCCTGGTCGATGATGAGGACGACGACCCGGGCGCGCGGCTCTCGCCCTCCAGCGATGGCGCCTGTTCACCTGAAATAGAGGCCGAGCGCAGGCAATTGGCGGGCAAAGTCAGGGCGGCGCTCGCCCAATTGCCAGACAATCGCCGTCGCGCCGTCGGTTTATACCTGGAAGGTTTTAACAGCCAGGAGATAGGCGGCCTTTTGGAATGGAGCGAAGCGAAGGCGCGCAATCTGCTCTATCGCGGCCTGCATGATTTGCGCGCGAAGCTTCGCGCGGAAGGGATCGAGTATGAAATTGACGAGTGAAGAGATGAGGAGTCTCTACCAGCGGCAGACCGCTCGATCTGTCGCTGGACGCGGCGATTGTTTATTGGAGGACGTGATGACGCGCGCCGCCGCGGGCGAACTGAGTCGATCGGAGCGCGGGATGATCGCCGATCATCTCGCGGTCTGTTCGGATTGCGCCCAGGAGTATCGCATTCTTCGCCGGCTGAAACCGTCTGTTACGACTCAACTGGGCTGGGCTCGGCGCCTCATCGGCGGTTTCTCCACCGGCCCTGCGGCCTACGCGTTCGCAGCGGCGTTGTTGATCGTCAGCCTGGCATGCGCAGTGTGGGTCCTTACATTGAGACGTGAGAACGCCAGGATGACGGCGCGGTTGGAAGAACAACTCTCGAATCGAGATCAGATATCCCAGTCCCTCGCCGAAACACGCCGTCAACTCGAAGAGGTCATGCGGCGGGCCGAAGAGCAACAAAAGGAAATCGCTGAAATGCGCCGCTCTCTTGATGACCTCTCCCAACCGCAAGTCAATGTGCCGTTCGCCGATCTGGAACTACAAGATGTCCGAGGCGGCGCCGGGCACGGCGTTTCGACAGTGACGGCGCCCCCGGGCGCGAACCTCTTCCTGTTGTTCCTGCATGTCGCCGGCGGGCCGACTTTCTCCGATTACGCGCTGGAGATTTCGGACGCGCAAGGCCGGCGCGTCTGGCGTGCGCGGGGATTGCGCCGGAGCCAGGAGGACACGTTCACCGTAGCGCTGCAGCGCCGGTTGTTCCCTGCAGGCCAATACCGCCTCAGCCTCTACGGCCTGCGCGCGGGGAGGAGCGAATCGGTCGGAGTCTACACCCTTCGCGTTCGTTATCACTGACGGTCAGCTATATGCCGGTCACACCAAGAAGTG
>DATCXQ010000450.1:0-17182 GCA_036565725.1 Blastocatellia bacterium
GTAGGGGCAGACCTGTGTGTCTGCCCCGGTTTGGCGTTACACGTAACCCCGGGGCAGACACACAGGTCTGCCCCTACACTGTTTTGTGCCCTACAAATATTGACCGTCCACTTTACTTCATGGAACCCAGGGCGCGACAACGTTGAAAGTCGCATTACCTCGGTAACCGTTATCACTCATCTCGGGATCGATCCAGAGCTCAAGATTTCGCCGGCGCAGGAATCTTCCCGGGAAATTGATCGATTCGAGCGACACACCGCTGCCTGTCAGGCCGACCCGCGGGCAGAATGTCGCATCCGCCCTGAACAGCGCAGTATTATTATTCGTGTTCAAAAGTACGCGGAAGCCCGAGTGCCGCAGGTACTGGCTCGTATTGGTTATCGAGCGGAAAGAAACACACCCCTGTCTGCTTGTGTCCAAGCCGGCGACTACCTCAAACGTCGCCGCCTGTTTGTCGGCGTTCGCGCTCGATGAGTTGATCGGATCAACGAAGGCCGCTCCGCTCCGCGTGTGAACGTAGTTGGCGGTTAAGTCGCTTGCCTGAAATGACCGCCGCCCCAGCGGTATAAGCCCCGGCGTCGATCCCCCGCCCCAGGTGAATGGACCGGCGACAGTCACTTCAGGGCTGGGCGCGGTTCGGTTAGCCCCGTATGCCGGATCCGCCGAAATCGCGGCATCGACTATCCCGTAGAAGACTCCACGAGAGAGAGAGGTCCATAGCTCGATATCGCCGATCAACTGGGCATTGCCGGAAATATCAAAGGCGCCGATCGCGTTCATGATCGCGGCCACGCGGGCCGAACCGTGAATCCTCGCCGATCCATTGTTGACCACCGTCAAGGCTGAGACTCGGGCGCTTTCGTAGACCTGCCCGCTGAGGACCTGCGCGAAATCCTCGACGACCGCATTGTCTCGCACTTGCGCATTGCCGCCGACGATCGCCCAGTCTTCTATCCGCGCATTGCCGCTGACAACTGCATTTCCTATTACTCTCGCGCGCGGCCCTACAAACGCCGTGGCCGCGACCTGCGCCGTGCTCGCCACCCATCCGCCGCCGTTGGGATGAATCGCCCCCGATTCTGTTGGGGGCGCGGGAGAGGGATAACCTTCGGGCCATGCGCCCTGGAGTTGGACCATCCAGGGATAACGGTAGATCGTGTAGTACATCTGATCCCAGAGAATCTTGTGCATGGTCGAAGGGGTTGCGACTACGACCAGCCACAACTCCGTATCACCGGAGTTGACCTGAAATGTGATCTGCCCGTTGGCGCCACTCTGCAGAGGAGAGTATCGAGCTGCGCCGGTTGAGGTGCGGGCAACCAATCCCCATCTCCAGTCGGAGCTGGGAGGCGGAATTGTCGCCGGTTGTCTGGCAAAGGAACCGAAATTGGTTGATGCTGGCGCAGTTTGTACGACGCCCCTGAAGGTTACCGTCACTGAGCTGTTCTGTCCGGGATTATCTGGTATCAGCTTGACCAAATTATAACCCCATCGCTGAGGAGCCCAGAATTCGGGAACGACAAATCGACGTTGCGCAAGATCGAGATCCTGTAGGATCGTAACCCGGGTCCGCCGCACCCCTGTACGATCAGAATAGGGCCCGAATCGCTGGCGATAGACATTACCATTGGGGTAGTCCCATGTAGCATTGTGTAGCGCCCAGTCGCCGAATTCGTCGTTAAGCTGGCTCTGCGACCAGCCTACATTCCGAGCGAGAACCGTAAACGGGTCCTCATCCCGGTAACCCGCCTCATCGGGCTTCTTGGAAAGCGCCCAGATGTCACTGACGGTCCTGATGCAATACTTATCCTTGATGAACTCCCAGTACTGCCAGTTGCAGTACCGGTTCCTGGTGGACCCATAGTAGAGGTGAGGATAGTTGACGAGCATCTCAGCGCAATTGACCTGATCGCGGAAGAACTGATGTCTCATCCACTCCGCATGGCATTCCCAGAACCACCCCGTGTACTCTGAATCACGCAGTCCACGCGTAGCGTATTGGATCGAGTGGGTGAATTCGTGAGCGAGAGCGCCCGGATCCTGAAATGCGTTGTAGTGCAGCCACATTCCCGGATGATTCGCTCCCGTTCCCCCGCCGGACGCCCAACCCTGGTTACTGACATTTATATCGACCTTGAACTTCGTGGCGTCATTTGCGTACGGCTTTGAAAAGGCAAGCTCGGTAATATATTTCGTCCAAAGCTGCTCAAGCAGGTTCAGACCGGTTTGGGTTTGAGCCTGTGTTAATGGAACGCCACTCGTAGCGTTCCACCTGGCCGCGAAATGGGTTGAGGTGAAGATCGTGCTCGACGACCCAGGATTGAGAACCTGATAAGTTCCATTATCCGGACTACTCGCAGGACCCGGACAGTAACCCACCGGAACCGCTGCCGGTGTGATCTCGCCGAGCGACGCGCTCACTTCCGTTCCATTGCCCAACCTTAAAACTGAGGCGATAGTGTCCCTATCGGCGCTGGAGGAGTATGGCGCGGGCCAGTACCACCACTCAGTTATTTCGAGACCCGCCTGGGCGCCGTCGGCCAAGAAGCCGAGCCTGGCTCGCCCCTCGTGGAGTCGAAGGGCGGCGGCCACATCGACGCCGGCGCTAATTATCGGGTTATTCAGATTGTCGAAATAGACGTTAAGTACTCCGGCTTCGTATTCGACCACGAGCAAATGTGTCTGGCCGTCATCCGGAGGCGCCACTGCGGCCGCCCCTACCTGCCCTAGCGAAATATATTCATTCAAGCGTATGTTAATACCTCTCTCCTGCCTATCCCCTCCACCGCAGGGAGAGAGACCATCGCCCAGGTTCAGCTCAATCAATATACTGTTTGCTATGCCCGCCCGGCAGGCGCCATCCACAATAGGGATTTCTTCGTTGCCCAGGATCGCGAACCTAAGCCTGCCGGCGGCGCGTTCAGGCATGTTGTCATGAGTTTTGGCGAAGCTCCTGAAGCGGAAAGCGCTGGCGAATCCATTGGCCACGCCCAGCGGCTCGCGTCGCCACGCAGTTCCGGTCTGCATCCGCAAGACAGGTTGTTTCTCTTCTATCACTTCTGCGCTGCCAGCAATGCTCAAATGGCTGATACCTTCCCCGGGAAACAATAGTCGTCCTTCCCCGATTTGCCGCAAGCCATGCACGGCCGAAACTCGCCATGCCGGGGCGCCCAAAGGCGCCAGCGCCAGGACGCAGAAAATTAACAGGGCAATCAGAAAAAGAATCTTCTTCATAGGGGGTGCTCCTTTCTGGTAATGGCAGATTTTGAGGTTGTGGGATAACGAAAGATTACGGAACAAACGAAAAGGATAAAGCCTTTAGTTTGTTTCGAGTTCTCTTTTCATTTCACACTAGCAAAATTGGGGATTGTGCTCTCACACTAGCAAACTTGGGAATCGTGAGTCTTGTACCGGTCTGGGCGCCTTGTACCTGATTAGGGGCATTATTTGACTGAGATCGTTTTGAAAACTAAATCGAAATAGACGAGATTGAGACGGAAGAAACCGCGGATTTAGACAGATGTGGACGAATTGTCATGGAATCCGCGCCGATCTGTCGCATCTGTGAAAAGCTGTGGTTTCTGCCCTATTCTTCGTCGCGGAGCGACGGTTTGAACTTAGGCCGGCGTTTTAACGCCGGTTGAGGGAGCGAATGATTATCCAGTCGCGGAGCGACGATTGAGATTGTTGTGAGTTCGTCGCTAGATTCGACTGTCCTTTCTTCGCCTCCTTCAACCGTCGCTCCGCGACTCGCGGATTTCTCTCACGCGTGACACCGGCGTTAAAACGCCGGCCTAATCTCAACCGTCGCTCCGCGACGAAGAAGCGCCTCACTTGGAACGCAAAAGATTTGGGTAACGACAAGCGTTGAAACGGCCGGGCTAAAGTCAGCCGCCGCTCACGCGGCGAAAACCAAAGCCTTTTTTTCAAAAGTGTCCTGACATCAGAGCAGATACACAGGATTGCTTACAGCAATAGAGTCTCGCTGCCCAAAGCCGCCTGGGCCATGCCTTCTCCTGCGCATCACGGAGCCTTACGCGTTCCGCAATGCGAAATATCAACCTACATTCAACCCGTCGCTAGTTACTTCAAGTTGATGTAATAACAGGATCGTTGTTCCGTATCGTGGAATGAGGCGCGCGGAGGAATTTTCAACTTGTTCTGATCACAATGAATAACTACTTTCGCCTCGAATCAATCCCCAACCAAGCCTTGAAAAATTGATAGTAGTCGCTTACGCGCTTCGGACGAGGCGTCTCAGCGCAGCGTCCAGTGTGTGACGCAAGAGGCGCTGCGGCTGACGTTTTGTTAGAGCGGCGTCCTTGCGCGAAGCAAAAGAGCAGTCACGGATAGGGTATCAAGCATTCTTTTTCAAGGCAGGAAAAACCTACCACCATCTTCTCAAGGAGGACACATTTATGGAATCAGCTAAATCAAAAGTGTTGCTAGCCATCGGAGTGGTGTTTTTCTGTGCTAGCGCCTCGTTTGCGCAATATCAGATGGAGGACTTGAGTCGCGGTGTTGTCGCCGTCCGCACTGGCGCCGCCCAGGCGTACGTCGGATGGCGTTTGTTAGGGACCGAGGCGACGGCAAACATAGGATTTAACGTTTACCGCTCGACCGACGGGGGCGCTGCCGTCAAACTCAACGGTTCGGTCATAACCTCGAGCACGAATTTCGTCGACAACTCCGCCACCACGAGCCAATCTACCAGGTACTTCGTTCGCGCCGTGGTAAATGGGTCGGAGCAGGCCGATAGCGCCTCTTTCACTTTGCCCGCCAACGCCCCGACTCAAAACTATTTACGAGTGCCGCTACAACGGCCGGCCGGCGGCACGACTCCCGCAAATGAGTCATATACGTACAGCCCCGGCGACGCGTCGGTCGGCGACCTTGACGGTGACGGCGATTACGAAATCGTCCTCAAATGGGACCCGTCCAACCAGAAGGACAATTCGCAGGACGGCTACACGGGAAACGTTTTTATCGACGCCTACGAGCTCAACGGCACGCGCCTTTGGCGAGTGGACCTCGGCCGCAACATACGCGCCGGCGCCCACTACACGCAGTTTCAGGTGTATGACTACGACGGAGACGGCAAAGCCGAAGTTGTTTGCAAGACCGCCGACGGCACGCGCAGTGGCACAGGCCAGGTGATCGGAAACGCGAACGCCGACCTCCGCAACTCCGCCGGTCGTATCTTAACCGGCCCGGAGTTTCTGACCGTCTTCGACGGCCAGACCGGGGCGATAAGGGCCACGGCGAACTTCGAGCCGGCCCGCGGCTCCGTCTCTGATTGGGGAGATAGTTACGGTAACCGCTGTGATCGTTTCCTCTCCGGGACCGCTTACTTAGACGGCCAGCGCCCAAGCATTATCATGGGGCGAGGCTATTACGCTTTATCTAAGATCGCGGCCTGGGACTTCCGCAACGGCAGTTTGACTTTGCGATGGCTGTTCAACAGCGCCAACGTCGGTTCCAGTTGGGAGGGAAGAGGCGCGCATTCGCTCTCGGTGGCTGACGTTGATGGCAATGGTTCCCATGAGATCATCTATGGCGGCATGACCATCAACGCGAACGGCACAGGGCGCTACACGACAAACTTTTATGCGCACGGCGACGCCCTTCACGTCGGCGACTTTCTTCCCAGCCGCGCGGGCCTCGAAATTTGGATGATCCACGAAGGCTCCGCGGGGCCAGCCGCCACGCTCCGCGACGCCAACAACGGCGCCATCATCTTTTCCAAACCGAACAACTGCAACTGTGAGGGGCCGGGCCGTGGCGTCGCCGGCGACGTCTACGCCGGTAACGCGGGCGCAGAGTTCTGGGGCGCCGGCGAAGGCATGACCAACCTTTTTAACTCCTCCGGAGGCAATGCCGGGCGCAACCCCGGCTCGGTCAACTTCCTTGTTTGGTGGGACGGCGACTTTGTTCGGGAACTGCTCGACAGCAACCACATAGACAAATACGGCACGGGCGGTGATACGCGGTTACTTACCGCATCCGGCGCGTCGTCCATCAACGGCACCAAATCGACTCCAAATCTGTCCGCCGATATTCTCGGCGACTGGCGTGAAGAGGTGATCTTCAACGAGGCGAACACCGCGCTGCGCATCTATACAACAACGACCGTCGCCAACAACCGCATCTACACGCTGATGCACGACCCGCAGTATCGAGTCGAAATCGCCAGGCAGAACACCGCATATAACCAGCCGCCGCACCCGAGCTTCTTTTTGGGCAATGGCATGGGCGCTCCGCCGACGCCGAACATTGTATTGGTCGGCGGCCAGCCGCCGCCGCCGGGTTCTATAACCTACCAAGGAGAATCGGCGCAGGTCGGCGGCGGCGCTTTTGTGGAATCTACCAACGGCGGGTTCAACGGCGCGGGCTACATCAACTTCCCGGCGAATGGCGGCTTCCTGCAGTTCAATAATGTTGACGGCGGGACGAGCGGCGCCACAACCATTCGGATACGCTACGCGTTGGGCGTGACCAGTTCGCGCACCGGTCAGTTGACCGTCAACGGAGCGCCCCAAAGCATCACCTTTAGCCCGACAGGTTCGTGGACTACCTGGGCTGTGCTGGTAGTGAACGTGAACCTGGCTCCTGGCGGGGGAAACACAATCATCTTTCAATCTAACGGCCAAGACCTGGCCAACATTGATCAAATTCAAGTCCCGTGATGAATAGCCACAGAGGGCACAGAGAACACGGAGAAACTATTATGTCCTCCATGCTCTCTGTGCCCTGCGGTGGCTAACTGTCTTCATCTCATTTCACGAAGTCCAGGCCGTGCGGCACGGCTGATTTGAAGACGTAGGCGAAGAGCATCACTATCAAGCCCACAATCGCCGCGAGCGCAATGCTATGCCAGACGACGGCGCGCAGAATCTTGCCTTCGCTGCCGACCTGATTCGTGGCGGCCGTGGCCACGACTATTGATTGCGCGTCGACCATCTTGCCCATCACGCCGCCGGCGCTGTTGGCGGCGGCCATCAGGACCGGGTCAATGTTCAACTGCTGCGCGGTGATGCGCTGCAGACTGCCGAAGAGCGCGTTCGATGAAGTGTCGCTGCCGGTGAGCGCCACACCCAGCCAGCCGAGGAAGGTTCCGAAGAAGGGGAAGAGCCAGCCGGTGCGCGTGAATGCCAGTCCGAGCACCGCGTCCATTCCCGAATACCGCGTGACGAACCCGAGTCCGAGCATGCAGACGATCGCCAGAACCGCGAATCGCATTCGCTTCAACGTGCCGCCGAAGATCTTGATCAGGCCAGCCGGGCTCAAACCCAGCAACAGTCCTGAAACGATCGCGGCCAGAAACGCGGCTGTGCCTGTCATCGTCAGCCAGTTGAAGTCGTAACGCGCGGCTTCGGGCGCGCGTTCAGGAACGACCGGTTTATCGCGGTAGATACGATTATGCAGCATCGGCACGTCCCAACCCGGAGGCCCCGGCCGCGGTTTGCCGTCGGGCAGCGTGACGGCGAACGAGGGCGTGGTCGCGCGGTTGAGCGTGTTCTTGATCGAGGGCAGTCCCCACAGCAGAACGAAGACGGTAAGAATGGCGAACGGCGCCCAGGCCTTTGCGATCTGCGCCCGGGTGTAGTTGTTATTATGCGTCGTCGCCGCTTCGTCTTTGGCAAAGCGCCAGACGTTCTTCGGCTGCCAGAACCGCAGGAAGACGAGCATCGAGACGATGCAGGCGGCGGCTGAGGCTATGTCAACCAGGTTGCTGTCGACGTAATTCGACCAGACGAACTGCGTAATGGCGAACGACACGCCGCAGACCAGGATCGCGGGCATAACCTCCAGCGTCGCGCGCCACGGCGACATCACCCTGACCAACCAGATCGGGACGATGATGCTGGTGAAGGGAAGTATGCGCCCGGCCATCGCCGACAGATCCGACTCGTTCAACCCCGTGACCGCCGCCAGCGTGTGAATCGGCGTCCCGATCGATCCCCACGCGACGGGCGCTGTGTTCGCGATCAGATTCAAAATGGCCGCGTAGAATGGATCGAAACCGAGGCCGATCATAAACGCGCCCGCAATCGCCACCGGCGCGCCGAAGCCCGCGCAGCCCTCGACGAAGGCGCCGAACGCGAAGGCCACGAGCAGCGCCTGCAGCCGGCGGTCCTGCGATATCGCCGCGACCGAGTTCTTCATGATCTCGAACTGGCCCGTGACGACCGAAATGTCGTATAGAAAGACCGCCGCTACGACTATCCACGCGATCTTCAATCCGAACGCCGCGCCGAACACGAAGCCCATTGCGGACATCGACAACGGCATCGTGAAGACTGCGCTTGCCAGCAACGTCGCCGTGATCGCGCTGATCATCGCGGCCCAATGCGGCTTGGTCCCGCGCACGGCCAGCAGGTAAAAGAGAACGACGATCGGGATGGCCGCGACGAGAGTCGAAAGCGGCCAGGAATGCAACGGGTCGTAAATTTGTGTCCAGTTCATTGTTGATTTGAGAGTGAGAGATAAAGCCACAGAGCCACAGAGCCACAGAGAAGAGAAGAAAGAGAGCTGGGTGGAAACAGAGATGGAGAGAGAAAACGCCGCCGCGGTCCCACCATCTCTCCGTCCCTCCCTCTCAGCAACTCTGTGCCTCTGTGTCTCTGTGGCATATCTGTGTCCCCAAGTTGCGCGCTTTGATTCAGCGGCGGATGCGGTTCCGTTGTTCCGCCGCCTTTTCAACGAGCCGGCGCAATTCCCTGATTGGTTCCGGGCTGTCGTCCACTTGCAATCTCAACACGGTGTCGTTGCGCAGCCAGACGCCGCCGTCTTTTTTGACGATGAGCATAGCCGCCGATTGCATGCCGCGTTTGTCGCCGCCCGCCGCCTGTCCGGCTTCGAGCGCCGCGAGCAATCGCAGCGACAAATGCCCTTTGGTCGCCTCGAACGCCTCGATCATCTTGTTCACGACCTCTTCATTCGCCAGGATGTTGCCCTGCGCAGAGCAGTATTTGCCGAGTTTGTGTCCGGCCCATGATGTGGCTTTGGGGCCGGTGAACGCGGCGGTTTCACCTTTGGCGTTGATGACGGCGAATTGACGCCCCTGTTTGGTCCAATCTTGCGGCCGTGGATCAGGATCGGATTCCCAAATCTGTTTGACGATCTCTTTCGGAGCTACGCCCTTTCTGAGCAACGCCAGCGCCTGCGGACCATAGCTGACATCCACAATCGCCTGCGTAGCCACCGCTCCCACATCAGCCTCGGCCCACAACACGCCGTTGCCGACCGAGAAGACGCGCGATTGCACGGCTCCGCCCACCTCGCCGGTGTCCGGGTCGAAGCCGAGGATGGAAAACGTCGCCACGGGCGGCCACGGCTGAGCCGTTTGGCGGGCCGCGGCAAGCAAGCCCGGCGCGAGGCAGAACGCGAGAATCAAAACGCTTCGACGCATAATCCCTCCCGATAGATTGGAAAACGAATTGATACGATGGACTTCATTTGTGGCGGGGTAATCTACCGCCCTCGGGAGCGGTAAGACAAGGCTTGGCGGTTTTTTCGACTACTGGTAACCTCAACCGCGCCCCGGCGTATTTGCTTGCGGTAATTCCAGCCGAATTTCGTAAGGAGTCGCTCAGGTCACAATGGACGACGCCCAAAAATAATGAGAGCGCAGTTCGTAGTCCCGCCTTTAGGCGGAATCGGTTGGTGTCGCGGATTTGATCTATTTTTGACGCATCCGCCTAAAGGCGAGACTACGGACTGAATTCCAGAGGAGCAACGACGTTTTATGAATTTCCTCCTGAAGCTGGCTCTCGCGCCGGCCTCGCTGGTTCTGGCTTTGAATGTCTTCGCACAGGAGCGCGAGACGCGCCCGCAGGAAGACCCGGCGCAGCAGCGCATCCGCGCGCTCGAAGAGCGATTGAACTTCCTGGAGCAGACGCTTGCAAAAGACATTGACGACCTGATGTGGTTCCGGCGCATGGACGACATCGCCGTCGTGGACAAGGTCAGCTACACCGGCCCGGCGCCGCGCGTGATCCCCAACCCGACGGGGCAGGGCGCGGGCAACCCGGTGATCGTCCGCGCCTACACGTTTCTGCCGAAGCGGAATCTCTCGGGCGGCAAGCTCCCGCTGATCGTCTTCGTTCACGGCGGCGTGCATGGCGATTTCAACAGTGGCTCGCTGCACATCGTCCGCGAGCTTGTCGAGCAAGGCTATGCCGTGATCGCGCCCGATTATCGCGGCAGCACGGGCTACGGGCGCGGCTTTTGGCAGTTGATCGATTACGGAGGGCTGGAGAACGACGACGTGCTGGCCGGCAAGCGGTGGATGGTCGAGAATAATCCGAACATAGATCCGCAGCGCGTCGGCATCATCGGATGGAGCCACGGCGGAATGGTCACGCTCATGAACATCTTCGACCACCCGGAGGATTACAAAGTGGCTTACGCCGGAGTCCCGGTCAGCGACCTGATCGCGCGGATGGGATACAAGAGCCAGGGGTACCGCGATCAGTTTTCGGCGCCGTACCATCTGGGCAAGACCGCCGAGCAGAACGTCAACGAGTACAAACGTCGCTCGCCCGCATGGAACGCAGAGAAACTTCAGACGCCCCTGCTCATACACACTAACACCAACGACGAAGACGTGAACGTGCTCGAAGTCGAGCATCTGATCAAATCGCTCAAGGCCGCAGGCAAGAAGTTCGAGTACAAGATTTACGAGAACGCGCCGGGCGGCCACGCATTCAACCGCATCGACACGAAGATGGCGAAGGAGTCGCGGGCGGAGATTTGGCGCTTTCTGGCGCAGTATCTCAACCCGCCTGCGTCAGCGAAGTAGTTGAGGAAAGGAATAAATATGATCCCCCAGATCAAATCCAACAGAGCTACCGAGTTTCTTTCTTTGATGGCCCTGGTCATCGTGGCGCTCGCGGCGGCAAGTTGTTGGGGCGACAAGAAGCCGGTCATCAAAACAGTGACCTCTTCTACTCTGCCAACTGGAGGCGACCCCGAGCGAGAAATGAAGATTATCGAGTGGGCCTATCACTTTACCGTATTGATCTACGACTTGCCGGGCTTTGAATCCGAACGGCAGGGCCAAAGGGCGAGAGCCGCGTATGAAACTTACCGCACAAAAGTCGCCAAAGATTACATTGAGGAGTATTCACTGGCCGACCCGTTCACGGGTTTAAAGGTGGCGCTTTTCAAGCCGGTGGGCGAGTCCGCCAAGCTCAATCTCTGGGTCCTGGCTTTTGCCGGCTCGGAAAGTATCTCAGACTGGATTGGCGATGTAAGCTCTGGCAAAAGGCAGTTTGAAGTCTTTAGAAAAATGCTCAAGGAAAATCTTGGTGAATATAGCCAAGGCGCCACGGGAACATCTCCAGAACTGTTGATTACCGGGCACAGTCTGGGCGGCGGGCTGGCGCAGGCGGCGGCATACCAAATAGATAAAGAGATGCAGGCGAAGCTCAAGATTCATTTGGTAACCTGGAATGCGCTTGGGACAATTGATCTGATTAAGAAGCTTGATCCGACAGTGACCGAGCAGGAACTGAGAGCTAAGAATGAACGGCTGGGCTTTGTCGCGCATTACTTTGTTTGCGACGATATAGTGTCGCAACTCGGAAGGCATTGGCAGGGGGCGCTTCGAAAGGTGGACGATAGACGCTGCTCGAATCCGGAAGTGCGTCTGCCACGACCCTCGGACGGCATCAGACGTTTCCTTAGTATACTGCCGGAAAGGTTCAGGGATAGACGTAGAGAACCCATCAATCAGATTCGCATCGCTCAGGCTCACTTCAAGGAGACTTTTAACACGGCAGTTGAGGGCAATTGGGCGCAATTACATAAAGCGCCGGTTGACATGGAACATGACGGCTCAGAGTTGACCAAAGTTGGCCTCGATGGCGTGCTGAGGAAATTGCCCGACACATGGCCGAAATTGACCCGCGGGCTACGTGATGAAGCATTGATTTTTTGGTTGCGCCGTGCGAATTCGTGCGAGACCAGCAATGAGTATGATCATGGCTTTCTTGGCTATCTTAATAAAACCGCCATCTATGCCATTGACGTGTATAAAGACGCTAACAGGTTGGGGCAGCCTAGGCGCGCAGTCCAGCTCGATGCTCTTTTGAAGAAGGCGCTCGTTCAGGTAGGCGACAAACCCTGTTGGAATAACGCCCAATAGATTTTTGAAAGCGTCCGGAGCGGCGCCGGTCAACAGGCGCTCGTCATCAAGGCGCCTTTCCCACTTTAGAAAAGGAGATCACTACCGTGAAAGCATTACGATTTTCCCTGATCGTTTTGTGTTTGTTCGCGCTCGCGCTCTTTTCCGCCAACGCCCAGGGTCGTAGGGGCGGCGGACAACAAGGAGGCCAGGGAGGCGAACAGCGCGCCGAAGGCGGCCCGCAGGAAAGACCCTCTGATCCGATGTCTACGCCGACCTTCGCGGGACTGCGATTCCGTTCCATCGGCCCGGCAGTCACTTCCGGGCGAGTGATCGCGTTCGCAGTCGACCCGAATGACCGCGCCAGATATTTCATCGCCGTAGCTTCGGGCGGAGTGTGGAAGACGGTCAACGCCGGAACCACCTGGACGCCGGTCTTCGACAATTACGGCTCGTATTCAATCGGCGCGATCGCGCTCGATCCTAAAGACACGTCGGTGGTTTGGGTAGGAACGGGCGAGCGCAACAGCCAGCGCAGCGTCGGTTATGGCGACGGCGTTTACAAGTCTGAAGACGGCGGGCGCAGCTTCCGCAAAGTCGGCCTGGAAAAATCCGAGCACGTTGGCCGCATAGCGATCGACCCGCGCGACGGCAAAGTCGTCTACGTCGCCGCGCAAGGGCCGCTCTGGTCGTCGGGCGGCGATCGAGGATTGTTCAAGACCGCCGACGGCGGCAAGACTTGGAAGGCCGTCTTGAGCTTCAGCGAGAACACCGGCGTTACCGACGTCGCGCTCGATCCGTCTAACCCTGACATCGTTTACGCGGCGAGTTGGCAGCGCCGCCGGCACTTTTACACTCTGATCAACGGGGGGCCTGAGAGCGCGATTCATAAATCCACCGACGGCGGCGCGACGTGGACTCGGCTGCGGGGCGGTTTGCCGGCGGGTGATTTAGGGCGCATCGGTTTGGCAGTCTCGCCGGCCGATAACAACGTCGTCTACGCCACGGTCGAGGCCGCAGGGCAGGGAAGCGGCGTCTTTCGCTCGAACGACAAGGGCGCGACCTGGGAGCGGATGAGTCCGAACATCGCGCAGGGGATGTATTACGGGCAGATCGTCGCCGATCCGAAGAACGTGGACCGCGTCTACATCCCGAACGTCGTGTTTCAGGTTTCGGACGACGGCGGCAGGACGCAACGCCCGCTGGGCGAGCGGCTGAAGCATGTAGACAACCATGGCATTTGGATCGATCCGAACAACACGAACTTTTACCTGGTCGGCTGCGACGGCGGCTTGTATGAAAGCCATGATCGCGGCGCGAACTGGAACTTCAAAGCGAACCTGCCCATCACGCAGTTTTACGATGTGGACATCGATCAACAATCGCCGTGGTATTTCGTCTACGGCGGCACGCAGGACAACAATTCGGTAGGCGGCCCGGCCAAAACGCGCGGCCAGTCGGGGATCGTCAACGCCGACTGGCTCCAGACCAACGGCGGCGACGGCTTCGTCTCGCGCATTGATCCCGAAGATCCGAACACCATCTACGCCGAGAGCCAGAACGGCGGTCTGGTGCGCTTCGACAAACGCACTGGCGAACGCGTCAGCATCGCGCCGATCCCTGGCAAGGCCGAAGAGTCGCAGCGCTACAACTGGGACTCGCCGTTCATCATCAGCCCGCACAACAGCAAACGGCTTTATTTCGCGGGTCACAGGCTCTTCCGCAGTGACAATCGCGGCGACGATTGGCGGACGGTCAGCGGCGATTTGTCGCGCGGGCTGGACCGCAACGCGCTGCCTGTGATGGGCAAAATCTGGGGGCCGGACGCGGTCGCCAAACATCAATCCACGGCGCTCTACGGCAACGCTTCCGCGCTTTCGGAATCGCCGAAGAAAGAAGGCCTGATCTACGTCGGCGCCGACGACGGCCTTATCCAGGTGACCGAAGACGGTGGCAAGACCTGGCGCAAGATCGAAAAGGTTCTGGAGATTCCCGAAAACAGCTACGTCCGCCGTGTGCTCGCTTCGCGGCACGATCTCAACACGGTCTACGCGATCTTTGACAACCACCAGAACGGCGATTTCAAACCGTACGCGGCGAAGAGCGTCGACGCCGGCAAGACCTGGACTATGATCACGGGAAATTTGCCTGAGCGCGGCTCGCTTTACGCCATCGCCGAAGACCACGTCAATCCGAACCTGCTCTTCGTCGGAACGGAATTCGGTCTCTTCTTCACGGCGGACGGCGGCGCGAAATGGGTTCAATTGAAGGGCGGATTGCCGACCATCGCCGTGCGCGACATCGCGATTCACCGCCGCGAAAACGATCTTGTGCTCGCGACGTTCGGGCGCGGTTTTTATGTGCTCGACGATTACTCGCCGCTGCGGGCCTCAGGCGCCGAGACGTTGGCGCAGGAATCAAGCCTCTTCCCCATGAAAGACACGTTGATGTACGTGCGGTCGGGCGTCAATTTTTCGGGGAGCCAGGGCGCGTCGTTTTTCGCCTCTCCCAATCCGCCCTATGGCGCGACGATCACCTATTATCTGAAAGAGCCGATTCGCACAAAACGGCAGCAGCGCCAGCAGGCCGAGCGCGAGGCGGCGCGGAAGAACGAGCCGATCAAATATCCTACGCGCCAGGAACTGCTCGCCGAGGCTGAAGAGGAGCCGCCCGCGTTGCTGTTCACGATCAGTGACGCGGAGGGCAAAGTCGTGCGACGGTTGACCGCTCCGGCCACATTCGGCATACAGCGCGTGACCTGGGATTTCCGCTACGCGCCGCCCGTGGTGCAGGCCGCGCCGCAACTGCCGCCGGGAATGGAAGCGCTTGATCTGGCCGCCTTAGGGGGCTTCGGCGGTCAAGGCCCTCAAGGCGAGCTGGCGATGCCTGGCAAATACTCCGTGACTATGGCGAAGCGGGTCGGAGGAGTGATCAAGCCACTGCCGGGTTCGCAAACCTTCAACGTGGTCGCCGAAGGGACCGAGAAGATGACCCCGCAGGACCGCAACATCCTGTCCGAATTCCAGCGCAAGGTGATCAAGTTACAGCGCGCGGTGACCGGCGCTCTCGACTCGGCCAACACGGCCAAGGCGCGGATCGGTTTGATGAAGCGGGCCGCGCTCGAAGCGCCCGGATCGAATCAGGAACTGCTAGACGAGGTCAACGCGCTCGATGACAAGGTCGATAACGTGTTGCAGGCGCTGCGCGGGGGCCGCGAATTGAGCGACACCCCGCCGCCCTCGATCAACCAGCGTGTCAGCGCCATCGTTCAGCGCATCCGCCTCTCCGGTCTCCGCCCGACCCAGACGCAGCAGGAGCACTACAACATCGCGGCGGAAGAATTCAAAGTCGCGCTGGCCAAATTGAAGACCATCACCGAGGTCGATCTGGCAAAACTAGACAAGACCTTGGAGACGGTTGGCGCGCCGTGGACGGCCGGACGCGTGCCGGTATGGCAAGACAAGTAACTATTCCGTCAGCTAGAAGCAGGCGGCTTTCTTAGCCCTGCCCCGGCGGGCGGACTCTCGGGCGAGTAGTTACGGACTCGCGTCGCTGTTCAACGTATCGAACGGCGATATTGTGGGAAGCTACGTAGTCGGCATTATGCGAATAGCTACAAACAACACAGCGAAACGTAGATTGCGTGGTTCGATTGGCCTTATCCACATGCCCGCAGCGACACGTGCGAGACGTATTACGGGCGTCAACCGATTCAACCTTGATGCCGTGTTTACTGGCCACGTGCGCAATTTTCAGGAAGAGCGAAGAGAAAGGCCATCCGTGCATGATCAATCGCTGCTTTTTGGCGCATTTGATCCGTGTGCGGATGCCTTTGAGGTCTTCAACGGCAATCGTCCCGGCGGTCACTTTCAAGGCTTCACCAATAATCCCGTTGGCCACATTCCAGAGCAACCAATCCACCGATCTCTTCTCTTTGCCCGCCAGCCGTTTCAAGAGCCGTCTTTGGTTTCGGCTCTTGTGCCTTGCGGATTGAAGATCGCGGCGCTGTTTGAACCTGCGCTCTCGAATATGTTTGATAATTCCGCCGTTGAAAGTTTTGCCGGTGTTGACCGTGGCGATACGCCTGACGCCAGAGTCAACGCCGATCACGCCGTCACTCTCCGAATCGGGAACGCCCCTCGTGACGATCAGATGCAGATACCAGATTCGCCCGTTGCGAGAGACCATAGCGGTTGGTTCAACCTCCCACGTCCCATCAAGATATTGCCGATGGTAGTCGGAGAGGATCAGGCTGACTCTTACTCTGCCGTCAAGCGTCGTCAGCGTGGCGTACTCCTGATCGAGCTTTACCGTCAGCGTGCGGGCGTCGTATCGCATTGCCGATGCGTCTTTCCAGCGGTGGCGTTTCTCTTTATCTCGCTTGTAAGCCTCTGCCACTACGTTGCGGGCGGAGCAAACGAGATTCGCCGGAAGTTTCGTCAACGCGCGCACGTCCTGATAGGTGACGTGGTGAAGGGCTACGGAGTTGAAGACTTTCTTTTCAAAAGCGACCTGAGAAGTGTGATTAAGCACGACCACATAGGCTCTGTTCGTCTCGGAAAGAGACTGCGCCGCATACTCGGTCGTCTCAAGTTTTATCTTCAACGCGACGGTCGCCTTCATATAGGCGATTTATGGGACCTAAATGCCGGTATTACAAGAGAGGATTGCGCTTCGCAAAGCCTCCGCGCAATGCCGATTTCCACTGTCGGACGTAATCCGACAGTCTCCATTGGCGGAGAGCGATGAGAATAGACGGACTAATCAGGTTTTTTAACCACGTCCGATCGCAGTTGCAGGCCGGCTTGACGCCGGACGAGGCCGAGCCGTTCAAACAGCAGGTGAAAAAGATCGTTCGCGACGTGGAGACGATTTGCCGGCGGCACGGGGCGGGGATTGATCAATTGCCCGCCCCTTCGCGCCGGGCTTACATGTTTTTGCGGGACCTCGATCTCGACAACCTGCCGACGCGCGAGACCGGCGAACCTGCGGCGGCGAAGACCGGCTTCAGGATCAAGAACGTCGTCAAGACCGGCGAGGATTTCGCCGACC
>DATCXQ010000456.1:0-29775 GCA_036565725.1 Blastocatellia bacterium
GAGCCGCTTCTGCGCTTTGACGGTCAGCGAGTTGTAGAACGAATTCCCTCCGCCCGCGCCGTGCAGCAGGATGTCTGTGAATTGCGGGAAGGGCCGCAGCAATTGACGGCGCTCGATCGTGCTCGATCGGCCCAGCGCGCCAGCCGCCGCAACGCCGAAGAACGGGTTGGCCACGCGTTCGGTCAGTTGCGCCGCCGTGTATTGGCTGAGCGTTTGGGGCGTCAGTTGATTCAGATTGATCGTCGAATCGTTGATGCTGCCCAGGTTCAACTGCGCGCCGCGGCTGCCGACGTAACTGAGCGTGACCGCGACGGCGCCCGGCAGTTCGCGTTGAATGTCTAGCGAATACTGCTGGACATAAGGCGCGCCACGATCCGGATCTACATAATCGACCGCCGTGCCCACATTCGTCAGCAGCCCGAGCGAACTCCCCGTAGGCTTGGTCAGGCCGGTGGGAAATGTATTCGAGAGCGGTTGTCCGGAAGCGACGGTGGAGACGGCGGAGAAGCCTATCGCGCCGATGCCTCCGGTGGTGAAGGTGAAGACCTGCGGCGCGCAGAAGAGGCCGTAACCGCCGCGAATCGTCGTCTTCTCGTTCAGCGCGTAAGCGAAGCCGACGCGCGGCCCGAATTTCGCCTTCAACGGGCGCGAAAGCTGCCTGGGCGCGCCGTTGACGCCGGCATATACCAGGCCGCCCCTCAGATCGAGTCCCGCCACTTGCAACGGGCTGGCCGCGTCGCGATCAAAGCCGATCGTGATCTGGTCGTTTTTCTCTTGTAAGCCCTGTTCGTACTCATAACGCAGACCCACGTTGATCGTCAGTTTCGGCGTGACGCGAAAATCGTCCTGCGCATACCCCGCCCAGTAATTGACGTAAGCCGAAAGCGGCCTGGCGATCTGCGCCGTGTTGTTCTGCGTGAAATTCAGCCGCCCCAGCAAGATGTTGGCGATCGCATTGCCCGTGACCGAGGCGTCGAAGTAAAAATCGCCGCTGGCCTGTCCGATCTGCGTGAAGTCCGTCGACAGCCGCCGGTAATCGCCGCCGAATTTCAGGCTGTGCCGCCCGATCAATCTGGAGACGCTGGCCTGAAGATTGTGCGAGTAATAGCGCCGCTCGGAGGGGGCCGCGGAACCGAGCGCGACCTGCGTCGTCGGGCCGTAGGCGTTACCGGCGATGGTGACGCTGGGGAATTTCTGAAAGACGATGTCATTCGTGAAACTCTCGTCAAAATCCAGGCTCGCCACGTCGAAGCCCGCGCTGCTGGTCGCCACATTGTCGTCGAAGGTGTTGTACCCATAGCGCAGGCTGAGCAGAGTGGTCGGACCGAGCGTGACGATATTATTCCAGGCCAACGCGTGGACATTGCGAAACAGCAGGCTGCCGCCTGGATTGGCGATGTTCTTGTAATAATCGGCCACCGGCTCGCGACTGCCATAATGCGCGTAGAAGGCGCTGACCTTGTAAGCCTTCGTCACCTCGTGATCGAGCTTGAACGTCTGCTGGTCGGCACGATCGCTGAGGGTTGAAGTCCCGACGTACCGGCTCTGGCCGTTGCGCGGTAGTGGGAAATACTGGACGAGCTTTGCGCCGACCGGATCGAAGCGGTTTGCCGGAATGACGTTACCAGGGAACGGCTGTCCGGTCGCGGGGTCAACGATTGTGACGCCGCTCTTTGAAAAATCGCCAGCCCGCTCAAGCTCGGTCGGCACGGTGATCGTGTCGCTCAGAAAGGTCTCTTGCCGGTAACCTTCAAAGGCCGCCCAGAAGAACGTGCGATCTTTGCCGTCATAGAGCCACGGCAATTTGACCGGCCCGCCCAGACTCCCGCCATAAAGTTTGTATGGGGTGTCAGGCTTCTCGATTCCATTTCGATTATTGAAGAAGTTGTTGGCTCCGAGCGCCGAGGGGCGCAGAAATCCGAACAGGCTTCCGTGCAGATCGTTGTTGCCCGAACGCGCCAGCGTGTTGAAGAACCCGCCGCCCGTGCGCCCGGCTTCGGCGTCGTAGGTGTTGACCTGAACCTTGACCTCCTGCACCGCTTCCAGCGTCGGAATGATCACCGCGCGATTGACCAGGTCGGTGATCGGCACGCCGTCGATGATGTAGTTGTTGCCGCGCACCGGCCCGCCCGCCAATGAAATCTGCGAAGAGCCGCTCTGATCCTGTTGTCGATTGAAGGTGGGGTTGCCCGCCGGAATGACGTTCGGCGTAATGGCCGAGAGAATGAACGGATTGCGCCCGGCGTTCGGCAGGTCGTCCAGCGCCTGCTTGCTCAGAAGCGTGCCGGTCGAAGGGTTCGAGGTTTCAATCAATGGCGCGTCGCCGGTGATCACGACTGTTTCAGTCACTTCGCCGACGGCCAGTACCAAATCGAGCGTCACCTGACGCTGGGTTTCAACGACGACGCCCGTGCGATCCGTCTTCTTGAACCCGGCGAGGGTCGCCGTGATTTTGTATTTGCCCGGATCGACTCGCTCGAAGACGTAATCGCCGGCTTCGTTGGTAACAGTGACGCGGCTGACGTTGGTCTGTTCATTGACCAATGTTAGTGTCGCGCTGGCAAGCGCCTTGCCGCTCCCATCAGTCAATGTCCCGCGAAGGCTTCCTTGATAGGACTGCGCATAACTCGACAGTGTGAGACTTACTTTTAGGAACAACACGCCGAAGGCAATGAAGGACGCCTTCAACGAGAAGCCCTGTTTGAGTGAACTATTCTCTGCTAGCATCTGCTTGCTCCTTTCATTATTCCGATGATTGGGAGTACGGGGAGACCGCGCTCGGCCGCCAAGCTCGCGCGGTCTCCTTTTTTGTTTTAGAAGAGAACCTTCAACGCCAACTGCATGTTGCGAGGTTCGCCAAGTCCCACGCCCGGCGCGCTGCCGCCGTTTCGAGTGTTGGTCAGAAGGCCGAAGCTGCCCGACGAAAAGTTCGTTACCGGGTTGGCCCAGTTGACCAGATTGAAGATGTTGAAAACCTCGAAGCGGAACTGCGCCCGGACGCGTTCGGTGATCTGCGTCGTCTTGAAGAGCGAGGCGTCCACCGATTGGAAGCCGGGGCCGTACAGCGCATTGCGCCCCAGCGCGCCGAACCTGCCGTCGGCGACCGCCCCGCCGGTCGCGTTTCGCGGCACGCTGAAGGCCGCCGGATTCAGGTACCGATTCCCGCCAGTGTTGGCGAACGGATCGCCGATCAAATCCACGCGGTCGTTCCCATCACCGCTCAAGGAGCGGTTGTAACCGGCGGTGATGTTGAGCGGCGTGCCCGTGTTGAACGACAGAATCGAGTTGAGCTGCCAGCCTTGCGTCAGCCTCTTCGGAAGCGCGCTCAAAAAGACCGGGATGTCGTAAGTGAAGCTGCCGCGAAAAGTGTGGCGCACGTCGAAGGCCGCATTACCTCGCTCATTGCGGATGTCGTAGCTGTTCGCTGGCAGCGTGTTGCGCGCCTCCGACGACGTGTCGATCGCGTGGCCGTACGTGTATGCGAAGCTGCCCGAGAACCCATGCCAGTTGTTCTGATTGAGCGAGATTTGCAATGAGTTGTAGTTGGAGGTCGCCGAACTTTCGAGCAGGCTGATGCTGCCGAAGGTCGGAAAGAGCGAGTTGAACGGGCGGCGCGATTGCGCGCTCCCAGTCGTTCCCGGCAAGGGCGCGTTGATGTTTCGCGTCAACGCCAGCTTCGTCCCAATGCTGCTGGCGTAACCGACTTGCAGCACGGTCGAGCGCGCGAGCTGGCGCTGAACGTTGAGATTGAAATTCTGCACGTAAGGCGTGCGCAGGTTCTGATCCACCGCGAAGACGCCGAAGGGCGGTATCGGATTGGCCGCGCCGAAGACAGGCGTGTCTTTGGCCAGGTTGTACCCGCCGAGGCTCAGGCTGAAAACCGGCAAGGGGCCGCCGGGATTGTTGCCGATGCCGGAGGCCGCGCCGTTGCCGCCGCCGTTCGAGGTGAAGAACGATATGGCCATGATGTCGTAGAAGATGCCATAGCCGCCGCGAATCACCGTCTTCCCTTCCTTGCCGAGCGCATAAGCGAGGCCGAGGCGCGGGGCGAAGTTGTTCACGTCGCGTTCGTAGAGGCGCGGAATTCCATTGCCGACTTCGACCAGCCCACGATCGGGCAGGAAATTGGTCAGCGCTTCTTCTTCGTCATGCAGCGCGCCGTTGTAGGTGTAGCGCATTCCGTAGTTGAAGGTCAGCGCAGGCGTGACCTTCCACACATCGTGCGCGAACCAATCGAACGAATTCTGACGATAGGTGCGCTGCGGAAGGCCGCGCACGATCTGCGCGCCGTTGGCCGGCGTCGTGAACCCGGCGAGAAAATCCGCCACCGCGCGTTCGGCGGCTGTCAGGTTCGTCCATGGCCCGCGCGTGCCGTCGAAGTTGAAGACGCCACGCTTGCGGCTCTCATAGAAAATATCCAGGTAGGCGCTGCGTATCTCGCCGCCCAGCTTCAATTGGTGATTGCCGAGTTCCCACGAGACTGTGTCGGTGATGTGCCATGTTGTGTCAATACGTCCGGCTGGCAGGATGCCGGTCCCGCCGATCAGGCTGAACGTGCTGACGTTGACCGTCGGCGCGCCGCTGACGCCGGAGCCTGTGTTCAATCCGAGCGCCACCGGATTGGCGCTGATGTCTACGATGTCAAAAGTCTGTTTGAAGTAATTGACGCCGATCACGGCCTGGTTGATCACCTTCGGGCTGAGCGCGCTGTTCTGCACGACCGAGTAGTTGTGCATCCGGCTCGGCGCGACCTGGAAATAGGGACGGAAGAAGGATCCGCCGTCATATGCCGTCTGGTCGCCGGTTCCCCCGAAATAGCGCGCCGAGATGTTGTGACGGTCGTTGAACTGGTGGTCGAGTTTGATGATCGCGTTGTGGCTGTTGTAATCGTTCTCGTCAGTGCTGACGAAGTTGTTGACCGTCGCGGGCAGCGATTTGATGTACGACGGATAGAGCGTCAGCAGGTTTTGCGAAACCGGATTCAGCGGCGTGTTGAACTGCGTCAGGATTTGTTTGCCACGCTCGACCCAGGCGTCCGACAGGGCTGTAGTCCGCAGTGAGTTGGCCGCTTTGGCGAGTTGTCCTTCGTATGTCAGGAAGAAAAAGGTGTGATTCTTGACGACCGGCCCGCCAAGGCTGAAACCGAATTGATTGTTGCGAATCTTCGGCGTACGGCTGCCCGGGGGCGCGACCGGCGATTTGGCCGCGAAATATTCGTTGCGGTTGAAATAGTAGGCGCTGCCGTGCAGATCGTTGCCGCCCGACTTGATGACCAGGTTTATGGCTCCACCGCTGTTACGGCCAATCTCCGCGCTGGCTCCGGATTGTACGGAAAACTGGTCAATCGCCTCGATAGGCAGTAGCGTCCCTGCAATGCCCGAAACGCCGCCCTGATTAACCGCTGAAGCGTTTTGAAAAGCGTCATTGTTATCAGCTCCGTCAATTTGATAGTTGTTGCCGCGCGTGCGCGACCCGTTGACCGAACCGGCGATGGTCACGCCCGGCGTCAGTTGCACCATTTGTCTGAAGTCGCGCCCGTTCAGCGGCAGGTCCTGCACCTGCTTCGGCGCGACAACACCGGTCAGCCCGGACGACGATGTGTCGAGCCGCACCACATTACCCGCAGTGATCTCCACGGTCTCCGTGACCTGCGCGACGGCTACTTGAAGGTTGAGGCTGGTCAGCTTTGAAACTGTCACCTCGACGTTGTTGATTTTCTGCGTTTGAAATCCCGTCTTGACGACTTCGACTGTGTAGAACCCAAGCGGGAGTTCCGGCGCTAGGAACTCGCCGTCCTTGCCGGTGTCGACGGTTCGGGAGGCGCCGGTCGCGTTACTAGTGATCCTGACGGTCGCGCCCGCGACGGCCGCGCCGCTGGCGTCGTTGACCGTGCCGGAGATGCCGCCGCGAAAGGTTTGGGCATTGGTTGGTTGGTAAATGGTCAAAAGCAGGCAGGCGCATAAAAATGCGCGCCTGATGGCGTTGGCAAAGTCGGCTAACTCAGCCGCCTTGACCAATCCGGCTCGTCTTGCAGGTTCAACTCCAATATTCCTCTTGTAACGTTTATTGTCGTACATGCTCAAAACTCCTGTTCAATTTTGTAATGAAGCGTTGAAGCGCCTGATCTGCGCCTCAATCCATCAGCGTATTGGGGGCTTCCCCAGGCCGATGTGAAACGCTTCGGCAAGCCCGATGCCGGAACCGACCTACCATTTGAAAGCCGCTCCCCGCGCCATTTACAGACCTTTTCAGAGCGGCTGAATGAAATAGACGACGCGAATAAAAAGACAATTTCGTAGTTATTAGACCTGCCGGCTACAGAAACGTGTTCTCTGTTTATCTGACAATCCCGTTTGGGATTAACAGACCTCTTGCGTGTAGCTCACTTCGATCTCGCATCGAAGCCTCCCACGTCGCCCTCGGCAAGAGGTCTGTTCTCGGTCGCAGCGACTACTTGCTCCTGAGCTGTTTGCGATTCAGTCGCTTGCCCACCTCCTGCGCTTTGGCCCAGGCGCGCAGGAAGTTGCCGCCCCAGAGCTTGGCAATGTCCTGCTCGCTGTAGCCTCGCTTCAACAGTTCGGCGGTGACGTTGTAGGTCTCGCTCTCGTCCTTCCATCCGGTGACGCCGCCGCCGTGATTGAAGTCCGAAGCGATGCCGACGTGATCAACGCCTATCTTCTTGACCGAATAATCAATCGCATCAACTAACTGAGCGACCGTCGCTTTGGGCACGGCGTAGACCAGATCGTGATACCGGTCGGTGTGCTCCTTCCGCTTATCCGCGCTGAGCGGTTGCGCGCCGGGCTTGTCCAGGCCGTATTCGGCGTTCAACGCTTTAACCTTGTCGGTCACTTCTTTCGGCAGCGGGCGCAGGTAATTGCTGAATGCGACTATCTGGATCACGCCTCCATTGGCTTTGAGCGCCAACAATTCTTCGTCATTCAGATTGCGCGTGGCGTCCACGATGCCGCGGACCGCCGAATGCGTCGCCGCCACCGGCGCCTTGGTCAGCTTCAATGTGTCGAAGAAGGCTTTTGTCGAAAGCTGCGAAACGTCAATCAGGACGCCCAGTTCATTCAGCCGCGCGACCGCCTGCTTGCCCAGCGGCGACAGTCCGCCGTGTTCTTCGGGCTTATCCCCGAGCGGCGCGCTGGGTCGTGAAGAATCTGTCAGGTCGTTATGGCCGGCATGAACGAAGCCGAAGACGCGCACGCCTTTGCGATGCCATTCGTCGAGCAGTGAAAGGTCGCCGCCGAGCGGCCAGGCGTTCAGGAAGCTTTCGACGATGACGAACTTGCCCTCTTTGGCGATGCGGCGCGCGTCTTCAGGCGTGTAGGCGATGGCCGCGCGGGCGGGATAGTTTTTGGCGATGCCGGTGATGATCTGATGCTTCTTCTCGGCGTCGGCCTTCGCTTTCGCAAGGCCTTCCGGCGTGCGCGGGCCTTGCGGCACGAAGACGGCCAGCGACGCTCCTTTCAGCCCGCCTTTAGCCGCCTTGACCAGATCGAATTGCGACTTGCCGTCGGTGGTAGCCTCCAGGCCCGGAGAGCCAAACTCGAACGGCAGATCGACGTGGCTGTCAAAGATGAATAGCTTTTTGTGCAGTTCCTTGGCTCTGGCTTGTAACTTGTCGGCGTCTGAAGCGCCCGCTTGCGCCAGCGCCGCTTGCCCCAGCGCCAGCGCCAGCAGCGCCAGCAAGGACGTTTTTATGGTCGTGGTAGACATGAGTAATCCTCCAAATGAAAAATGAAATACCGAAGACCGAGTGAGTCGGCCTGTTAACGCGATATTTGCGGGTTAAGTTGCGAAGCGCGCGCGAGGATTAGCGACAACAACAACAGGTATGCAGTGTGAGGAAGGAAAGTGGCCGCGCGGTCAAGGCGCATACCGCCGGGGCGCCGGCGGATTTTGTTAACGAGTCGTGTTTATTGGGTCGGAACATAATCCTTACCTCCTTTTACGGTTGGAGTTTCAATCGAACCTACGTATGGTCGACGGCTGCGCCGACTTCTGTCGCTTCCGGTACTTCGAGCAACCGGCCGGTTCGCACGTCATAAACGAAGCCGTAGATCGGAATATCGTGCGGCACAAGCGGGTGATTTCGAATCCGGCGCACGTCGGTGACGACGCTCGAGGTTTCGTCGTTGAACGTCAGCCAGTCAATGAACTCGCCTTCGGTCGAACCCGGCCCGGCGCCACTATCGCGCCATCCGTTCGCGTCCACTGACGCGGTTTTCAAGCTGCTGGCAAGCAGGCTACGTATGATCTCGTCGGTGAAGAGCGCCATTCCACAGTCGTGTGTGATGGATGACGAACCATTCACGCGTGCCGAGAAGTTTGTATGAGATGACCAACGAGCGAATGGCGTCGTCGCTCGCCCTCCCGCCTGCGTTGCGGATAACATGAGCGTCGCCTTCGGCCAGGCCAGCGTATTTGGCCGGATCAAGCCGCGCATCCATGCAAGTCAGGATGGCGAACCGTCTCCCCGGCGGAAGCGGCAACTTGGCTTTGTCGCCGAAATTGCCGGCGTATTCATTGTTCGCGGCAATCACCTCTTCTAACACCTTGCTCATCGTCTTTCCTTTCTGGTCAAGGATGGAGGCGACGGCTGGATTCGAACCAGCGTTAAAGGGTTTTGCAGACCCCTGCCTATCCACTCGGCTACGCCGCCCCGTGAATCCGAAGCCGGTCATCAATGAACTTCAAAAAACCGCGACGCCCCTTGTGGAGGCGCCGCGTCAAGGAGTCCATCAAGTAAGCGCCAGCTACGGAAGTAATTCGAAACGAAATTGTTCAATCCCAGCAAAGCTAAAAATCCGTTTGGAGGCGGCGACGGGAATCGAACCCGCATATAAAGGCTTTGCCAGCCTCTGCCTTCCCATTTGGCTACGCCGCCTGCAATCTTGTGATTCGTTATTTCGTTTGCGCCGTCGTCTGTTTCGTCGCCGACCCGTGATAGATCAGCTCGCCCGCCTCGATCGCCACGCTCAGGCGATTCTGCTTCGGTGGCAGCGGGCAGGTGGCGTAGGCCGTGAAGGCGCACGGCGGGTTGATCGCCTGATTGAAATCAAGAATGACCTGACCGTCCTTCGGCTTGTCGGCGTACAGAAAGCGGCTCGCCGCGTAGGTCGTTTTGTTGCTGGTCAGATCGCGGAAGATGATGAAGAGCCGGTCGCCGCCCGACGTGACCGGCTCCAGCGTGTATTCCTGGCCGTTCAGTTTGAATTTCAGCAGGCCGGGGCTTTTGTACTTCTCGATGTCGCCGATGATGTTGATGATCGGGACCTCCTTCGCCTGTTCGTAAGTGATGAACTGCGCGGTGATGCGGTACGACTCTTTCACCGGATACCAGCGAAGACCCGTAAAATCGCGCCGCGCGTGACTGTTCTTGTCCTTGAGCCGGACGCCGAGACGCTCGCCGCGTTTGAGTAGAATGAAGCTGAGATCGCCGGCTTTGATCAGGTCGGGCTTTCCCGTCGCGTCGGATTGCACTTCGAGTTCATGCGCCGGCTTGTCATTCACGGTGACGCTCACGCCGCCGGCGACGCGCAGCGTGACTTTGCCATTGTTCAACTCGAACGCGCCGATCCTCTCCGGCGCGGAGCCGGGCGGCAGCACGATGTCGTTCGTCGGAGCGGCGCCGAAATCGTTGAGGCCTTCTCGCAGCCAGAACAACCCTGACACCGTCAACCAACCGTCGTCGGCCTTGAGCTTCGCCTCGCGCTCAGCGCGCCAGGTTTGGATGGTCTTCTCATAAGAATCCTGCGCGGCGGCCATGATCGTTACCGCCACCAGCAGCGACAACGCGCCGAACAGTCTGGCGATCGGTTGGCGAATGGGTGTAGTCATGGTTCTCTTCCCCTGAATAAAAATGTGTCCCTGAAAAAACGAAACCCGCTGTTTGCCTGGAGGCTGACAGCGGGTTTCGCGCTTTGCGCTTAAAGTCTATGACTTTTATTCCCTCAGATCAGTCTCCGGACGGCGCCTGCGACAACACGCTATACACATGCAGGGACAACAACACCGGCAGATGGCGTCAGCGATACGGCGTCCGTCAATTTGAGAGAAGTTGTCTAGCATTTTTCGCATCTCTGTATTTCTCCCTGGAAAAACCTGTTTAGGCCGCAGCCGGAAGCTTTTTCGCCTGTCGCACAAAATAGGCTGCCTGAGCGGCGCGTTCGTAATCTTCGGGGTCAATAAACCCCGACGCATCCACCAGAACGCTCAACTCTGCGACAATAGCCTCATTGGCGTCTTGACGGCGCAAGTGCTCAATGAATTCCCTGAGCTGTGCGTTTTCAAGGCTGAATTCGATTCCTTCGTCTGTAATAAGTCTTCCAACTTTCATCGCATTACCTCCTTGATTGATAGCCCCCGGCCGCCCGAATGCGCCGAGGCCACGGTTCGCTATTTGATAATGTTACAGAAACGTGTCTGAAGGTTGTTGGTAAGCGGGTAAGCCAGCAGCTTGATCTCGGCCAGCCATTTCACGCCCCGCGCGCCTTCCTCGCTGGGCACGATCAATCGCAACGGCGCGCCGTGCTCCGGTGTGAGCGGTTGTCCGTTCATCTCGTAAGCAAGAAGGACTTCCGGACGTAAAGCCGTCTCAATCGAAATCGCGCTGCTGTAATTCGTCCTTTGAGTCTTGACCTCGATCGGATCGAGTCCTGTGAAGACGGCGTACCGAGCTGAATTCTCGATTCCCGCGGCTAGCAGAACTTGTTGTAAAGATGCGCCGCCCCAGATGGCATTGCCGGAGGCTCTTCCGAATTCAGAGCTTTCGCTTCCCGGTGAATGAGGGTCGGCGAGATTCCGGCATTCGCTTCCGCCACATCTCATCGTGGAGAGGATCGTGATCCGCGAGAAGCGTTCGCGAAGATCATTCAGCGAAAATCGCAACGGCCTGACGACATCACCTGTCACGGAGAGGCGAAAGCTCGTCGGGTCTATCGCCGGAACCGATCCGTGACTGTGGACGAAAAACTGATCCAATGGGGTCACCAGCAGGTCACACAGAGGGTCGAGCGGATGCACGGCCTACAAGGCTTGTCGCTGCTGGTCAAGAGTCCCTACTTGTCCGGTTGTGGATTTCATAAGGCGCCACTCCTTTTATCTGTTCGGCAAACGTTCGAAACAGTCTTCAGTGTCAACTGGCGCCGCAACTAACTCCTAG
The DNA here is from genome assembly GCA_036565725.1 of Blastocatellia bacterium. Classification (GTDB taxonomy): domain Bacteria; phylum Acidobacteriota; class Blastocatellia; order RBC074; family RBC074; genus JAJVID01. The sequence goes on from DATCXQ010000456.1 coordinate 11,174, forward strand.
TAGTTCGATAGGAATTGATTGCGCTGCTTCGTCTCAAAGTTTGAGTAAGTACAAATTGTTTGAGGGAAATTACAAACGACCGGATGAAGATTTCAGGCTGACCACCCGTGGGTGATCAGCCTGCGTACAGAGGTCTGCAAGAGTTGTTTGATCGAGGACGCCGACCAGCGCGGCGCGCGCCCTCGCCCAGAGAGTCTTTAGGCCACAAGCGTTCTCGAATTCGCACGGTTCGTAATCGTAGGAACTGACGCAGCCCATCGGCGCCAGCCTGCCGTCAAGCTCTCTGATGACTTCGCCGGTAGTAATCAGGGCCGCCGACCGAGCCAGCCGGTAACCGCCGCCAATGCCGACCTGACTCGTCACAATACCTGCTTCCTTAAGGGTCTTGAGAATCTGTTCGAGGTATTTGACCGGGACGTTCCACCTCTCCGCGATCTCGCGAGCGGGAATCGCCCCGCGCTCACTGTTGCTCGCCAGGTAAATCAATGCCCGTAAACCGTATTCGCTTTTGGTGGAGATGTTCACCGCTAATTCCTAGCAAAAGACTGGGAGTTTATAGCCCATCACAGTGGATCGCGTCAACAGAATATTTGCGGTAATGGCCCAAAGCTGTGCTATTGATGAATAGGGTCGGGACCGGATACTGATATAAGGCTGTCATCTGGAATCGTTCCGGATAACACGACGATTCTGGTATCATCCGGGATCGTTCGGTATATAAAGTAGTCAGGCCACTTGGAGGAATACCGTGAGTAAGGACCGCGAGCAGTACACAATGGGCTACGGCCCCGTCGCAACATCCATCATGGCGAGGCGCACCGCGAAGACACACGCGGCCTTTGTTCTGTCGAACCTCAAACCTGGCATGAGCGTCCTCGACTGCGGCTGCGGTCCCGGGGCGATCACGACCGGATTTGCTGAGATTGTCGCCCCCGGGCAGGTCGTAGGAACCGAGATCGAGGAGTCCCAGGTCATTCTCGCTCGTGAGAACGCGGTGAACCGGAAGTCCTCCAACGTACGCTTCGAAGTCGCCGACATCTATGAGATCCCCTTCGAGACCGCGTCCTTCGATGCCGTCTTCATATCGGCTGTCCTAAGTAATCTGCGGGAACCTGTACGCGGACTTCTTGAAGCGTTCCGCGTCCTTAAGCCCGGCGGCGTGGTCGGCGTTAAAGAGTTCGACCACGACGGAGATCTTTTCTATCGGATCTGTTGCAAAATTCACTGACCACACAAGATGTTGTGATGCCCGCTTAGTTCGTCACTACTATGGAATGTGGCCAAAATATTTTTTGCAACAGATCCCAGAAGCTATAGGGCTTAGCGTACGTTTCAGTTCCAAATCACAAGAACAATAAAATACGGAGTACAGTCGGAGAGCGTATAGTGATGATGGCCAGTATTTGAGTAATGCACGTAGAGTTTGATTACGGCATCATGCATCATTGCCGATCTCGAGTAACAAATCGTATGCCGCTGGAGCCGCTTCAGACGAGTACGGAAATTCAGGTTGTGACGCTCAATCCTGCTTGTACCTTCTTTGCCGATCCGGTGTCGCCGAACTGGTAGGAATCTGGCGTAAGACTGCCACTTATCCGTGTGATAACGCGTGATCCGGCAATCTCCCAGTTTCTGCAGGAGCTGGCGGCAAGCGGCGTCCGTTCGCCGTTCATTGACGAAGGCTACGACCTTGCATCGCTGCCGGTCGTAGCCGTACCAGGTCCAGCGCTGTCTCCGCTTGGCGCCGACAAATGACCAGAATTCATCCATTTCCAGATCGCGCACGCGCCGTGGATACGCTGGCTCGTCTGCTCTCTTGGCCGCCTCTCGCAGGGTCTTGAGGATCGTGTTGGTACTCAAGAACAAGACGCGCTCAATGTCTCGGATGCCCGCGCCGTTGATCGTCAGCGGGACGATCAAGTCTCGTACTGCCCCGACGCATCCCAAATTGGTGTAGTCGCGGATGAACTGGAGGCGGCAGTCTTTGCACAAGTAACGTTGTTTTCGCTGAGCGGTTTTGCCATTTTTAACAATGCTCGCAGATGAGCATCTCGGACAAGTGATGGCTTCGTAACACATAGCGGCGGAAGCATAACTCATCCATGCCTCTTCAGCACACCATCATCATTTTTGATACACGACCGACGCGTGATAGAAATATTCTGGTTCTGGTGTCACTGAACATCGAAACTTTTATTTTAAAGGACGGCCTATGCCGCTCAACGCTGTTATGGAGTAAAAAGAAGTGCAGAACGTATCCCCGACGCTTCGAATCACCGATTACGAGAAGAGTAAGGCCTTCTACATAGACGGACTCGGATTCCAGATTGAGCGGGAACACCGCTTCGCTCCGCATCTCCCCGTCTTCATGACGATCAGCCGCGACGGGCTTTCGTTGTACCTCTCACAACACGCGGGAGATTGCCAGGTGGGTGGTTTGGTTTTCCTCTACGTTCCGGATGTGGATGCATTGTATGAAGAAATCACGGGCAGAGGAATAAAAGCCCAATCTCCGCCGGAGGACTTCGAGGGCAGAATCAGAGATTTTCGGGTGGTTGACTCTGACGGAAACAAGCTCGATTTCTGTACCCGTTTGAATTCTTGAGCGACAGTGAATCGGATAAGCAAAACGGGAGGTTTCCGCTTTTCGACACCGAAACACAGTTGGCGCGCTTAACACAATGGAACCTGACTGGCGACAAATCGAAAATGAGAATCAGGGACTCTCTGTCCGGTCTGCCCATTTTCTGGGAGAAGGGTGGAACTCGCGCGCATACATCGTGAACGACGATCTCGTCTTCAGGTTCCCCAAGCGTTTGGACCATTGGGAGGAACTCGAGCGGGAGGTCACATTCCTGGCATTTGCGGCGGACCTACTCCCTCTTGCCGTGCCACGATACATGCGCATCGCTCCTGATTCACCCGCATCTGCATACGGTTACGCGGTGTATCGGTATCTTCACGGCCATGCGATGAACGTGAACGCTCTGGCCAGAGAAAAGCGAGCCGCGGCTGCAGAGGTCATCGGCGCCTTCCTACGGGCGCTGCATAGTCTCGAACCGGGTCCTGAAGTTAGGCGCCTGTTGCCTCGGGAGGATGAGCGCATGGTAGCGGAGGAATACTCCGCTCGCGCAGAGCGTGGAATAGCGCCGAAACTGCGGCCTCTGGAAGCAAGCGCGCTGATAAAGCAGTTTGAGATCTATCTGAGCGCGCCCGAGAATTTCTTGTTCCAGCCGGCAGCGCTCCACGCTGATCTTAGCCGAGACCATATTCTGGTAGAGAATGACTTGGTAACGGCCGTAATCGATTTTGGAGACGTAAACTGGGGCGATCCGGATTACGACTTCATGTATCTGTTCGTTGACTTCGGCCAGGCTTTCGCCGAAGAGGTGGCGCGAAGGTACGGACATCGAGATCTGGAACGACTTATGAGTAAGCTCCTGTATTTTGGCCTGGTGGATCAGATCGGCACGATCCTGGATAGCAAGGGCCTGGCGCTCAAAGGCCAGGAGGATGAGGCATGGCTTCGGCTCAAGCGGCTTCTTCGAAGATATCCGTCTGGCGCTTAATCGTCCGACGAATTGGCGTTAGCCAGTCATGACCTGTCGCAATGGAGATGACAATGTTGGGGTACTCTATAGCGCGCGACTGCGAAGAGTTCACGGTTCGCTCGAACGGGGGCGATTGGTTGATCGCCTGGTTTCCTCCGGATGCGACTCCGGATGGTATCGCCCACGGAGCGAACGCTTTTTGTATAACCGCAGACGATCAGATCGTGCAGATCAGCAACGACGGCGAACGATGGGGCTGGCCAGGAGGCCGTCCCGAAGGCGATGAATCCTGGGAGCAGACTCTCCACCGAGAGGTCTTGGAGGAAGCGTGCGCGACCGTCGTTGATGCGCGGCTGCTCGGCTTCACCCGTGGCGCGTGCATCACAGGGCCGGAGCGAGGCCTCGTGCTGGTACGCTCTGTATGGTTGGCGAAAGTCGAGTTGATGCCGTGGGAGCCACGCTTCGAAATTCCGCATCGTCGTGTGGTCCCGGCCGCCGAGCTTCTGGCGCATCTCTGGATGGAAGAAGGTTTCGAGCCGATCTATTACCGGGCGATTGTGGAAGCAAGGCTCGTGTAGAGGTGCCCCTTGGTCACAGGAGGGTTAACTCGCGACCGGCGCCGGCGCTCGCTAGCATTCGCGCGGCTCGACCGCTGTATCGTTAGATGGCTTTCTCCAATGAACTACGAGACGTGAATCAAATGTTTTCTGGGTTTCGCGGGTTGATCCCAGTGCTCCCCGTGACGGACGATGACGCAACGTTGAATTACTACCGCGACGCGCTCGGGTACTTGGTCGAGGGGCGGCATCGGGACGAGTCCGGCGATGTCATATTTGGCTCGGTTCTTTGCGGTCCGTGAAAGATCTGTTTAATTATCACGTCGTCGCCATACGTGCGGATCTCGATTAGGTGTTTGTTCGGATCGCTGATGACAATCGAAGCCCGGTCATGAACGATCACTGTGACCGAGATCCTTATCAGGCGCGATGCGGTCTCGGACTAGCCGCTTCAACTCCTTCGACTCCGGGAAACGTCCCTCCTGCTTACGGCAAAAGATAGTCTCGCCATCGAGCCGGACTTCAAAAATTCCCCCCGTGCCTGGGATTAACGCCACCTCCCCGATGCCGTTCTCAAACGTAGTCAGCAGCTCCTGCGCCATCCACGCCGCGCGCAAGAGCCAGCGGCATTGAGTGCAGTATTCGATTTCCAGGCGAGGTGTCATAGCGCTCTATTTTCCTCTGTCATCCCGGCGCTCTACCTGAAGTTCGCAAACGTCGAAGAACCTGTTAAAAATGAACGCCTCCGCTCCGTCGGCCGCTTCCGCCATAGCCTCGGTATCGCCGGTCAGTGAGAGTCAGCCCGCAGGCGCCGCGTTGCACTAGCATCCGATCTTCGTCCGGCAGGACTCTGATCATCGCGTCCTCCCGCATCCGGCAAAAGATTTCCGCCGCGAGCCCCGCGCTGCGTCGCGCTTCCAGATTCAAACGCTAGCGATGATCTTCGTACAGCCTAACGTCCCATCCAACCGCCATCCACTGTCAGAATCGCGCCGTTAACATAATTCGATGCCGCCGAGGCGAGAAAGACCACGGCGCCGCTCAGGTCATCTGGTTCGCCCCAGCGTCCTGCCGGAATGCGCGCGGTGATTGCCGTGTTGCGCTCCGGGTCCGCCTGCAAGGCCGCCGTGTTGTCAGTAGAAATGTAGCCAGGGGCAATGGCGTTGACTTGCACACCCCGCCCCGCCCATTCGTTGGAGAGCGCCATCGTGAGTTGGCCGACTGCGCCTTTGCTGGCCGCGTACCCGGGTACGGTGATGCCCCCCTGAAAGGTCAGCAGCGAAGCCGTAAAAATAATCTTGCCCGAGCCGCGCGCGACCATCTCTTTGCCCAGTTCTCGGCTCAACACAAACTGCGCATGGAGATTGACCTCCATCACCTTGTCCCAATATTCATCCGGGTGTTCGGCAGCCGGTTTGCGCAAAATGATTCCGGCGTTGTTGACCAGAATGTCAATCACGGGGAAGTCTGTTTTCACCCTATTGATAAACTCATACACTGCCGCGCGATCGGCAAAGTCACAGGCATAGCCTTTGAACCGGCGGCCACGACCGTCAATTTCCTTTTCCACGTCGCTGCCTCTGGTTTCGAGCGACTGACTGACGCCGATGATGTCGGCTCCGGCTTCCGCCAAAGCAATGGCCATCGCTTTGCCGATGCCGCGCTTGCACCCCGTCACTAGCGCGGTCTTTCCGTCGAGCTTGAACATGTCCAGAATTCCCAAAATTTATCCCCCCGCTTTTGATTTCGTAATACTTACGAGCACTCGATTAACACCTTCATTACTTCGCCGCCTTTTTCGAGCTGGCGAAGCCCCCATTCAAGGTCGTCAAGCGAACAAATATTGGTGATCAGTTTGCCGAGCGGCAATGCGCCGGAAGCGGCGAGTGTGATCGCTTCCTCGAAATCCTGCGCTTCGTACACGCGCGCGCCGCGCATACTGATCTCGCGCCAGAAAAATTTGAAGAGGTCTACTTGCGGCGGTTGGCTGAAGATGGCGACGACCACGATGCGCCCTCGCACGCGCGGCAATTTCGTCATCATCTCTACACCCGCTTTGGAACTCGTTACTTCAAAGACGACATCCGCGCCCGCGGCGCCGGTCTGTTCCTCAACCAGCCCGACGAGATCGGTTTCTTCGGGATTGACTACTTCGACGCCGAACTCTCGCAGCAACTTGATGCGAAACGGATTCACTTCAGACACCAGCACGCGCGCGCCCTTCTGTTTCGCTACCAGCGCGATCAATGCGCCGATAGGCCCCCCGCCCAGGACGACGACAAATTCACCCGCCTTCACTTCGCCGAGACGCACGTCATGACACGCCACGGCGATGGGTTCGATGAGCGCGCCTTCTTTCAGTGTGAGCGCGTCAGGTAAGCGGTGAAGCGTATGCGCGGGAACTGTCCAGAGTTTTTGCATAGCGCCTGGACGGTCAATTCCGATGAATTTCAGTTTCTGGCAAATGTGTGAATGTCCGGCTTTGCATGCCGGACACGCGCCGCAAGAATCCAGCGGTCGCACTGTCACGCGATCTCCGACAGCCCAGTCTGACACGTCAGCGCCGACTGCTTCGATGATACCCGACATCTCGTGGCCGATGACGGCGGGTTTGGTGACGCGGTGATCCATCGCCCCGTGAAAGACGTGCAGGTCCGTTCCGCAAATTCCGCAATGCGAAACGCGAATCTGGACTTCGCCCGCGGCCGGAGCGATCGGGATACATTCCCCGATTCGGATTTGTTCATTTCCCTCGTAAAACGCGGCTTTCAAGTGACGCCTCCTATCTGTTTTCCTGTTTCGTAGCAATCCTAAACGTGAATGCGCGCAGTGGGAGTGAATGTTTCTTGTATGATCCGGTTCTTCAATTCGCCGGGACGGTCAGCGCGACTTCTTTCGCCGTCAGCGTCAGCAACGGGTGTTTGATGAGCGCCTGAAACTGATACCGCTGCCCTGGCTCAAGCCCGTTTATTCTTGTTTGAAGACTCCCGGCGCAGCGAGAGATGTCAGAGCAGTCACCGTCCACGGGCGCGAGGTGAATTCAGTCGCTTCGGGTCTGACGCGATATTGGAAGCCGACTTCGACGTAATCACGCCGCCGTCACTCGGCCGAAGTGCGCGCTGACTTGCGCGTCGTCGCCGTGAAACCACTAGGCATTGTCCACCGTCGATATCTGCATGTGGTTGATGAGATTATAAATCTCCCAACGGAATTGCAGTTTAGTCTTCTCTCTGAAGAAGGGGAAGTTCTTGAAGAAGAACTTATCCCTGTCCAAGGCAAAAAACACATCCTGCTCTTGAAGGAGCCATGTATTGATTACGCCGCTTTCGTTTTCTGTTTTGAAGCAACAACCTCTATTGCGTTCCACTGATGTCTGGCTGATGGCCCGCGGCGCGCCATATCGCAACCACGATCGGCGCAACGGCGCCCCGGGCTCCCGTTGGCATAAGCTTGTGATGAACGATTGGCTTGAGTCGCTGTACCTGTGGTAATAATCTAGAGGGTAGTGGAGAAATGAGGCGCCATAGAAGATAATCGAAACCGAGCGGGTTATCGGAGCCTCGCGTGAAACCGCCAGTGACTGGCTCAAAAAAAATGAAGCAGCGCTCTCAGCCTTGAGCGAAACTCTGATTGCGCCAGATCCGGAAGATAAAACGGCGACTCAATTGGAACTCGATGAGCTCTGGGCGCTCGTTTTTACGAAGAGTTGCGAGCGATGAATTTGGGCCGCTCTTTGCCGCCGCACACGCCAAGCAGTCTCTGTCGTTGTTGGCGACCGCAGCGAATCGACTTGCCGCAAGCTCTGGGAACATACACCCTGTGGTAAAGACAGCGGAATGAGAGGCTCAGGATAGGGTGTTATGAGTCTTAAATCTTCATTGAGGGCTAAAATAGTGAGGACAAATTTTTCCATCCACTGAGAGAAGGTATTCTTGCCACCTTTTCCGGAGAGTTCGGGCAAGCGGCACAAGGGGATTTCAATTGGATAAAGGAGGAGTGATTCTATGTTTCGCTTACTGCCAAGGGAAGACAAGTATTTTGAGATGTTCAATAGTATGGCGTCGCACATGACGGAATGCGCGCTCTTGTTGCAGAAGATCTTTTCCGATTTCGATAATCGCGCCGCGTACGCCGACAAAATCAAAGAGGTCGAACATGAATGCGACGTAATAACTCACGAGATCATCAAGAAGCTGAATCAAACTTTCATCACACCGATTGACCGAGAGGACATTCACGCGCTGATCAGCGGGCTGGATGACATCGTTGACGCCATCGAATACACCGCCAAGCGCGTTATTCTTTACCGCGTTGACTCGCCGACCGACCACGCGCGCAAGATGAGCGATGTAGTGGTGCGGATTGTGGCAAGCCTGGAGAAGGCCATCAGGTCGCTGGAAAAAAACGGCGAGCAGGTGTTGAAAGAATGCGTCACCATTCACGGCCTCGAAAACGAAGGCGACGTTTACCACCACGAAGCGGTTGACGACCTCTTCGGTAACGAGACCAACCCGATTACCATCCTCAAAATGAAAGAGCTATACGCCAAGATGGAGCGCACGATCGACAAGTGCGAGGACGCATCGAACATTCTCGAAGCCATAGTGCTCAAGAACGCTTAAGGCGGATTCGAACCTGCTGTGGAATTCAGGGGAATTCACGGCAATGGTTCAACCACAAAACTGGAATCCCCCCAACCCAGAGGTCTTCATTGATTCGACTTTTGCGCTCGTTGCGGTGATCGGCGCCATCGCCCTGCTTTTTGATTACACCAACGGATTCCACGACGCAGCCAATTCCATAGCCACCGTCGTTTCCACACGTGTTCTGTCTCCGGCGCGCGCGGCAATGCGCGCGGCATTCTTCAATTTCATAGCCTTCTTTCTGGGCACGCACGCCGTCGCCAAGACCGTTTACACCAGCCTGGTTGACCCGAAGCAGGTCAACGAATGGGTCGTGCTTGCCGGATTGATTGGCGCCGTGACCTGGAATCTGATCACGTGGTATCTGGGGCTGCCAACCAGTTCCTCTCACGTGCTGATCGGCGGATACGCAGGCGCCGCGATAGCAAACGCCGCATTTCGAGCGCTGATCTTTAACGCGAAATGGCCGAAAGGATGGTTGGGTACGCTGTCGTTCATCGTCATCTCGTCGAGCCCTGCTCGCTTAGCTTTCGACAAGGGAACCCAACCAAGTAGAATTATAGTGACCTTTTGGGAAACTGCGCGCCCGGTGTTGACCGATACACCGAAAAAGAACATGGCGAGCTTTTCCCGAAAGCTCAAGGGTAGTTTGGGAACAACATCTGGGAGGGAGATAGTGCGGTTGCTCGTACAACCGGGCGCGGGTGTCGCGCCGTTGCTTTCCGCCATCAGGTCAGCAAAAAAAAGCATCGAGGTCATGATTTTCCGTTTTGACGAGCGTGAGATTGAACTGGCCTTGGAGAAGGCCGTCACGCGTGGCGTTTCCGTCCATGCGTTGATCTCTTACACAAACAGCGGCGATGAGAGGAATCTGCGTAATCTGGAGACTCGCCTGCTCTCGGCCGGCGTCACAGTGGGGAGGACTGCCCACGATCTGACCCGCTACCACGCTAAACTTATGATTGTCGACAGGAGCGTCATTTACCTGATGACTTTCAACTACACACATCTGGACATCGACCGTAGTCGCAGCTTCGGCCTCGTCACAGAGAACAAACAGATCGTACGGGAGGCGGTGAAATTATTTAAGGCCGACGCGGCCCGGAAGCCATACAAGCCAGGATTTGAGAATTTCGTCGTAAGCCCTGTCAACGCGCGCAAACGGCTCTCTGCGTTCATTAAGGGGGCGCGAAAGCAGTTGCTCATCTATGACGGAAAACTCACCGACCCGCAGATCGTTCGACTCTTGCAGACTCGCGCCAATGCCGGCGTCGAGGTCAGGGTGATTGGACAATTTAGCAAGCAAGATTCCAGAATCCAGGCCGTCAAGCTCGCCTCGACGCGACTGCACGCGCAGGCAATCATCCGGGACGGACGTCAAGTCTTCCTCGGGAGCCAGAGTTTGAGGAGAGTCGAGTTGGATGCGCGCCGCGAGGTAGGGCTCATCACGCGCGACCCGAGAGTGGTCAAATCTCTCCTCGACACGTTCGAGGCGGATTGGCTCTCCAGCGTCTTGATGAAAGCGTCCCCTGAAAAAAAAGATGGGCCGACGACAATCGCCGCCACCCTCAAAGAGGTCGTAAAAGATGTAATCAAAGAAGCCGTGGTAGAAGCGGGGGGCGAAGCGCCTGGGGCAAAGCAGGTGAAGGCCGCTGTTCAAGAAGCCATCAAAGACGCGGTCAAAGAAGCGGCCGAGGGAAATGACCTTATCGGAAAACGTGCTCGAAGAAAACGCACGTCCAAAACATAGGCCGAGTATAAGGCGAGGGCGTCGGACGAACAGTTGAAGGACCTGGAGAACCGAATCGTACGGGACGCGCATGTGGCCTGGCTTAACACGGATAACGCCTATCAGCGCATCGAACTGGGAGCGCAGTTGCTCAACCGCGCCAGGGAATCACTCAGTTTGGCGCAGCAGAGATACCGGATGGGTTTGAGCTCAATCGTCGAACTGACACAAGCGCTTCTGTCAGTCACCGTCGCGGAAATCGAAAACGCCAACGCCAGATTTGAATACCTCCTGCAACGGTCCACCCTGAATTACCAAACTGGCCAGTTGCGCTGAGGTTTTGGGCTCTCTCGTTTATCTACCAGTCGTCGGTTCGCAGTCCAAATCAAATTCGAAAATATAATGGCGTCTCAAACCGAGGCGCTTCCTTAACATGAAATTGACGAAAATTTCACATGTCGATGGTTTCCGCCGTGCATTATTAACTCGTCGCAACTATAATCCACTCATCATTTTAGAACAGCATTGCCAGCCGTATTAAAGTTGTACATTTTGTCTCTGCAGGAATAATTCGAAGTGGAACGAATTTGACACCCAGAGGAAACTGACACAGACCGAAAGACCATTCCACATAAAAAAACACATTTACTTACCCGACTGCCTTCCAGGCAGGAGGGCGCCTAAACCCGGAGTCCATCATGAAGCACTTGAGAATCAGCCTCTGCGTGATTGCCGCAATTTACTGTTTCAATTTCAGCGCGCACGCGCAATCGTTCACCGGATTGATCGTGGGAACAGTCAAGAATCCGGAAGGGGCCGTTGTCCCGAACGCAGAAATCACCATCATCCATGAACAGACCAACCGAACTTTGACGGTGATGACCAATGGCGAGGGATATTACGCTTCGGCGCCATTAGGGGTCGGAACCTATAGAGTTGAGGCAAAAATGTCGGGGTTTCGCCGTGCGTTTCGCGGAGGAATTGTCTTACAAATACAGCAGACTGTGGTAATTGATTTCGCCCTCGAGTTGGGGGCGGTAAGTGAAGAGGTTGAGGTCAAAGCCGAGGCGCCGGTCCTGGAATCGACTACGACGACTCTGGGCAAAGTGGTGGATAACCGCCGGATTGGCGATCTGCCGCTCAATACGCGCAACGTGTATTCGCTGATTTTTCTGACGCCGGGTGTTACGGGCAGCATCGGGAATAACTACAACAGCCTGAGTTATTCGGTGAACGGCGCCCGCCCGACGATGATGGACACCGTGATCGATGGCGTGACCGCGTCATTCCCGACAGTCAACGGGTTTACGGGCATCTCGATTTTCCCTTCGGTTGATGCGATCCAGGAATTCAAGGTAATGGGCGCGACCTATCCGGCGGAATTCGGCCGAAGCCTGGGCAGCGTGCTCAACGTCGTGTTCAAATCGGGCACGAACCAGTTTCACGGCAGCGCCTATGAATTTCTGCGGAACTCGGTCTTCGACGCCAATAACTTTTTTGAGAACCGCGCAGGCCGCCCGCTTGGAAGTTTTAAACGCAGCCAGTTCGGCGGACACGCGACCGGACCGATCATCCGCGACAAAACCTTTTTCATGGGCTCGTACGAAGGATTGCGGGCGCGCAGTTTCGCCTCATCGATTCGAACCGTGCCGACGATCGAGCAGCGCAGCGGCGATTTCTCCAAAACCTTCAATCAGGCGGGCGCCTTGATCCGGATTTTCAATCCGTTCACCACGCGCGCCAGCGGCAGCGGGTTCATCCGCGATCAATTCGCCGAAAACAAGATTCCCAAGGACCGGATCGATCCTGTCGCATTGAACATCCTCAAATTCTTCCCGTTGCCAAATCAACCCGGTGACCAGTTCACAAATGCAAACAACTACGCGGCCAGCGGCTCCGCGCAGATCAATTTGGACAACTACGATTTCCGAATCGATCACCGCATTTCGGAAAACCAGACTTTCTTCGCGCGGTATTCGCACAGGTATACGCAGGACGTCCCGCTCAAGGCCTTTTCCGAAGACCTCACGATCGCCGAAGGCCGCGTGATCCAGGAGAACCGGGCGCGCAATTTTGTGGCCGAATATGCGTACACACTGTCACCGTCGATGGTGCTGACCGCGCGCCTCGGGTTTGCGCGCACGCTCTTCGTTTTCTCGAACCAGGGCCTGGGCTTTAAACCGTCGAGTTTGGGGCTGCCCGCCGCGATTGACTCCGTGGTTGACCGGCAAATGTTCCCGGCCATCGGGGTCTCGGGCATGACAAGTCTGGGCGGCAACGATCACCGGTTTAACGCTTTCATGAGTTATCCCTTCGTCGCCACGCTCACGCGGGCGCAGGGCAAGCACAACTGGAAGTATGGGGGCGAGGTCCGGTTGATACGCGTCAACGTGTGGGAGGCGCGCAACGCGGGAAACTTCAATTTCAACGCGGGTTTCACGCAAGGCCCCAACCCCACGGCCGCCAGCAACAGCGCGGGGCTCGGCTTCGCCTCCTTCCTGCTTGGCGCCGGCACAACCGGCAACACTCTGATTCAGGGGTGGAAGAACGTCGCGGCGCAGAGCTTTTATTATGCGGGGTACGCGCAGGACGACTGGCGGATCACGCAGAAGCTGACGCTCAACCTCGGGGTTCGCTATGACCTCGACACGCCGCGCACCGAACGGTACAACCGCATGAACTTCTTCGACCCGGACGCGCCTTCCCCGCTGGCCTCTAAGGTTACGCAGTTCCCCAACTTGAAAGGCGGGGTTCGCTTCGTAGGAGTCGACGGGAATGCGAGAAGTCAGTACAACACGGATACCAACAACCTCGCGCCGCGCCTCGGCCTGGCCTACCAGTTCAACCAGAAGACCGTGATCCGCGCGGGTTACTCTCACATTTTCGGCCCGTCGAATCAGGCCGCCCAGGGCACGGTCGGGCCGTTCGGGTTCCGCATCGAATACCCATGGCAGACGACGAACGACAACGGCCTGACGCCGTTCAACCTGCTGCGTAACCCATACCCGTTGGGGTTCCGCGCGCTGCCGGGCGCGGCCGACGGCCTGTTAACTCAGGCCGGGGCGAACCTGCAGTCGGTGCTGCAGGACACGATTACGCCGTGGAGCCAGCAGTGGAATTTGAACATTCAACGCGAATTGCCCTGGCAGATGTCGTTGGAGGTCGCCTACGTCGGGACGCGCGGGTTGCAGCTTTCGCGGAACGGCGAAGACGGACTTAGTCTAAACCAGCTCGACCCGCAGTATCTCTCGCTCGGCTCCGCGTTGAATCAGCAGGTGGACAACCCCTTCTTCGGGCTGGGCACGGGTGGATTCTTCGCATCGCCGAAAATCAGCCGCGGGCAGTTATTGCGCCCCTACCCGCAATTCACCGACATCATCCCGCTCTATTCGAGCGGCGCGTCGTCCAATTACCATGCCTTGCAGGTGTCGTTCAGCAAGCGTCTTTCGCGCGGGATTTTGGTCGACGGCAACTACACCTGGGCGAAGAACATTGAGGAGGGCTTGACCCACCAGGACAGCTACAACATTCGCGGCGACCGGGGCCTGTCCACGATCGACATCGCGCACCGCTTTGTCATCAGCTATCTTTATGAATTGCCGTTCGGCAAGGGGCGCAAGTTTGGGGCGAACGCCCCGGGGCTCCTCGACGCGATAATCGGCGGCTGGCAATTCAACGGCATCACCACCTTCCAGAGCGGCACGCCGTTAACCATCACCGCGAACAACACGGCCGGCCTCTTCAACCCTTTGACGCGTCCGAACACCAACGGGAAAGACCCGAACCTCAGCGGCAAAGTGGACGAACGGCTAAACAAGTATTTCGACACGAGCGTTTACAGCCAGCCCGCGGCGTTCACATTCGGGAACGTCGGCCCGGCGGTGAACATCCGCAACGACGGCGTCAGGAGCTTCGATCTCTCACTGTTCAAGCAATTCGCGCCGACGGAGAAGATGCGCGTACAGTTCCGGGTCGAGGCGCTGAACGCGTTCAACACGCCGCGCTTCGGCTCGCCGACTACGAGCGTCACCGCGACGACCTTCGGTCAGATCACATCGCAGGCGAATTCCCCGCGGCAACTGCAGTTTGGATTGAAGATATTGTGGTAGCCGAAGCCGTCTGAAAGTCTTCGAAGTTTCGGAGACGCGGCACGGCATAACGAGCGGCAAGGCCTGGCGTCTATGGAGGCGTCACTTCTCGGACGCCAGGCCTTTAACTGTGTCCCTTATTTCGCGAGGCGTATTCCGGCTCGGCCTCGACTTCGACTCTCTTGCTTTCTGGCGGGGATTATAAGTTTGATTACAAGCTCAGGCCTGAAGAGGCATGCTTAAGACATCGGGCGGGTCCAACTTCGCTTTCGTTGCCTTCATCACAGGCAGGACTCAGCCTCGGACTAAATCGAACCACACATTGGAACAGGTAGAATGAATGTTAGCCTGCCGCGAGAAAATAAAGAGCGCGTTGATTAAAATCTGTTCCAATGGCCTTCTTGCCACTCGAAAACTCATAGATTATGCTCGCGCACGTCTTTCACGGTTTCACGCAAACCAAACGTCCATCTCAAAATTTCCAGGAGTGAATATGAAGATCGATTGGTCGCGGCGTCAATTTGTCTTGGCGCTTGGCCTCTTACTTGCGCTTTCAACCTTCTTCTCGATTACGGATTCCAATGCGCAGCAGAGGCGCTCTGTTTCCACCGCTCGCGGTTCCGTGAAGAAGCCTCGCCTCGTAGTCGGCATTGTTATTGACCAGTTCCGCTATAACTATCTGACACGATTTGAGGATCAGTTTGGAGAAGGCGGATTCAAGCGATTGCTCGACGGCGGCGCGGTCTTCACTAACGCCAACTATATTCATACGCCGACCTACACGGCCTGTGGCCATGCCACGTTCATGAGCGGCGCGACGCCCGCAATGAACGGCATCGTCGGCAATGAATGGTACGACCGCGACAGCGGCAAGCGCGTCACCAGCGTCAGCGACGACAAGACCAAATTGCTCGGTGGCCGGGAAGGCGCCACAGGAATGTCTCCGCATCGTATCGTCGGCACGACTGTCGGCGACGAAATGAAGTTAGCGAGCGGCGGGAAGGCCAAAGTGATTGGGATGTCCTATAAGGACCGATCGGCCATTCTGCCGTCCGGCAATCGCCCGAACGGAGCATACTGGTTCAGCGCTGAAACGGGCAATTTCGTTTCGAGCACCTACTACTTCGAGGATCTGCCTGCCTGGGTTAAGGCGTTCAATCAAGACCGGCACTGCGGCGCATATTTCGGAAAGACATGGGAACGCTTACTTCCGGAAGGTATCTATCAGCGATCCGAGCCGGACGACGCGGCTTATGAAAAATCGCCCTACGGCAGGCGTTTCCCCTACACCATCAATGGCGGCGAGGGGAAGCCCGGCGGAAAATTCTACAATCAATTCGAAGCCTCACCGTTCGCCAACGAACACCTGGTCAATTTCGCCAAGGCCGCGATCGAAAACGAAGGGCTGGGCGCCGACGATGTGACCGACCTGTTGACGATCAGCTTCTCATCCAACGATCTGGTCGGCCACGCCTTCGGACCGTACAGCCAGGAAGTTCAGGACATGACCTTGCGGCTGGATCGAACGCTGGCAGAGTTGTTCAATTATCTGGACAAGAAAATCGGGCTTGATCAGGTGATTATCGCGTTGACCGCAGACCACGGGGTCGGACCCGTCCCAGAACAGGTTCGCGCGTTGGGCTATGGCGGCAGGGTGGATGCGAAATCGGCCACCGACGCAATCACATCGGCTCTAAATCAGCGTTTTGGCGAGGAGAAATGGATACTCAATTTCGTCAACGGCAACATCTACCTAGATGAGGCCGCGATCGAACACCGTAAATTGGATCTGGCGGAGGTAGAAAATGTGGCCGGCCAGGCTGTGGGAAGGATTCACGGAATCGCCACCGCCATTACGGGGACGCAGATATTGACTGGCAGACTGCCAAACTCACCAATTGCCAACAGCGTCGCCAACGGCTTTTTTCCGCCGCGCAACGGCAACCTTATCATAGTGCCGCGCCCCTTTTATCTTTTCGGCGAAGGCATCACCGCGTCGCACGGTACGCCATACAGCTATGACACCCATGTGCCGGTCATTCTTTTCGGGACGGGGGTTGCGGCGGGGAGCTACGCAACAGTCAGCAGCCCGGCGGACATCGCGCCCACTCTGAGCTTGCTCCTCAAAGTCGAAAAGCCAAGCAACGCAGTGGGACGAATCCTGACAGAGGCGATCAGGGAACGATGACCTGTGCTGAAGAGAAGGAAGAATTGATAGGGCGGTCGAAACAATCGGTTGTCATTAAGGAGTGATAGGTGATACCCAAAATACTACATTCATGCGGGGCGGCGGTATTCGCCCTGCTGCTCGCGTCCGGAGCGATCTTCTTTTACGGCGAGACTTCGAGCGCTGTTAGATCAACGCAAGCCACGCGCCCGGAGCACGTCATCCTGATATCGGTAGACGGCATGCCTCCGGATTATTACACCGCGCCGGAGAAACTGGGGTTGCGCGCGCCGACGCTGACAATGATGAAGCAAAGTGGCGCGCACGCGGAAGGCATGGAAGGCGTCTATCCTACGGTGACTTATCCGCAGCACACGACGATGGTGACAGGCTTGCGGCCGGCGGCGCACGGCATTGTCCAAAACCGCATCTTTGAAGCCCCGAGCGTGCCGCAGACGCGCTACTGGTACTGGTACGCCGACGCGCTGAAGGCGGAAACTCTGTGGACCGTCGCGAAGAAAGCGGGCTTGACCACAGCCGCTGTCGGCTGGCCTGTGACGGTCGGCGCGGAGATCGATTACAACGTCCCGGAGATTTACGAACCGGGTGAGAGTCCCGCGACATGGAATTGGACGGCCAAGCATTCGACGCCGGGACTGCTGGAAAAGGCGCTCGGCCCCGATCTGAAGAAAGACAGCAGCGTTGATGAGCGCCTGACCTCAGTCGGTGAATACATCATCAATAACTATCGGCCTAACCTGTTGCTGCTTCACCTGATCGAACTGGACGGCGCGCACCACCGCAACGGCCCTCGCACGAAAGCCGGCATAGAAACCGCCGAACGCGAAGACGGTTACATTCGCCGCATCATAGAAGCGACGCGGCAGGCCGGCATCTTCGAGAAGACGACGTTTTTCGTCGTGTCCGATCACGGCTTCGCCAACATTGATAAGCGCTTTTCGCCGAACGTGGCCTTGGCCAAAGAGGGGTTGATTACGCTGGACGCCGCGGGAAAGGCGACGGCCTGGAAAGCCGCGGCCTGGCCGGCGGGCGGTTCCTGCGCGATTGTTTTGAAGGACGTGAATGACAAGGAGACCGAAGCGAAAGTAACCGCCCTGTTTTCCAAATGGGCGAAGCAGGAGCGCAGCCCGATCAAACAAATCCTTACTCCCGCGGAACTGCTCAAGTTGAAAGCGGTCCCCCAGGCGGCGCTGATGCTTGAAGCCTCGCAAGGGTACTCCTTCGATGACACGCTGACGGGGGAAGAAGTGCGCGATTCGGGAGAGACATATAAAGGTACGCACGGATATCTGCCGACCGACCCTCGGATGCGCGCATCGTTGATCATTTACGGCGCAGGGGCGCGTAGCGGCGCGAAGCTGCCGCTGGCGCGGATGATTGATCTGGCCCCGTCCATCGCCGTTTTGCTGAAGCTGAAACTACCACAACCGGAAGGGAGGCCTCTCAAGGAATTACTCAACAACGGAGTAGCGAGATGATTTCTTCTGACTGAATCCGATCAAATCAAACTGATGCGCTGATCATAGACATAATCCTTGGTAACCGTTCAGTCATTTCTGCGAGGTGGTAACGGAGGCGGGCTGGAAGAACCGATATAGTATTTATTTGACCCTCTCTCTTTCAATAATGTCTCGACTGGGAACTGTCGCCCCCCTGACATCATTTCATACCGCCGTTGCAGTTCATGCAAATATTCTGGATCAGCCCTGTCCGTACCGAAAACAACATCTTGGCGATGAAGAGCCCATTCTCTGATGATGCGGCGCCGATCTCTTCTTCGAATTGATGACTCGAGATCACGTCGACAGCGCGTGGCTATGCAACAACGCACATCGATCTCAACCTG
>DATCXQ010000491.1:0-7648 GCA_036565725.1 Blastocatellia bacterium
TCATATAGACGGGGATCTCGGCGTGAGGCACGCCCCAGGCGACGATCAGCTTGGCGGGCAATCTCTCGTTGAGTATCTCCACCGCCCGCCTGGCCAGATCGAATCGCTTCCTTTCGTCCGCCGGGTTGCAGGCGAAGAGGACCAGCCGCTCGCCCTCCGACAGCCCCAGCCTGCGCCGCGCCTCGGTTTGCGGCAGGCGTTTGAAAGAATCAAGATCGAGTCCGGACGGGATGACATGGATCGGCGTCGATGAAGGGACGTGGGCTCGCATGTGGTCAGCCACTAAGATCACCGCGTCGGAGCGCGTCGCCACCAGCCGGCTCAATTGCCGCAGCACCCGGCCATAGAGCGCCGGACGCCGGCCCGGGCGGTTCACGCCTAAAATGTCATCTCCTCGAAGAGTCACCACCAGAGGCATGCGCTTTGTCAAAGCCAGCAGCCCGCTCTGACCAAACTGGGCATGTATCAGATCGTATCGCTCCTGCTTGAGCTTACGCCGTAATCGGCGCCAGGCCTTCAGGTAATTGATCGGGTTCTTGGCGCCGCGAAAGGCGAAGACCTCTACGTCAATACCGGCGCTTCGAAGAAACTCTACCTGGCGCGCGATAAACGGGGCCCCGTGCCCTGTGCCAATCCACTCGCTGGTGATCGTTAAGATGCGTAGAGCGCTGTTCATTCCGGGCCTCTCTGTTGATCGGGGTAGGCCGCCGAACCTGCTTCGCCACCCTGGCCCTGTGTGACATGCGCCGGCGCCGGCGTCGCATGCAGAGATCGGGGCGGCGATGTTGGATTGGCCGCCGCCAGGCGGGGTCTTACAGCATGCAGGAAATTGGCGCTGGACAGGGCGCACGCCATCATGAGCCAATCGAGTTTGGAGGCGATCCAGTTACCGCTCATGTTTATCAGAATGACCGTGACAACCATGACAATCGGCAAGACCCCCTGAGACCCACGACGCGCCCGCCATGCCGCCAGCAGGCAAAGAATAACGCAGATTAGTAGAGGAACAGTCCCAAACAGCCCGGTCGAAGTCAGAGCGCCCAGGAACATATTGTGAGTATCCTTAGATCCGTCGGGACCAACTGGTCCCCCATACATAATCTGCAAACGCCTTCCCAGTTCGTACATGTTATCAATGGGTCCCCACCCGATGAACGGCTTCTCCTTGAACATGCCCCAGGCCGTGGGAAATATATTCTCTCGGCCTGACATGTCGTTTCCATTTAGTGTCTGCTTGTACCGCGACACCAATGATGGCGTCTGCAAGACAGCCAACACCAATCCCCCAAGAACCGCCAGGACGATAACCAGGCTTTTCGTCTTCGCCCACAGAGTCTTCCCCCGAATAGCGAAGGCCGCAAAACCGATCCCCAAGGCGAGCAGAGCGCCGCGTGAGCCGGTATCGATAATCGCGCCCACCATTATTACGGCCAGCGGCGCCGCTACGTACTTGGCCCATGGCAAAATTTTGTTACGACCGAAAGCGAATCCCATCAGCGCGACCAGACCCAGGGATATGTTATTGGCCATGTTGTTCGGGTTCTGCCCCAGGACTGAGGTTCGCGAGCCGGCATCATAGAATTCCCATTGCGTCGCGGCGACACCCAACAATTGCATAACCGAGATCGCCGAACAGGAGATCACGAGCGTCATCAGAGCCGTCTTCATGATCCGCTCGTATCGCATCAGGTTGTAGCCGCTCCACATCAGGAAGAATATCTGAACCGTGAGCGTAAGCAGCTTGATCGCGTCGTCCTGTCGCCTCACAGAGCCGCAAAGAAGAGCGAAATAGAGGATGTACACCGCATAAAACCCGAGTTCTTTGGGAAAGTAGCGATAGCACACTTTCGGTTGGAGCAGGGTGAACGCGAGATAGATAAACCCGATTAACGTCGGTATCTCCATCGGGATCGGCCTGTCCGGCCACTCGAAGAGGAGCGAGAAGATAAAAACATAGAACGCGCCGCGAACCAGCGGATTTACGGCGCGATGGTTCGGGCCCTTCGCCCGCTGACCTGGGACCTGCCGGCGGAGTGCGGCGCCGGGAAGAGGGAATGTATTCGTAGCGACTCTCTCGGTCAGTCGCTCAATTTGAGGCGATGGCGTCATTTGGCTAAGCGCGCGTAACGAGCGCACAACAATTTGACTGTATGAATCACGTGTTCTATTTCTTCCTCGCGCATGCCCGGAAACAGAGGGAGGCTGACAAGGCGGCGCCAGGTCTCAGTCGCCACTGGGCAATCTTCAGGCTGCCATCCTAACGATTCCTGGTAATAGGGATGTAGATGCAACGGTCGCCAATGCACGGAACTGCCTACGCCGGATTGCGCCAACTCTTCGATGAATTTATTACGGTCGATCGTCAGTCGCGTCAATCGGAGCCGGATCGGGAACAGATGCCAGGAATGGATCCGATTACTATCCACATCGGGAAGCTCGATCTCTTCCACACCCGAGAACGCGTCCCGGTAGGTTGCGGCTATTCGTTCGCGCTTGCGTCTCATCTCCTCGGCGCGCGCCAACTGATGGATGCCGATGGCGGCGGCGATGTCGGTCATGTTGTACTTGAATCCGGGCGCGATGATTCTGTAATCCCAGCTTCCGCCCCCCGAGTACCTGTCCCACGCGTCACGGGAAAGGCCGTGCAACGACATCAATTTCATCCGCTCGGCCAGAAAAGCGTTATTGGTGGCGGCCATGCCGCCTTCGCCGGTAGTTATGGTTTTGTTCGCATAGAAGGAGAAGCAAGTTACAGCGGCGGTTCCCTCTCCGCATCGCCGCCAGGGATCGCCGGGGCCGCGCCTCCAGGCCGCCGGGAAAGCATGCGCGGCGTCCTCCACAACCCACAATCCGTGATCCGAGGCGAACCTGTTCACCTCCTCCATATCCATCATTAAGCCGCCGACGTGAACGGGAATCATTCCCACCGCCTGCGGCGCCTTCGGCGCGCCGCCCGGCGATTTATCGTCTCGGAAGCGGGATAATTTCCTTGCGGCGTCATCAAGACTCATATTGAACGTCACCGGATCGCAATCGACGAGAATCGGAACCGCGCCCTGGTAGCGAACCACCGCGGCGGTTGCGGCAAAGGTCATAGTGGGAACGAGCACGCCCATTCCCGGCTCCAACTCCAGGGCGTTCACGGCGAGATGGAGCGCCGCGGTGCAGGAGTTGACGGCCAGAGCCTGGCCCGCTCCCACAGCGTCAGCGAACTCCCGCTCAAAACGGCGAACCCTCGGCCCGCTCGTCAGCCACCCCGATTTCAATGCGGCGGTTACCTCATCTATTTCATTCTCAGTAAGGTCAGGGCGATAGAAAGGAACTTGAGTTTCGAGAGGTATTCGTGTGTTAGTCATGTCTATTCGCTTGCCGGGAAGTCGCCCGCCGTGAACGCAGCAGGGTCGCCCGGAGTCCTTCGCGGGTTACTTTGATGATGGATTGCGCGATTTTATACCATTTGTAAATAGCGGCGACGAGCTTAAACGCAAGTCGGTTCTGACTAAGGTAAGCCCGCGAACGCCGGCCAACGGTATCAGACAGTTGTTCTATATTATCAACCGCCCCGAAGGAGACTTTGTTGAGCCAGGCGCGAGGCAGCGACAGGCCGGCCAGTACGCCTGCCACTGTGGACGTGATAACTGCGCCGGCCAGAATAACCAGGCGAGGTAAATGAGCGTAGCGCAACAATTGTGTGGCTAGAATAGTGAAAGCCGCCGCCACCACGCCGAGGATTGCCCCAGGCGCCTGACACAGGAAATACTCCTTCCAGCTCGCCCCAACAAGCTTGGTAGTTAGCCACGCCATTAACAGGTAAATCACAGTTATAGCGACGACCACGCCAACAGCTACGCCATTTATACCCCACCGGCTACCTATGAAAGAGCAGGAGAAAACGCAAGCCGCATATATAGAGTGACAGGCGAACTTCAAGTAGACCGCTCCCTTGGCGCGCGCCAGCGAGTCTCCTGCGCCATACATAGAATGAAAGAGCCCTCCAACGCAGAGGATCTGAAGAGGAGCCGCCGCGCCTATCCATTCCGGGCCAAAGACTCCGGACATAATCTCCGGCGCCGCAACCCCGAGACAAGCGAGTATTGGGGCGATGATAATTGCCGATAAAAATAAAGAAGCAAGATAGGCCCGTTTCAACCGCTCGCTCTCATCCTGGATCAAAGAATAGACGGGAAAGAGCACGGAACTGATCACTGACGTAAACTGGTACATTGGCATGGTCAAAAGCTGGTAGGCGCGGGAGTATAAGCCTAAAGCGGTTGCGCCGAGCTGGCGGCCTACGACAAAGTAATCGCCGTTATGCGCAGCATAGTTCGCTAGATTGAATAAGCTCTGGCCTACGCCGAAGCCCAACAATTGGCGCGCTTCGGACAGAGAGAAACTGGGCCGCATCGGATGAGGCGCCACATGAAGAAACAAGATGGTCCTGAGCAGAGTTTGAATCAGGCTGGCCCACACGAGAGCCCACACCCCGTAACCTAACAGCGCGAGCGATATACCAACTGGAACGTACCCGAAAGCGTATGACCCCAGTTCGGCGATAAGTAAGTTCCGGTATTCCAGTTTTCGCTGTAAAAGGGCGAAGGCGACCTTGCCGACGCTCGTCAGTATAATAGTCACCGAGATCAGCCGCAGAATCGGAATCACCTCATCACTCTGAAGAAGAAAAGCCGCAAATGGCGCCATCACATAGACAGTTATGGTAAATAACAGGCCAAAGAGAATTGAGAGTGAAAAAGCCACGCGGATGTGCATGTCAGTGAGATCTTTACGCTGTATCACGGCGATATTAACGCCTATCTCGGATATTTCGACGACGAGATTCATAACCACCATCGCCAGAGCCAGCAACCCAAATTGATCCACGCGGATGAGGCGCGCCAGAATAACCATAACGGTCAACTGGAGGATAAATTTCGACGACTCCGAAAGGAAGCGCCAAGAAACGGCGCTCATCGCGCGCCCGTAAAGCGGTTCGGCCGTTAACGGCGCGCCTGTCGGCTCTTCCTGTGGTGTTTGTCCCGATATGGTCATCAGTCTATACTCGAATGCGCAGGCGCCCGCCCCCGAACGCTCACCCAACCATCCTCACTGTCGAGCAAATCAACATTGATCAATCCGGCTTCGCGAAACCAGCGAAACACTTCTTTCGGACGATGCCGGGACTCCAACTCAGTCGCATAGGTATCGAATGTGTCCAGCACAGACCATCTCAACGGATAATTCGTATAGATCGCAGCCGGGAATAGATAGCGAATCCAACGTACAAGCGGAATTTTATCTATGACCCAGAGAACCGGAACACAATATAACGACCACCATAGCATGAGCCGTTTCGGAAGGCGCCGTGTGAAAACTCGGAAGAAACGCCGGCGGAACATGTTGATCGCCCAGCCAACGCCCGGCTTCATGGTGGCCGCATATACGCTGATCGCGATCTCGCCGCCGGGCTTGACCAGCGGCACGAGCGCCCGGAACGCTTGCTCGGTTGACGGCGTGTGGTGGAGCACGCCGATTGAAAAGACCGCGTCAAACGACTCTCGCCGGAAGGGTAAGCGAAAGATGTCGCCCTTTACGATAAGCACGTTGTCGCGGTCAAACAGGTTCGCCGCCGCCGCGTCTACAGCCGATGACAAGTCGACGCCGACCGCAAGCGCCGCGCCGTCCCGTGAGATGATGTCAAGAAATCGCCCCATGCCACAACCCGCGTCGAGGACGATCTTTCCCGCGACCTGTTCAGGAAAAAGCCCCGTCTCTCCGCGGAGGCGGCGCTCTGATTCGTGAAGCCGGTCATTATCTAATTGTTCACGCGAAAAAGTTTTCCACTGCAGTCCGAAAGACTCGGCATACGATTCCTCTTCGCCAAAATATATGACCCCATTACTGGAGTTGCGTGAGTAGACCTGCCCGCAGCCGCGGCACCACACTCTCGAATCTTTCAGTTCCACGCCCGCGCCGCATGCGGGACAAACCAATATGGGCATGGCGAGGCTCAACACATCGCTTTCCGGGGATTTTGCTTCACGTGGTGTACTGCTTTCATTAATGATTACCTCGCTAAATCTTTCCGCCCCAATTCATGCTACGGACAGACTAAAGTCTATCCCACTCTCGGAGTTTTTATTCCTCCATGCACCTCTGATGCCAAAGCGCGAACTGCAGGAGATTCCACATCTTTTTCCCGCTGATGCGATCGCCTGCCATGAAAGAGTCGACCGTATTCTTAATATAGCCCGGAGAGAATATCCCCTGCCGGCGGATTCGCGCCGGGTCGAGGGCATGCAAGACGAGCGGCTTCAACGCGGACCTCATCCAATCGGTTAAAGGAACGGCGAATCCATGCTTTGGCCGATCCACAAGCTCCGGAGGGATATATTTGTACAGTATTTTTCGGAGGATACACTTGGTCGTTCGGCCATCGTATTTGTAGCGGCCCGGCAAAGCCAGCGCGTATTCGACCAGTTTATGATCCAGCAACGGTTCACGTACCTCCAGGCCGACCGCCATGCTTGCGCGGTCTACCTTGACCAGAAAATTGTCGGGAAGCACGGTCTGCGCGTCCGCCAGCATCATGTCCAGAGACGGGTCGGCGCTCTCATCCCTGGTGAGGACGCCGAGCGCGTTGCACGGCTTGAGCCCGGGGGCGAGATCTTTAATCGACTCGTTCGGCCAGACGCTGATCGACGAAGTGTAAGCCGCGCGAATGCCTGGCGCGGATAGAACGTGTGACAATTTTAGCAGCTTGTCGCTGAAATCGGCCGCCTCCAGGTCCGGGTAGAACCTGTTGGTCGTTTTCACGAGCAGCGGCTCCATCGCTTTCACCGTTCCCACTCCCACCCGCCTCAGGACGGCCGAGCCGGCCCGCCGCAGGGCCAGAGGAATGCTGGATACTCTCTCCCAGGCAGGCGGAAGCATTGTGTAGTGAGTGTAGCCGCAGAAGAACTCGTCGCCGCCATCGGCGGACAGCGCGACCTTCACCTCCTCGCGGGCGGCCTTGCAAAGCAGGTAAGTGGGGATGCCGCATTCATCGGAGAACGGCTCGTCGTAGATTTCACAGAGGCGAGGCACGATCTCGATCGCGTCCCTCTCCGCGCAATGCAGCTCCGTGTGATCGGCGCCGAGATGTTCCGCCACCGCCTTGGCGAAACGCGATTCGTCGGACTTGGCGTCGTCGAAGCCGACCGTGAAGGTGCGGATGTTCTCGCCCGCCTCGCGCTTGAGCACCGCCGCCACCAGAGACGAATCGACGCCGCCGCTTAGGAAGACGCCCACCGGCACGTCGGAGACCATTCGATAGGCGCACGCCTCGCGCAACAGCTCGGTCAGTTCCTCCTCAACCTGCCTCTCCGGCCGATGATCGTCGCTGGTCGTATGGTAATCGGTGATCGACCAGTAACTGCGCTCCTCCAGCTTCCCGCCAATCGAAAACTCGACATAACACCCGGGGCGCACCTTGCGCGTGTTCTTGAAGATGCTCAATGGCGCCGGAACGAAGCCGAGGTAAAGGTAGAGCGACACAGCATCGGGGTTCAATTCCTTGCTGAACCTCGGATGTGCTATGAGCGCCTTCAGCTCCGACCCGAATAACAGCAAGCGCCCGTCGTAATAGTAATAGAGCGGCTTGACCCCGAGCCGA
>DATCXQ010000815.1:0-7728 GCA_036565725.1 Blastocatellia bacterium
TGGCCGTGGGCGGAGATGAATCGCGCCTCGGCCACGAAATTGATCTGGCTGTGCGCCTGATCGACGACGTGTGGACGCGGTTGTGCGGCCACCGTTATCGTGGTCAGAAAGAGCAGGGTGAGCAACAGAATTTTTTTCATACAATCCTCATTGTTGTCGCATATTCAACATGGTTGACCGTCAAAGCTGATGACGCGCGTACGGCCTGACAGGTTTCAGTCTGTTATTCGACCCCGCAATCACTGTTTTGTCCTGTCCTTTAACATTCCGGGCGAATTCCATTTGATTACGTGATAGACGGCCGCCGTCTGCCCGACGTTGCGGATGCTGTGCATTTGGTTCGCCGCTTGAAAGATGATCGAGCCCGGCCCGACGCGTTTCGTCTGGCCGTTGACCAACGCCTCGACTACGCCTTCTTTGACGATGATCACTTCTTCGTCGGGATGTTTGTGGGGTGGGTGCGGCGTCTCGCCCGGATTGAGCGTCGTCACGTGACATTCAAGCTCGTCGAGCGTGGCCGTCGGCGCTTGAAAAAATTTACGCGTCGAGCCGACCTTCGTCGGCGTCGCTTCGATGACGTTCCAGTCGAAGATTGACGATCCCATCACAGACTTTTCAGATTGACCCGCAGCGACGATGGCGAGCGTCGCGCAGGCCGTCAAAATGGCGACTAACGAATCTCTCTTTGTAAGCATAAAGCGTCTCTCCTGCGAAAAACATCCACAAAGCCACACGAAGAAACACAAAAGAAAAAGAGATAATCTTCGCGCTCCTTCGTGTATCTTCGTGGATGTCCTCATCTTAAGGTTTAGTCTCAGGCGAATTGCGGCTGCGCCCTTTATTCGCCGGTTCGATTGAAACGTTCTTGAACGAGATGGAGCCGGCGTTTTGAACGAACTCGCTCGCTTCGACGCCGCGAAACGCGCAATCGGCGAAGCGAATGTCTTCAATCACTGCGCCGGGAAAGCCTGCGATCCACATCACGCGCGGGCTTGAACCGCTGCGAACGTTCTCAATCGTCACGTTGCGGACGACGGGTTTGTGCGGTCCGTTGGCGCCGGTCTCGTAGAGAAAATCTATCGTCAAAATGGCTTCGGCGACGCGGCCGACCTCGACGTTGCGCATAAAAACGTTTTCGATCACGCCGCCGCGCCTGGCGTTCGATTTGAAACGCAGCGCGCGATCGAGGTTCGGGCTGTCCATATTGCAGTCTTCGACGAAGACGTTGCGCACGCCGCCCGAAATCTCGCTGCCCATCACGACTCCGCCGTGGCCGTCCTTCATCACGCAATTTCGGACGACTATGTTTTCGGAAGGCGTCGCGACGCGGCGCCCGTCGTCGTTCCTGCCCGATTTGATGGCGATGCAATCGTCACCTGTGTCGAAGACGCAATCTTCGATCAAAACATCCTTACAAGATTCAGGATTACACCCGTCGTTGTTAGGGCCATGCGAGACGACGGTCACGCCGCGCACCGTCACGTTCGCGCAGAGCACCGGATGGATTTCCCACATCGGCGAGTTGTTGATCGTCACGCCTTCGATCAGGATGTTGCGGCTGCGATAGGGTTGAATGAAATTGGTCCGCAGCTTGTAGCCCTCGCCGAAGACGCGATCGGAGACCGGCGCGCCCTTGTCATTGAATTCGAGCAGACGGCGGACGGCGTCGGCGCCCGACCTCTTCCATGCCCACCAATTTTCATTCGAAGCCGAGCCGTCGAGCGTTCCCTTGCCTGTGACGGCGATGTTTTCCTGCTCAAAGGCGTATATCAGCGGCGAATAGTTCATGCACTCCGTCCCCTCAAAACGCGTGAAGACGACAGGCAGATATTTCGCCGGGTCGGGAATGAATTTAAGCGTCGCGCCTTCCATGACGTTCAGATTGACGTTGCTCTTAAGGTGGACCGCCCCGGTCAGAAATACGCCCGGCGTCACGACGACTCGACCGCCGCCAGCCGCGTTGCAAGCCGCGATGGCCTTGCGAATGGCCTCGGTGTTGTCGGTCTTGCCGTCGGCGACCGCGCCGTAATCGGTGATCTTGAAATCACGATTCGGAAAGGCCGGGGCCTTGATGCGCGCCAGGATGGCCGGGACTTGCGCCCAGCCGGTGTTCGCGGACTGCGCGCTCAGTGGCGAACCGACGTCGACGTTTATAAACACGCATAAGACGATCGCCGCGCATAATGCGACGCGGCGCGATTGATATAGCATACTCTTCCTCCAACTATCTGCCGGTCTCCTGTTTTGCGCTCAGCTTTTGCGCAAGCCAATCGGCGACTTTGTCCTTATATTCCGGCG
Organism: Blastocatellia bacterium; assembly: GCA_036565725.1. Taxonomy (GTDB): domain Bacteria; phylum Acidobacteriota; class Blastocatellia; order RBC074; family RBC074; genus JAJVID01. The sequence continues at coordinate 2,299 of DATCXQ010000815.1, forward strand.
CGCTGCTCTCCCAACGCGCCATGCCGTGGACGCCGTCAGGTATCGTGATCAGATCGCATTGCACGCCGGCGGCTTTGAGTTTTGCCTGAAATTGCGGCGACCAGTTGTACAACACGCTCATATCGCCCGTGCCATGCGTCAATAGAAATGGCGGCAGACCGGCGTGGACGCGATTGATCGGCGAAGCTTCACGCAACAGTTGCAAGGTCGCCTCATCGGCCTTGGCGTCGGTACGGCCAAACAACCCGCGCATCGAAACGCTCAAGCCCCCGCGCCTTTCCATATCGGCAATGAAATCCACGGGCGCGTAGAACGGCGCGACCGCCGCTACTCGCGTATCTTCATTAGCCAGCGCCGCGGCCTGCGCCACAAGCTGCCCGCCCGCTGATTCTCCGACGAGCGCCAATCGATTCGGATCAATGTTGAATTCCTGCGCGTGCGCTTTGACCCAGAGGATCGCGGCGTGGACGTCTTCGACTGGCGCCGGGTAATAATGTTTCGGGGCCAGACGATAATTGATCGTGAACCAGGCGATGCCTCTTTGGGCCACCGGCGCAAAGAGCGGATCATTGCCGCCCGTCTTATCCCCGGACGACCAGCCGCCGCCGTGCACAAAAATCACGGCTGGAAACGGCCCAAGACCTGCGGGCGTGAATGCGTCGAGTCTCAGGCTCTCGCCGCCCGCCTGCGAATATTCGATCTCGCGTTTGACGCGGTCTTTGAGCAGGGGATGAGCGTATGGGTTTGGTTTCGCGGCAGGCGCGGCTTCTGCTTTCACAACTGCTTTGGGATTCCAATCGCCCAAGGCGCCGAGGACTTTCTCAAGCGTGACGGCGCCGGCTTCAGCTTCCGTCAACTGGCGCGCCCACGTGACCCGCGATTGCGTTTGCGCGCCCGGCCCGCTGCTGTTGAATTCGGCATAGCGGGCCGTCTTTTCGCGTTCGGGGCCTGTCCAGTTGTGCCATCCCACGGGCCGCACGACCTCGGACATCTCGGTGTTTAGAAAAATCGTGGCGCCGTATGCGCGCCACGGCCTGCCAAGATAGGTTTTGACGGCGGGATTCTCACCCGTGATCTTGCAATGCGAGAAGACAAAACCGAACGGCTGATCGGCGGGCGTCGAAGCGGCGGTGATGTAACCGTCACGCAAACAGTGAATGTGGCACCGCTCGAAAAACGCCGTCGCCGCGCCGAAGATGAAATCCACGTGGCCCGCGATGTAGCAGTTTTCAAAATACTGGCGGCCGCGATTTAGCAGGATCGTGTCCTGCCATCCCAGAAAGCGGCAATTCTTGAAACTCACGCGGTCGCCGTCCACACGCAGCGCCAGCGCCTGCCCGACAGGCCCGGCGGAGTTTTCAAACGTGATGTTCTCCGCCGCGAACCCGTCGCCGTCAATCTGCGCGGTCGGCGTGCGAAACGTGCCTATCGGTTTGCCATCCGGTCCCGGCAGATTCGCGTTCAGATTGAATGTGATGATCGTCTTCGCCGCGTCTTCACCCTCCAGTTTGATATAGCGGCGTTCGCGCTGGACATAGATCAGTTCTTTGTACACGCCCGGTTTGACGTGAATTACCCAGGGGCGTTCAGCGCTTGGCAGCCCTTGCGGCGCGGCCATGATCGCGTCCTGGATGGATTTGAATTGGCCATCACCGTTCGGCGCCACGGTCGCGTCGGCGGCCAGAGATGTCACGGCGCATATGATGGCGGCCAGACAACCGAGGCAGAATTGCGCAGTTGCTCGGATCATGATCAGAACTCGACTCTGAGCTTAAACTGGAATACGCGCGGCAAGTTCACCTGAGCGGCGGCCTTACCGAAATTGGAATTGGTAATGTTCGTATTGATGCTTCCGAGACGAACGTTATTGAAGAGGTTGAACGAATCAGCCCCGAACACAAACCGTAAATTCTCGCGGATTTGAAAATTCCGGGTCAGGGTCAAGTCCTGATTAACGAAGTGCGGGTTGCGCAGCCCATAGGCGCCCGTCGCGGGAGTGTTGCCATAGGTGAACGAAGCCGGAGAGACGAAGGCGGCCACGTTGATAAAGGGAGTAACTCCCCCGTCTCCTTTGAGCTTCACATCCCCGGTAAACGCCGGATTAAAACTGGCCCAACAGATACCCGCCTGCGGCACATTGCAGTTCGCGTTGAAAGGCCCGAGCGGCGTGCCCGAAGCGAATCGGGTGATACCGGTGATCTGCCAGCCGCTCACCACTGCTCGGACGGCGCTGTTGTCGGGGTTGAAAATGCGCCCCTTCCCGAACGGCAGTTCGTAAGTGTAGAACGCGTTCAGGAGATGAGGCTGATCAGTGGTGGAGAGGCTCTTCTCCTGGATATACGCGCTGCGATTTCCATTAATAGTGCCGAGCGCCTTGCTGTAAGTGTAGTTAAAGTTGAAGGTCAGCCCGTGTGAAAGGCGGCGCTGAATCGATAACTGCAGGGCGTTGTAGTTCGATTGACCGACGTTGCCGTAAACATCAGCGACGCTATTGTACTGAGGAAATGGGCGCAACATCTGAGCGATTGTCCCCGAGAAAGTGGCGAACGGCAGCTTGATTCCCGGCACTATGGTTGCTGCCAGCGCTACGTTTGTGCGGTTTGTGGGGTTTGTGGTTGAGGTGAGCAGATCCCCCAGGACCAAATATTTGGGATCCATCTGATTTGAATAGATGCCGCGTCCGCCTCCGCGAAGTTGTTTGCCATTGCTTCCCACATAAGCCGCCGTCACGACTAACGAAGGGGTGAGCGAGCGCTGGATCGAGAGGTTCCAATTCTGATAGCGCGGCGGTTGGCTGAAGGGATCGCCAAAGGTCACGGCGCCGCCTGTCCCTGTTCCGTTGAAGCCGGTCTGATAAGTCTCATTGTAGATCGGCCCTTTGGCGAAAGGCGGGATGCCGCTGTCCCAAAACCGCGCCTCTATGAACGAGCCATTCGGACTCACGATCGGAGCATTGGCGTTAATGCCCGTCAGTCCCGTACCGATACGCGCGCCGTCACGGCCTCCGACCGCGCCACTGCGGGAATACATCATCCCGTAACCGCCGCGGACCACCGTCTTGTCATTAAGGCTGAACGCAAATCCGATGCGCGGCCCAAAAGCGCGATAATAAGTATTGATGATCTGGCTGCAATGACAGCTTATTGCGTCCGGCGCGACATTACCGCCGAACCGCAAGACTCCCGGAATCCCTCCGGCCGCTGGGTTCGGAGCGTTGATGTCCAGAAAAGTGAAGTGGTCGTCCCCTTCCGTGTAGGGCAGCATGATGTCGTGGCGCAACCCCAGATTCACGGTCAGACGCGAATTCACCTTATAGTCGTCCGCCACCCACCACGCGTAGCCGCTGAACCTGGCGTTGGTCACAATCACTGAATCCTCATTGACGGTGGCTGAATTCAGCGCGCCCAGCAGGAAGCTGGCATACGCGTTACCGGTCCCGCTCAGCAACCCGCCCGTGGCGTTGAAGCCGGCTGTCTGCAGATTGCTGAAGTTCGTCGTCAGCAGGCTGCCAGTGTCGTTGGTGATGGTACGGTCGCGCGTCCGTTGGTATTGGAAGCCGAATTTGAACGAATGCTTATTATGGATCCATAACAAGCTGTCCTGGAGAGTGTAATTGTAATTATTATCCTCGAAGTCCCTGGAGTTCACCGCCCGCCAGCCGGTGGGGGCGTTGGGCCCTCCAAAAGCCGCCTCCAGGAAAGCGTCGCTCGCGTCACCAGGAGGTAAGCCCTTGAGGCCCGACTTGCTTGACCACTTTCCATCTGAGGTGGCGTTGGTGATGGGAACGAAGAAGTGGTTGAAGCCGAAGCTCAGTTGGTTGACCAGATTGGAACTGATGGTCCAATTGTGCTTCAACTGCGCCACCGTCGGGATTTCCGTAACCAACCGCGTGTCCGTGTATGGTAGTGGCAAAACAGACTGGGGAAAGGCAGTGCTCACCTCTCTGTATGGCCCGGGCTGACTTCTCTTGCCATGAGTGTATAGTCCTGACAGGCGCTGATTCGCCGTGAGGTTATAGTCAACTTTGGCATTGAAGCTATCGCTGTTATACGCGACAGGCACCGATCCCAAGTAATTATTCTGGAGGCCGGAACCGGTCGGCCCCGGCAAGAGAGACTGATAGACTTTCGAGATGGCAGAAATGCGATTTAACGGAATGATGTTGCCCGGAAACGGATCGCGCACCAACTGCCCGTTAACAGTGCGCGTCGTGAGCGGATCGTAGATGGCCACTGGCAATTCGCTGAAATCGCCCTGTCGCATTTTAAGTGTCGGCACGGACGCGAATTGTGAGGGACTGACAACCCGATAGCGCCACCCGTCGTACGAAAAGAAGAAGAAGAGCTTTTTCTTTAAGATTGGCCCTCCGATGGTCGCGCCGAATTCGTTTTGATGCTCGACCGGACGAACCGCCGGGAAGAATCCACGCGCGTCGAGTACGGTATTTCGGAAGTACTCAAACCCCGAACCGTGAAACTGGTTCCCTCCGGATTTGATCGTATAGTTCTCGGAGCCTTGTCCGTTGAACTCTACTCCTGTGCCGCTGGTTTCCACCTGAAACTGCTCTACCGCCTCGACCGAGACTCCCAGGCTGATCGTGCGGCCTTCGCCCTGCTGAATCGGGTCTGTGATGGGGACGCCTTCGATGAACACGTCCTTGGAAAAGCCCTGAGCGCCATTGATCGTGCCCCAGCGATTACCCTCTGAGACACCGGGCAATAAGAAAATGAATGCGCCAGGATTTCTGGGACCCTGACCAATGCCGGAGCCGGCGACGGCGGTGCCCATCGCCAGCGGCAAATTTGTATATAACTCGTTGCGGATCGTCACGCCGAGTCGCGCGTCGGAAGTATTCAGTTGTGACGGAGCGTCGGCCACGGTGACGGTATCCGCGACGTTGCCGACTTTCAGCGTTAGATTGACGCTGACGGCGCTCAAAGCGTCTACAATGACCTTCTCCTGAATCAAGGTTTGAAAGCCCGTCGCTGAAACTGACACCGTGTACTCGCCCGGTGGCAAGGGGCTGATGACATACAGCCCCGCCCCATTAGTCTGTCTGATAGACTCGACCCTGGTGGCGACATTCGTGGCGACCACGGTAGCTCCCGGAACGACTGAGCCTCCGGAATCCGTTATCGTTCCCTGGATGGATCCACCACCACCGGTCTGAGCCAATGCGCATTGCGACGCGAACAACACAAAGGCGAGCGCCGACAACAATGTCAAAAATGTACTTGCGGATTTTCCAGACATCACGGACCTCCATTTAAATCGAAGCAAATAAGAGTGGGACAGACTTTAGTCTGTCCGTGGCGCGAAAGGGGCGGACAGACTTATGTTTTTTGAAGATTAAATGCCCCAACGCAATCTAACGTAGGGGCGGGTTTTCCCCGCCCCTGTCCGTGATACAGGCGGTAGGGCGGGGAAAAC
>DATCXQ010000505.1:0-28656 GCA_036565725.1 Blastocatellia bacterium
AAGCCGCTGGCCGCCCTGCGCGCCAGCGGGAATGGTCATATCGACTGAGCCGTCGAGCGTCGGAACGTTGACGCGCGCGCCGAGCGCCGTCTCCCACGGCGCCACCGGCAGATCGATTTGAACGTCTCCTTCGGGAGTGACGCTGAAGAGCCGATGGGGCTTCAACCGCAATCGCAATAGAAGATCGCCCGGGGGCGCGTTCCCCACGCCCGGCTCCCCTTGCCCCGACAATCGAATCACCGAGCCGTCGCGCACGCCGGCGGGAATGTTGACGTCGAGCGTCTTGGGGCGCGTTACGACGCCCGCGCCGCGGCACGTAGGGCACGGCTTGTTGTCTACGGCGCCTGCGCCGTTGCAGGTGGGGCAAGACGCCGTGGATTGCGTAGTAATCGCCCGCGTGGCGCCGCGATGGGCGTCTTCCAGGTTGATCTCCATCTCGGCTTCGATGTCACGGCCGCGCCTCGCGAAAGGGGCGCCGCGCGGGGCGCCACGCCTTGCCCCGAAGATCGTCTCAAAGAAATCGCTGAATCCTCCTGCGCCGGCGGCCCCGAAAATATCCCCGAGATCGCCGTACTCGACCCGGAAGCCTTCCCCCGGCGCCCATCCCGGAGGCGGAGTGAAATCGGCCCCCGCCTTCCAGCCCGCGCCGAGTTGGTCATAACGTTTGCGCTTTCCGTGGTCAGACAGAACCTCGTAGGCCTCGCTGATCTCCTTGAACTTTTCTTCCGCCGATTTGTCGTTGGGATTTACGTCAGGGTGGTATTTGCGCGCGAGTTTGCGGTACGCCTTCTTGATTTCATCCGTGGTCGCGGCGCGCGGGACCCCCAGAGTCTCGTAATAATCGTGAAACTTTACTGCCATGATCAGATGTCAGGTGTCAGATGTCAGATGTCAGTATGAAAAGTGATGCGAACACTGGCATCTGACATCTGACATCTACTTCGCCACAAGCACGCGCGCCGGCCGCAACACATCGCCGTCCCAGAGGTATCCGCGGCGCGTCTCATCAGTCACTGCGCCCGGCTCGAGGGCGATTCCCGCTTCGTTGGCGCCGGCCTCGATCGCTCCCACCGCTTCGTGCATCATGGGGTCGAATTGCCGACCCACGCTCTCGATCGGAGTTATGCCCTGCGCTTTGAGCGTATCAGCCAAACGTTTGTGAATGGCGCGCAATCCCTCGACCACCGCGTCAGGCGATTGATCGACGTGTTCCAGCGCGCGTTCGAAATCGTCCATCACGTCCAGAAGCGGGAGGATGATGGCGCGCTTGCCAAAACGCTCCGCCGCCCCGCGCTCGCGTTCGACGCGCTTGCGGTAGTTGTCTAAATCGGCCAGCGCGCGCATCCGCAACTCGCGCTCGCGCTTCAGTTCGCTCTGGATGCCTTTGATCTCGGACGATGTCAGAAGACTTTCAACATCGGCCGGCGCGCCGGCCCCTTCGCTCTTGCTCTGTCTCTCTTTAGCCTTTGTCATTGCCACCTCGGAAAATCGTTCGTAGTCCCGCCTTCAGGCGGAAGCGGCAACCGCAAATCAATTCAGTAATACCAAACGCTTCCGCCTGAAGGCGGGACTACGAACTGCGCTTTATGCCCTCGCAATGATTGTGCCTTGAGGTCAATACAGCGCCGCGCGCGGTATTGCGCCGATGGCCCAATTTAAGATCGCGGTTTGAACTCCGCGTCGATCACGTCATCAGGGCCGCGCTCTTGTGTTCCCTGCCCTCCGGGCCCCTGCGCCCCGCCCGCCGCGGCCCGCGTCTGAGCGGCGGACGTCAGGCCTGAGGCCAGTTGTTGTAAATCGCTCGTCAATTGACGAAACCGCGAGATGTCGGAGGATTGGCTTTTAACCATCTCTCTAACCTCATCGATCATGGCCTCGGCGCGCGCGCGTTCATTAGCGGGGGCGCGGTCGCCCAACTCGCCGATCTGCCGTTCGACCTGGTAAGCGATCGCATCGGCATGATTGCGCGCGTCGATCTCTTCGCGACGGCGGCGGTCTTCGTCGGCGTGGCTCTGGGAGTCGGCGACCATGCGCTCGACTTCTTCCTTCGGGAGCTGGGTCGAGCCGGTGATCGTGATCCGTTGCTCCTTGCCCGTCGCCTTGTCTACCGCGGTCGCGGTCAGAATTCCGTTGGCGTCGATGTCGAAGCTGACATCTATCTGAGGCAAGCCGCGCGGCGCGGGCGCGAGGCCTTCAAGCCGGAAATGGCCCAGCGTGCGGTTGTCGCGCGCCAGCTCGCGCTCGCCCTGCAGCACGTGGATGTCGACAGCGGTCTGGTTGTCTTCCGCCGTCGAAAAGACCTCGGAACGGCGCGCGGGGATGGTCGTATTGCGCTCGATCAGTTTGGTCATCACGCCGCCGAGCGTCTCCACGCCCAGGCTGAGCGGCGTGACGTCGAGCAACACGACGTCTTTGACCTCGCCCGCCAGAACGCCCGCCTGAATCGCCGCGCCGACCGCCACGACCTCGTCCGGATTGACCGATTGATTCGGCTCTTTGCCGGCGGTCATCCTCCGCACCAGCGCCTGAACCGATGGCATGCGCGTCGCGCCGCCCACCAGTATGACCTCGTCGATGTCGCGATCGGTCAGTTTCGCGTCTTGGAGAGCCTGTTTGACGGGGCCTACGCAGCGTTCGACCAGGTCGGCCGTCAATTGATCGAACTTCGCGCGCGAGAGTTTCATTTCGAGGTGCTTCGGACCGCTCGCGTCCGCCGTGATGAAAGGCAGGCTGATAGTGGCCTCGGTCACGCTCGACAGTTCTATCTTCGCCTTCTCAGCGGCTTCGGTCAGGCGCTGCAGCGACTGGCGGTCGACGCGCAGATCGATTCCCTGGTCGCGTTTGAACTCTTCGGCCAGCCAATCCACGATGCGTTTGTCGAAGTCGTCGCCGCCCAGGTGCGTGTCGCCGGCCGTGGCCTTCACCTCGAAGACGCCTTCGCCGACTTCGAGGATAGAGACGTCGAACGTCCCGCCGCCAAGATCGAAGACCATCACCGTTTCGCTGCCCTTCTTGTCCAGCCCGTAGGCGAGCGCGGCGGCCGTCGGCTCGTTGATGATGCGGAGCACGTTGAGGCCAGCTATCTTGCCCGCGTCCTTGGTGGCCGCGCGCTGCGCGTCGTTGAAATAGGCCGGCACGGTGATGACCACGTCGGTCACTTTTTCGCCGAGGTACTTCGCGGCGTCGTCGGCCAGTTTGCGCAAGATCTGCGCCGAAATCTCTTCGGGCGCGTACTGCTTGCCCTGGATTTCGAAGCGCACCGCGTCGTTCGGCCCGGCGACGACTTTGTACGGGACGTTCTTGATCTCACTTTGAACCTCGCCGTATCGCCGCCCGATGAACCGTTTGGCGGAATAGATTGTGTTTTCAGAATTGAGCACGGCCTGGCGGCGCGCTATCTGCCCCACCAGGCGCTCGCCGGTTTTAGTGAAGGCCACTACAGACGGAGTCAGACGGCTACCTTCATTGTTGATGACGACGGTCGGTTTGCCACCTTCCATCACCGCGACCACAGAATTGGTCGTTCCCAGATCAATGCCTACTGCCTTTCCCATAATTTGCCTCCTCGGAAATTAGTGGGCAGTGGGTAGTGGATAGCGCGCAGTGAAAAGACCAACACTACCCACTAGCCACTGCCCACTGCCCACTACCCCTCAGTGACTCGGCGCGGCGTGCCCCACATGCGGGATCTCTCCGCCCGGATGCCGCAGCGACCGCAGTTTGAACCCGAGCGCGATCATCAGCGCGCCTATGGCGACAGCGTACGCCCCGATTATCAAGACGACCGAAAGCGCCCCAGAGAGCGGGAACGCCACCAGCAAAAATCCGAAAGCCACTGAAAGAACGCCGATCAGCGCCATCATCCATTCACCCCTGATTTCGTGCCGCAGCCTGATGGCGGTGATAACCTCAAACACGCCGGTCACAATCGCCCAGAACGCGATCAGGTAAAGCAATCCCATAGCGGTCAGCCGAGGCCAGGTGAATGTCAGAATGCCTATCGCGATGCCGACGAAGCCTTCGAACAGCAGCGCCCACCAACGCTCTCCCACGACGTCGCGCCTGAACGCCTCGATCACCGCGAAGATTCCATCCACCAGCGCGTACGCGCCGAAGATCGCCACCAGAGCCCATAATGTGATGCCGGGCCATACAAACGCGGCGATCCCGAACAACACGGCGACAAGTCCGCGCAGCGCAACCGCCCACCAGTTTTGAGTCATTAAATTGAACATAACTCCCCCTTCTAAATGTCTTATATCTCTCAGATTGGGCTGATGTCGGGATACATCTGAAAGATAAGCCTCTCAATGATGAAAGCGGGTGGAAACAAAAAGGACAAAAAGTGCAAGAACGACAAAACTTTTGCATTATTTGTCCTTCTGCCCTTTCGGCTTCCACCCCTCTCCCATCCTCCGCCGAATCATCGGGGGAAATGTCTCCTGACATCAGTGGATTGAGGGGCAATTGATATGCCGATCAATATTGCTGCAAATACAATATGGCTTATTTCATTTAGGTAAGTTTCACCTCGTCCAACTTTTCCGCTGAGGGATAAAGCTCTTCCAGCCGGTTTTTGAGGTAGTTGAAGGCTTCGTCTATGGAATCGGTCGTCAGAAAAAGGCGCAGGTCCTCGGCGCCGATCATTCCCCATTTCAATAGCGCGTCGAAGTTGACGACTTCATTCCAGAACTCCGCGCCGAACAGAACAATCGGCATGACCTTGCGCGGTTTCTTGGTCTGAATCAGCGTCAATACCTCGAAAAGCTCATCCATTGTCCCGAATCCGCCCGGGAAGATCACGAGCGCTTTGGCCAGGTAGACGAACCAGAATTTGCGCATGAAAAAGTAATGGAATCTGAAGACCAGGTCGGGTGTGACGTAGGGGTTGACTATTTCTTCGGTGGTGAGGTCGATGTGGAGGCCGACGGTCTTGCCGCCAGCCATCGAAGCGCCTCGGTTGGCCGCCTCCATCATTCCGCCGGAACCTCCGGAGCAGACGATGAAATGACGATTGCCGGTCAGGGATTTCGACCATTCTGTTACCCGGCGCGCCAGTTCCACTGCGTCCTGGTAATAACGCGACATCCTGATGGCGTATTCGGCGCGCGCCAGTTCTGCTTTCATTTCGGGAGTGATTTCGCCCGCGCGTTCGATCTCGGCGCGGAGCCTGGCCATCCGCCGATCGGCCTCTTCAGGAGAGAGCGCGCGGGCGGAGCCGAAGAAGACGATCGTGTCGCGGATGAGCGCGCGGCGCATCCGTTCGGCTGGTTCGATGTATTCCGAAAGAATCCTGAGGGGACGGGCAGCGACGCTCCTCAAAAATGCGGGATTCAAGAATGACAGTTCGCCGTTAATGTTGTCACCATTTGTCATTTGTTCATTTTTTGTCATTTGTTCACTATTCGTCATTTGTTCATTATATTGAAAATGGCGGGGCCTTTGGAGCGCGGATGCATGTATGGTGTGGGGCGATTTGTTTAATCGCCCTGTTCGTGGCTTTGTCCGATCAGGAATCCTATTAGGTCAGGAATCCTATTAGGTAAAGATGCGCGAGTAAACAACTCGCGGCGCCGCTCCCGTATACGGTATTGCAAACCGATCTAAGCTCCCGCGCTCCAAAGGACCGGCCGATCTATCTGATGATCCACTCCCGTTTAAATTTTCTGGTCTCGCCGCCGGGCAAGCTTACGACGATTTTGTCTCCTTCGATGGCCTTGACCTTGACTTCTCCATGCGCGGGCAATTTGACCACATCGCCAGGCCGGATTCGCGGCTCTTCCCTCTGGCGCCCCTGGCTATGGATGAAAAGCAGATCGATGAAGTCGGGCTTGGCCATGCTTTCGGGCGCGCGCGAACGCTCGGCGGTCGTGAGGGAACAGTTGTCGCAATGGCCGCATCCGTTCAAGCTCGTTTGTTCCGTCCGCCCCGTCTGCGAGCCGAAATATTCGAGCATCAGCTTCCACCGGCACTCGGGGCTTTGCGCATAGAGCGCCATCCGCTCCAGTTTTTCACGGTCGCTCTGGCCTTTGCTCGTGTGTTCGCCCGCCAGCCGCCCCATCTCCTGCTCGTCGAGGTCCCGCTTCAGAAGCGTGTAGCGCGCGCCCCGATATTCTTTTATGAGCCCCATGTTTTTGAGCAGCGAAAGGATGGCGCGCACTTTGATTCTGGGCGCCTCACTCGCGCTCGTTTGTATCCGCTCCAGCGACGCCGGGGCGAGATCGGCGCCGAGCGCTTTCAGCGTCGCATAGACCGCGATCACCTCCTCGGGCTTCGGCGACCGCCCGTTCGTGGCGAACGACTGCGTGCGCCGGTCGGCGATCTGAAACAACAACACGCATCGCGCCGGACGGCCGTCGCGGCCTGCGAGTCCGGATTCCCGACAGTAATCTTCGAGCGACGCCGGCATGTTGTAATGGATCACGAAGCTGATGTCGGGTCTGTTGATCTCTGTGTCCGTATCAGCGCCAGTACTGTAGGATTCCGCACCGGAATCGCTGACCGCAATGATCGCTTTCAAGGCGCCGTACAGGAAACGGTCCCGATTCTTTGTTTTTTCGTCCGCCCCCAGTTGCCCGTGGTAGGGCGCGACGTCGAAGCCGGCTTGCTTCAAATAATCGGCGACGGCTTTTACCTCCCTGACCGTCGCGGCGTAAATGACGCCGTTGCCTTCGGTTCCCCTCAGCAGTGGCGCCAGCGAAAGCCGCTTCTCACCTTCGTTGCTGACGCGATCCACTTCGTAGCGCAGATTCGGGCGGTAGACGGCGGTGTTGGCGGGGAACGGCGCCGTCGCAGACGTATCACGCAAAGATCCATTCAAATCAGAAACGTTGTTTGTCATAAATCATATTTCCTTGGGCCGCGCTCTTAGACACTCTTTGTCCTGCGCCTATACACGACTGTAGTACTTCTGGTCATTCTGACCAGATGGTGGGACGCGCAGGCGCGGGAGATCATCCCGCTGCAAATGGCATGCAGAAGCGAAAACAGCCACGAAATGGAATGGGGATTGCCTAATCGGGGTGTAAGGCGGACTCATTAGATTCAATATTGCAGTCGCAGCAGGGCGGCAGGCGCGGGCCTGCGCAAGTCCTGTTTGTGCGATTGCGTGTTTTTATCTCAACGGAGAGCTGATAATGAAAGAGATTAAGAAATTCGATAAATCATTGGCCGAAACGCCGAAAGCGCCGCAAGATTCCTCGACAAGGAGAAAACCGCAAGCTCCGGCCGAGAATTATGAGAGTGACGGACAGATCGATTTGCGCGAATTGATTTCGCGGCGCGCTTATGAAATTTACGAGGAGCGCGGCAGATGCGACGGGGATGATTTAAATGACTGGCTCAGGGCTGAAGCGGAAGTGAAGTCGTCCATGAGGCCGGAGAAGCGTCGCACGGCGACGTCTCGCGCCAGAGCGGGCCAGTAGAGGTTGACCGTTCACTTCAGGACTTGCGTCAAAATAGGCGACTGATTTTTCCCCGCTGACGATTCATTCATCGCAGTTCCTCCCGCTCCGTTAGGGGCGCAATGTTTATAGCTTTGCGCGCTTCTGGTCTCCCAAGCTCCGTCAGGAGCGACTTCCACTGGAAGTCGCTCCTGACGGAGCTTGATTGTTGTTTTCGCCGCGTTCTATAAACATTGCCCCTCTCAGGGACTGGATATCCGGAAACTTCGCGGAGAAATCAATCGGCATATTTTGACACGATTCCTCAACAAATCTTTAAGCGCATGAGCGAATTGCGCCACAAACAGAAAGTCCGACATGAAAGCCACTGAACGGTCTTGCTCACTTCATATCGGGGCAAACGTTTTGCCGCAAGGGGGAGCGCATTTTCGCGTTTGGGCGCCACGACGTCATACGGTCGAGGTCGTCATCGAGGGCGGGGACGAACGCGGCTCCAATAACCGGGCATTCGAGCTTGCGACGGAAGGCCAGGGCTATTTCTCCGGCGTGATCCGATCTGTGGGCGACGGCGCCCTTTACCGCTTCCGTCTGGACGGCGGGGAGCGACTCTATCCGGACCCGGCTTCGCGCTATCAACCCGAAGGCCCGCACGGTCCGTCGCAGGTCGTCGATCCGAAGAAGTTCGAATGGACCGATCACGACTGGCGCGGCGTGAGTCCGCGCGGCCAGGTCATTTATGAAATGCACGTCGGGACGTTCACGCGCGAAGGCGTGTGGGCTGCCGCCGCGCGCGAACTCGACGAACTCGCCCGTTTGGGAATAACCGTGGTCGAGGTCATGCCGGTGGCCGACTTCCCCGGAAAATTCGGCTGGGGCTACGACGGCGTGAATTTATTCGCGCCGACGCGCCTCTACGGCTTTCCCGACGACTTCAGACGCTTCGTCGATCGCGCCCATGCGGCCGGCCTCGGCGTCATTCTCGACGTCGTCTACAATCACCTGGGGCCGGACGGGAACTATTTGAGGGAGTTCGCCGAAGATTACTTCACCGAACGCTACACGACCGATTGGGGCGCCGCGATCAATTTCGGCGGGGAGAACGCCGAGCCCGTTCGCGAATATTTCATCGCCAACGCCTGCTACTGGATCGACGAATTTCATCTCGACGGGCTGCGACTGGACGCGACGCAGAACATCTATGACCTGTCAGATGATCACATCCTGGCCGCCGTCACGCGCCGCGCCCGCTCGTCCGCGCGAGGGCGTTCGATCATCGCCGTCGCCGAAAACGAGCCGCAGGAGACGGTCCTCGTCCGGCCGCCGGAGCAGGGCGGTTACGGAATCGACGCGCTCTGGAATGACGATTTCCATCACAGCGCGATGGTGGCGATGACCGGGCGCAACGAAGCCTATTACAACGACTACCAGGGCAAGCCGCAGGAGTTCATTTCGGCGGTCAAATACGGCTATCTCTATCAAGGCCAGTGGTGCAAATGGCAGGAGTGGCGGCGCGGTACGCCCAGTCTGAAGATTCCGCCCACGGCCTTCGTTACCTTCATTCAGAACCACGATCAAATAGCGAATTCGGGGCGCGGCGAGCGATGCCATCAATTGACCAGCCCCGGACTTTACCGGGCGATGACGGCGCTCATGCTGCTCGCCCCGGGCACGCCGATGCTTTTCCAGGGGCAGGAGTTCGCGGCGTCAAGCCCCTTTCTCTTCTTCGCCGATCATAACGAGGAGTTAGCTCCGCTCATCCGTAAGGGACGCGCGAATTTCCTCGCGCAATTCCGTAGTCTTTCGACGCCGGATTTTCAGGCCATTCTGGACGACCCCTGTGACGAGCGGACGTTCGAGCGGTCGAAACTCCTCCTGTTCGAACGCGAGCGCCATTCGGCGATTTACGAGATGCATCGAGATCTGCTGAGACTGCGGCGCGAAGACGGCGTCTTCGGCGGCGCTGCAGTCGGTGTTGACGGGGCGGTTCTCGGCGACGAGGCCTTCGTCTTGCGGTTCTTCGGCGACGACGACCGGTTGTTGCTCGTCAATTTCGGACTCGATCTGAAGCTCATCCCCGCGCCAGAACCGTTGCTCGCGCCCCCCGAAGGAAAGGAATGGCGAGTTCTATGGTCGAGCGAAGACCCGCGCTACGGAGGGATGGGCGCGCCGCCGCTCGACCCGGAAGAGAAGTGGTTCTTGCCCGGCCACGCGGCGATGGCGCTCTGCCCCGCGACGATGCCGGAAGAGAAGATTCTGGCAGCCAGGCGGCAAAGGGAGGCTGAATGGAGAGGGGAGAGGAAGAGACGATGAGCGAAATGCCCCTTACAGTACCGCGCGCGTAAGCAAGCGGTCGACACGGAGAGGCGATGAGTGAAATGACCCGACACATCGAATGGCCAGGAAAGCGCGACACAGAGGACTTTCTCAGGAAGGAGTGGCTCGTCACCAACGGCCTCGGCGGTTACGCGTCGGGCACGCTCGCCGGCGTCGCGACTCGCCGATTTCATGGGCTGCTGATCGCGGCGCTGCCCGCCCCGCTAGGCCGCACGATGATGTTCAACCATTTGATCGAGCTTCTGAGTCCGCCCGGCGGTCCGACGGTCCAGCTTTGCGGCGAAGAATCCAGGCCCGATGAGGTAGCGATGCCCTGCGCCGACGTCTTGTCCGAATTCCGCCTGGAGATGGGTCTGCCCGTATGGCGATATGAGGTCGCCGGCGTGACGCTGGAAAAGCGCGTGGTGATGCCTCACCTGCAGAACACGGTTCACGTCAATTACAGGCTGATTTCGGGCCGTGAGCCGGTGAGGATCGAACTGCGGCCCACCATCCATTTCCGCCCGCACGAAGGTTTGGTGAGCGTCCCTCCCCCCGAGCCTTATACGCTGGTGATTGTCGAGGACAGGTACGAGATCATCGGGGGGCCGGATTACCCGCCGCTGCGGATGCGTTTGCTCGGCGAGAGCGCTTCGTTGACTCTGGACCGCGGCGTCATCAAAGACCTCTTCTATCGAGTGGAGGCGCGGCGCGGTTACGACTCGCAGGGCGTCTTGTGGAGTCCGGGCTATTTCAGCGGCTCCTTGCGGCCCGACAGTGACGTTACGCTGATCGCTTCGACCGAACCCTGGGCGACAATTTACGCGCTCTCGCCGCGCGAGGCGCTGCCCGCCGAAATCGAGCGCCGCGAGCGGCTGCTGTCGACGGCCATGCCGCCGGCGCAAACCAGCTTCGGCGGGGAAATGGCGCTGGCGTCGGACCAGTTCATCATCATTCCCGCCGGGCGCGTCGAAGAGGCCGCGCGGGCCCGCGCCGCCGGCGACGAGGTCCGAACGGTAACCGCCGGCTATCACTGGTTCACCGACTGGGGGCGAGACACCATGATCAGCCTCGAAGGGCTGACACTCGTCACGGGGCGGTTGGCCGAGGCCGGTTGGATACTCCGGACTTTCGCGCATCACGTGCGCGACGGATTGATCCCGAACCTGTTCCCGGAAGGCGAAAGGGAGGGGCGCTATCACACGGCCGACGCGACGCTCTGGTTCTTTCATGCGCTCGACCGCTACTTCCAGGCGACGAGCGACCGCGAGACTCTGCGGCTGATCCTTCCCATCCTGCGCAACATCGTGAGCCATCACATTCATGGCACGCGGTTCGGCATCGGCGTCGACCCGCGCGACGGACTGCTCAGCCAGGGCGCGGCGGGCTATCAGCTCACGTGGATGGACGCGAAGGTCGGCGATTGGGTGGTCACCCCGCGCCGAGGCAAGGCCGTCGAGATCAACGCGCTCTGGCACAACGCGCTGCGGCTGCTCGCCGAATGGACGTCCGAAGAGGACGTCGGGAACGACCAGGAGGCGGAAGCGCTCGTCGAGCGCGCGGAAAAAGTCCGCCAATCGTTCAACCGCCGGTTCTGGTACCACGAGGGCGGCTACCTTTACGACATCGTCGACGGCGAACGCGGCGACGACCCGGCCTGCCGCCCGAACCAGTTGATGTCTTTCTCGCTGAAGTATCCGGCCCTCGATGAAGACAAATGGAAACCCGTGCTCGACGTGGTCACAGATCGGTTGTTGACGCCGGTCGGCCTGCGCTCGCTCGCGCCAGGCCACCCCGATTACAAGCCGACGTACGACGGCGACCTGCGCTCTCGCGACGCGGCTTATCACCAGGGAACGGTCTGGGCCTGGCTGATCGGGCCGTTCATCGACGCCTGGCTCAAAGTGTACCCTGGCCAATATCAGCGCGCGCGCCGATTCCTTGACGGGTTCGAGGGGCGCCTAAGCGAAGCCTGTGTCGGTTCGATCAGCGAGATCTTCGACGCCGAAGGCAATTACGCGCCGCGTGGATGCGTGGCTCAAGCGTGGAGCGTCGCTGAGGTCTTGCGATGCTATGTAAAAACGTCGCAGTGACTATAGATTCTCAAGAAGGAGAATCTCAGACACGAATAAACACGAATGTAGGCAAGTGGAAAACAAATAGACTATCAAGATTATGAGTTTTGACAATAAGAAATTACGTGTACTCGTGCTTACGCATGGCGAGGCCGAGACTTTGCTGGGAAATTTATTGAAACTCGGCAACGTGGAGGTCGCCGGCGTCTTTGTCGAGACCGAGGTGAACCGCCGGGTCTACGGATTGCGCGATAAATTGCGCCGCTCGATACTCTACGAAGGTTACGTCGCGACGGCGCTGAAGGGGCTGCGCGCGCTCGCCGGGCGCGGCGGTTCGGGACGGAGCGCGACGGATCAGATTCGCCAGAACCAACTGTCGTTGGGCCGATTCGCCGAAGACCTCGGCGTGTCAGTAAATTTCCTATCGAACTATCACACCGAAGAAGCGATGGGGGTGATGCGCGCGGCGGAGGCCGATCTGGGCGTCGTCTGGGGAACGAACATCCTGAAAGAATGCGTCTTCAGGATTCCGCGCCTCGGCTCGATCAATATACATCAGGGGCTGGCGCCGTATTACCGCGGCGGGCCTCCGGTATTCTGGGAACTGTACAACGGCGAGCGCGAGATCGGCGTTACGGTGCATTTCGTCGAGTCGAAGGTCGACACAGGCGAGATAATAGCCCAGGAGACCTTGCCGCTCATCTACGATTACTCATACGACCTCAATTACGAGGCGTTCATCGCCGACTATCGCTCGCGGATGATGGATCATTGCGTGCGGCTGATGGTCAACGCGGTGAGATTGATCGCCGAAGGCGCGGCCAGGCCCAGGCCGCAGAACACTAACCTGGGAACGCGCTACCGCCTGCCGGTCAAACATGAGAAGGACGAATTGCGCCGCCGGCTGCGAATGCGGCGGAATGGAGAATGGGGAGTGGGGAATCGGGAGTGGGGAGTAGGGTCTTGATCATCATTCCCCATTCCCTATTCCCCATTCCCCATTCCCCACTTTAGCAAGAGCCAGTAGAAGCCGTACTCGTTGAGCGCGAGTTGATAGGGTCGCGCCTCGATGCGCGGGAACGGCTCCTGGTATTGCAAATCCACCGGCATCATCCCCTCATAGGGGCTCAGATCCAGCAAGACAGGCTGCGACGACCGGGAGAGGTTGTAAATGCAGAGCACCGTCTCGTCCTCGTAACTCCTGGTGAAGACCAGAACCTTCCTGTTCTCCGGGTGCAGGAATTCGAGCGACCCTCGGCCGAAGACATGATGCTTTTTCCGCATCATTATCATCTGGCGCATCCAGTGCAGCAGCGAGGTCGAGTGGCGATGCTGCGCCTCGACGTTGACCGATTGATAGCCGTAAACGGGGTCCATGTTCAGCGGGAAATACAACTGCGCGAAATCAGCTTTTGAAAACCCGGCGTTGCGGTCCACCGACCATTGCATTGGCGTCCGCACGCCGTCGCGGTCGCCCAGATAAATGTTGTCGCCCATGCCTATTTCGTCGCCGTAATACAGGAACGGGCTGCCCGGCAGACTGAAGAGCAGCGCGTTGAGCAGTTCTATACGGCGGCGGCCGTTGTCCATCAGGGGCGCCAACCGGCGGCGGATGCCCAGGTTGAGTCGCATTCGCCGGTCGTTCGCGTACTCGGCGTAAAGGTAATCCCTCTCTTCATCGGTCACCATCTCCAGCGTCAACTCGTCGTGATTGCGCAGGAACATCCCCCACTGGGAGATTTCGGGGATGGCCGGAGTGCGGTTCAGAATCTCGACTATCGGGAGGCGGTCTTCCTGACGCATCGCCATAAAGAGCCTGGGCATGATCGGGAAGTGATAGCACATGTGGCATTCATCGCCCTGGCCGAAATAAGCCACCACGTCTTCGGGCCACTGATTGGCCTCCGCCAGCAGCACACGGCCGGGGTATCGCTCGTCGACGAATCTTCGCAGTCGCTTGATGAAGTCATGCGTCTCGGGCAGGTTTTCGCAATTCGTGCCTTCGCGCTCGTAAAGATAGGGGACGGCGTCGAGCCTGAAACCGTCGACTCCCATTTCGAGCCAGAATGAGATGACGTCGAGGACGGCCTGTTGGACCTCGGGGTTGTCGTAGTTGAGGTCGGGCTGATGGCTGAAGAAACGGTGCCAGTAAAATTGGCCCGACTGCTCGTCCCAGGCCCAGTTCGACCGCTCGGTGTCGAGAAAAATTATCCTCGCGCCGGTGTACTTAAAATCCGTCTCGCTCCAGACATACCAGTCGCGCTTGGGCGAATTGACCGAACTGCGCGATTCGCGGAACCACGGGTGCTCGTCGGAAGTGTGGTTGAGCACCAGGTCGGTGATCACCCGCATGCCGCGCGCATGCGCCGCGTCGAGGAAGTTCTTGAAATCCTCGAGCGCGCCGTATTCCGGCAGTATCGAATAATAATCCGCGATGTCGTAGCCGCCGTCGCGCAACGGCGAGGCGTACATCGGCAATAGCCATAGGCAGTCGACTCCCAGCCATTTCAGGTAATCGATCTTTTCGGTCAGCCCGCGAAAATCCCCGATCCCGTCGGCGTTCGAATCGTAAAAGCCCCGGACGTAGATTTCGTAAAAGACCGCGTCCTTATACCAGAGAGGGTCAGAATGGATCGAATTTTCAACACTCATAGCGTTTACAAAGTAGAAAGGCCGTCGCCATTCCAAAGTATCAAACACGCTCAAGCAGCGCCACCGGCAGACGCTCAAGCGCTTCGGCCACCAGCAGTTCATTGCCGGCCTCATCGCCGTCCGGACGCTTCCGCGTATAGACTCTCCTGCCCGTGAAAACGTCGCGATAACAGCCGGCAATCTCATCGTTCATCAGGACCGAAGTGTCGCCCCAGGCCTCGCGCCCGATCGGCGTCCCCGTCGTCAATCTCAGGAAAAAACGCGTGGCGATCACTATCGCCGCCTTGTCGCCGACCTTGCGCGCGAAGCTGACGACGTGGCGTTCGCGCTCCCCCGCCGGTTGCAGCGGCAGATATTCGCCCCGCTCGAAAAGATCGCGATTGTTTTGGCGGTAGTTGAGCGCGCTAGTCGTAACAAACATCTTGATCCGCCCGTCCGTGGCTGAGCGCAGCAAATCGTCGACCAGAGACGTCCTGGCGCCAGCCTCTTTGTCTAGCAGTGAATCGAGCAGGCGTTTGCGATGTTCGTAATCGACGGGCCGGCGGTTGTCGGGGTCTACAAGGCTGAAATCCCAGATTTCAGTTCCCTGGTAAAAATCGGGGACGCCGGGGGCAGCGATCTTCAGCAGCGTTTGCGAGAGCGAATTGAACATCCCGGCGCGCGCGATCGGGGCCTGGAATTCGACGAAATCTTTTGTGAACGCGCCGTCGGGCGCCAGAATCTTCGAGATGAAATCGCGGGCGGCCTGTTCGTATTCTTCGTCCGGATTGAGCCAGCTCGAATGAATCTTAGCCTCTCTGAGCGCTTTGACCATGTACTCCTGAATTCTCTGGACGAACGATTGCGGCGGCTCTCCCGCGGCGTCGAGCGGCCATGCGCCGAGGAGCGTCTGGTAAAGCAGGTACTCCTCGTTCGCGTCCGGCGCCGCCATGTCTTCGATCGCGGTCTTCAGATCGCGGTTCATGTTCCGCCACCGGCGCACGGCGCGGTACCAGCGGGCGGGAATTTCCGAGATCGCGTTGATGCGCGCGCGGGCGTCCTCGCTGCGCTTGGCGTCGTGGGTCGAACTGGCGAGCATGGCATGCGGCCAGTGCGCCAGTCGTTCGCGGTTGCGCCGGTGGAAGGTCGATTGCGAGACGCCGAAGCGCGAAGGCTCGCCACCGACCTCACACAGCGAGGCCAGCGGGTAGAAGCGGTAAAAGGCCGTATCTTCAATGCCCTTTGCCGCCACCGGCCCGGTCAATTGCTGGAAGCGCATGACGAACTCGCGCCTTTCGCGCCGCCCGTCGTGATCGATTATCTCGGACCTTTCAAACTCTTCGGAATCACGGAGCAGCAGGAGCGATTCGATAAAGTCGAAGATCGATGCGCTGACCGTCGGGTTGCGGCGCTTGGCGTTGCGGATGGCCCTTGAGATGTAGCGGCGGTCCTCCTCGCCGACCTCGTCGGCTGTCGTCCGGATGTAGCTGCGGTAGACCGGGAAGCAGGCGATCACCTCAGCCAGGGCATTTTGCAGGCTGTTGAGCGTGAAGTCGCGCGTATACCGGCTCTGTTCCGAAATTCGGTCGAGCCTCCGCGCCAACACGTGCAACTCGCTCGACATCGCCGTCTCCAAAATCAGTTTTTTGCTCTCATATGCAATGTCGGCGAAGTCGCTCTTGACGCCGGCCAGCCGCCGGTAGAGTTTGCCGAAGGCCTCGGCGTTCTGCGCGTCGACGAAGAGGCCGTTGAGCAGGTTCAGAAAATCGTACCCGGTCGTCCCGTGCGCCGCCCAACTTTCGTGTAGCCGCTCGTCGGGCCCCAGGATCTTTTCGACCGCTACATAAAATGGGCGCTCGATTGAGGATTGAGGATTCTCTGATTGCGGATTGTGGATTGCGGATTGCGGACCTCTGACTTCGAATCCGCCGCCTGGAATCGCAGATTGCGAAGCTGCGATTGAAATCTCCTTCAATCCGCAATCCGCAATCCGCAATCCGCTATCAGGCGCGGCGGAGACCGAACGTCGCAGCGCTTTACGACATCCGTCCTGCAGGTGGCGGAGATACTGTTCGGGGTCGTGTAGTCCGTCGATGTGGTCGATGCGCAGCCCAGTGACGTGGCCCTCTTTTACCAGGCGGAAAACCAATTCGTGGACCGAAGAGAACACTTCAGGCTCCTCGACGCGGATGGCGGCCAATTCGTTGATGTCGAAGAAGCGGCGGTAGTTGATCTCGTCCGCCGCCACGCGCCAGAAACACAACAGGTAAGCCTGTTCGGCCAGCAACTCTTCCAGGCGGTCGAAGCTGCGCGCGTCGCCTCGGACGCCGTTGAATTCCTTGACGATTTTTTTAAGCGCGACGCTCACCTCGCGGCTCTCGGCGACGAGCGCGGACAACCGACGTTTGGCGATCTCTTTTTCGCGCAACCGCTCGCGCACTTTTTCGGGGTCTGTCTCGGTGCGCGGCGGCAAATAGGACAGGGCGGTGATGATGCTTTCGAGTTCGAGCCGTTGAGGGTTGTCTTCGTCGAGCCTGGTTTTCAGATCGTCGAGCGCGGCGTTGAGTATGGAAATCGAAGTCCGCGACGCGATCGGCAGCCGGGTTTCGTAATAGTTCACGAAGAACGCGCCCCGCTGATAGACGAGTTGGATCTCCTGGTTTTCGAGCACTCGGCCGTATTGGTCGCCGAGTATGGGCAGCAGCGTTTTGTTCGCAAGATTCTCTTTCGGCGGGCTCCAGTCGATGTCGAAGAAAGAGGCATAATGCGAACTCGGGCCGTTTTCGAGAACGTCGTTCCACCGCTGGTTGCCTGAGCCGGCGATGCACATGTGATTCGGAACGACGTCTATCATCAATCCCATTCCCAGCGTTTTCAATCTCGCCGAGAATTCATTGAAATCCTCGCGCGTTCCCAGGTCGGGGTTGAGTTTCGTGGGGTCGATCACGTCATAACCATGAAAACTGCCCGGCCGGGCCATAAACAGAGGCGAGGCGTAACAATCGCTGACCCCCAGACCGCGCAAATAGTCCAGGATCGCCGAGGCCTGTTTCAGGGTGAACAGATGGTTGAATTGCAGGCGGTAAGTCGCCACTGGGATTCGCGCAGACATTTTTTCCAATTCTCCGGAATAGAACTTATAGGACTTACAGGTCTTGTAAGTCCCATAAGTCCCATAAGCCCTATAAATCCTACCTCATGTACTTGTGCAATCGGCGCGCCGATCGAACAAGATTATATCTTTAAGACATGGTACGAAAAGGCGCCGACAATTAGGAAACCGAGCGATAGAAGCGTGGTGTGATGTTGACGCGGTTTATACTTTACGGATTTTTGGGATGGTGTGTGGAGGTCTTCTGGTCGGCGATTGAAGAATCTTGGCTGAGAGGGAAACGGGACTGGCGGTTGAAGGGTCAGTCATATCTGTGGAGCTTTCCGCTCTATGGCATGGCCGTTTTCCTCTTCGAGCCGTTGCACGACGCGGTGCGCCATCTGCCGTGGGTGGCGCGTGGAATGATTTACGTCGCATGCATCTGGTTAGTCGAATACGCCGCCGGATGGACATTGAGGCGAAGTGTGGGTGTCTGCCCCTGGGATTACACGACCTGCCGTCATCACCTGAGGGGATTGATAAGCTGGGATTATCTTCCTATCTGGTTCGTCTTCGGCTTCATACTCGAATATGCGCACGATAAGTTCGTCGCGCTCACACCTCACATCGTCACTGTGTTCAGCCTCTGAACTCAAAACCGACGGAACATACAGGACAGTTGGAACATCTCGGCGCTGTGTATCGCATGGCATACACCTTGTAATTCATTGATACAAGCCCTCCGTCTCCATCTGTTCGAAGCGCATTCTATCGATCAATTCAAGGACGCTTCAAGGACGCTTGCGGCATCGGCTTTAATCCAGCGTAAAGTTAATTAAAACAAGGGCTTCATTAGGTTAATGAGAATATTACGTGAAACCTGAGTCTTTGGCGCGCCGATTGCAAAGTTCAATGGTGTGAGAAGTTACTGAATTCTCATCCCGCACGACGATGAAGCAGGGACATCTGCCGAGGTTTGTTGGGGAGCAGACCTCGCAACGTGTCGGGGTTTTAGACTGTCCGGATTGTTTTAGCCTTGGGGGAGGCGGCTAATCCGGACAGTCTTTTTGTTTGTAGACATCGCTCTGGGGATTCGCGCATCCCTACGTGACAATTAGCTCTACGACATCTCGACTCAGCCTGAATACCTACCACCACTCACACGTAGGGATACGCGAATCCCACAGTAACGAGGATTGCGGATTCATTGAGTCCGAGAATCTTACCGTACTGCGGCGCCTCTCGCACAAGACAGTTCACTTACTATCAATCCGTAATCCGTTATCCGCAATCCGCAATCGAAAGATCTTCAATTTTCTTCGTCAACCAAGTCTCTCTGTTCGCAGTCGTACCGACAAGACCTGAACAGGCGCATATGATGCGCCTGCTCGTTTGAGGGTGAGGAAAGAGGTGAGGGGCGTAAAGGCGTTTCGGCCGGCATGGGATGTGAACACGTCGTCATAGACGTGCTAGGCGACGGTTGAAACGACTTTCTCTCTCACCTCTAACCATATCTTCATCTTCCCCGTTTCCCCACCGACCTCGGCGCGGCTTTACAAATTGATGCGCCACGCCGCCAGTAATCAATCTATTTCACAGCAAATATAATGGCTCATACGTCTACAGTTGTAGCGGCAAGATCAGTCGTGGCGAAAATGCGCGCCGTCGTCATCGCGGGGGCGCAAAAAACGGAGATCGTCGAGGCGGCGATTCCTGAGCCGTCCGCTCACGAGGTCCGGGTGAAGATCGAGGGCTGCGGCGTCAGTTTGTCGAACGTCCCGCTCTGGGAGGGGAGAAACTGGTTCAATTACCCACGTGACGCCGGGGCCCCTGGACGCGAAGCCTGGGGCCGCATAGACGCCATCGGGAGCGAGGTCAAAAACCTTTCGCCCGGCGACCGAGTCACGATGCTCTCTTACCACGCGTTCGCGGAATACGATCTGGCCAGGGCCGATGAGGTCGCGCCCCTTCCTCGTTCGTTACTGGGGAAGCCATTTCCCGGCGAAGCGTTGGCCAGCGCGATGAACGTCTTCAGACGCGCATGGGCGGCGCCTGTGGAAAATGTGGCGATAGTTGGGGTCGGCTTTCTGGGAGCGCTGCTGACGCAGTTAGCAGCGCGCGCCGGCGCGCGCGTGATCGCGATTTCGCGCCGGACGTTCGCGCTGGAAGCCGCGCGAATGATGGGGGCTGCCGAGACGATTGCGGTGGATGATCACAGGCGCGTCATCGAAGAGGTGGTCGAACTGACTCAGGGCAGATGCTGCGATCTGGTAATCGAAGCCACCGGCGAACAGCAACCACTCGACCTGGCCGCCGAGTTGACGCGCGAGCGAGGGCGTCTCGTCATCGCCGGCTATCACCAGGGCGGGCCTCGCCAGGTCAACCTGCAATTGTGGAACTGGCGCGGGATCGAGGTCATCAACGCTCACGAACGTGACCCGCGCGTTTACGTCGCGGGCATGCGCGAAGCCGTAGACGCCGTCGCGCATGGGTGGCTCGACCCGTCGCCGCTTTACACGCATGTCTTCAGCCTCGACCAGATCGACCGGGCGATGAAAGTGACGCGCAGCCGCCCGGACGGGTTCCTCAAAGCTTTAATCACGATGTCAACACGCGCATAAGGCATTCCGGTTGCCTCAACCCATTCTGAAAGAGAAATCCGCTGAAGGAGCTATAACCCTTTTGGGAGGATTTATGAATCAACTAAGAAATATGGGTGAGGCCATATGGTATTCGTTCACGCAAGCGCTCAACACGTTCATGGGGTTTCTGCCTGCGTTGCTCGTGGCGCTCATCGTGCTCGTTGTCGGCTGGTTCATCGCCGGTTTTCTGGCGCGTTTAATCGCGCGCGGGCTGAACGCGATCGGACTGGAACGGGCGGTCGAGCGGTCCGGGATCGGGCGCTTCATCGAACAATCGGGCACGCGGTGGACAATGTCGGAGATCATTGCGGCGTTGATCAAATGGTCGATCTTCCTGATCTTCATTCAGGCCGCCGCGTCGCTGCTCGGGATGGCGCAGATCACTGCGATTATCAACACCGTGATACTTTTCATCCCGAAGCTGATCGTGGCGCTGGGCATCATCGTCATTGGCTCGCTGATCGCGAGATTCGTGGCGGGACTTGTGCGCGGTTCGCTCGCCGAGATGGAGGTCGGCAGCGCCGGATTATTCGCCAAGCTGGCGCAATACGCGATCATCGGCTTCGCGATTGTAGCGGCCTTCAATCAGATCGACGTCGCGCAGACGGTCGTCAACACACTGCTGATCGGATTGATCGGAAGCCTGGCGCTGGCGCTCGGACTGGCATTCGGTCTGGGCGGGCGCGAGGTCGCCGCACAGATCACGCAATCCTGGTACAACAAGGGCGTGGACTTTGCCGACAGGATCAAACAACGCTCCGAAGGCTTTCAGCACAGCGACGTTTATACGCCGCGTATGGACGAGCCGGGACGTTTTGAACCGCGCGCGGGCGATTAAATCGCTCGGTACATCGTGAATAGGACTCATAGGATTTATGTGATTTCATAGGATTATGAATCTCGTAAGTCCTATAAGTCCCATAAGTCCTATGAGTCCTATTCAAAAGGAGTAGAATATGGCTAATGCGACTAAACAAGAAGCGGTAGACAGAGTAACCGCCGAAGAGGTGATGAGATGGATGGATCGCGGCGAGGCCGTGGTTTTTGTCGACACCCGCAACCCGGAGGCTTGGGGCCAGTCAAACGAAAAGCTGCCGGGCGCGATTCGCATCCCCGCCGGCGAAGTCGAACGGCATTTAAACGAAATTCCGAAGAGCGGTCCGGGAGAACGTTGGATAGTCACTTACTGCACCTGACCGCATGAGGCGTCAAGCGCCAGTGTGGCGCAAGGATTGACCCAACAAGGTTATCGCAACGTTTACCCGCTCTATGGCGGATTCGACGCATGGCGGCAGGCCGGTTACCCGCTGGAGCGAAAATGAAGAAGTTCCGCAATCCCGCCTTCAGGCGGTAGACCGGGAGTCAAGCCGGACCGTATGAGGGCGGAGTTCCGAACACACACCGGATTTCTTGCGTGAAGGTGAGAGATGAGGAAGCGCGCGCCGATTTTTTTCATGGCGCTCATCGTTCTGGTTTCGTTCGGCGCCGGTTGCGGCGCAACGGATCGAGACGCCACAGTGGAGCCGTCGCCGACGGCCCCGTCCCCTATAACCCACCCGTCGCCATCCGCTCCGGAGTGGCTAACCGCCGGCGCCACCAACAGAGTGGAGGAAATCACCGACGCCCCGAACGCCTTCATAGGTAAAACCGTGACGGTAGTCGCCGAAGTCGATAACGTCTACGGCCCGCGCGCGTTCACATTGAACGCAGAGGGTCCGCCTCCCACCAAAGGCGCTCGCAAGGATCTGCTGACGCTGGTTCCCAAAGTCGGCGGCTTTCCCGAAGTTGGCGATCAGTGGAAAGACGGCAAAGCGCGTGTGACCGGCGTCGTGCAGCGTTTGGTAGTCAAGGACGTCGAGCGGGAGATCGGTTGGGAACTGCCCGCGAACCTGAAATCCGGGTTCATCGGCAAACCAGTGTTGATCGCACGCTCGGTCGGACAAGTCCTCAGATAATAGCCACGCAGTCACGACTAAAGTCGTCACAACGTGGCGCGCCTTCATTGTTTCAGTTCGCCGCAGCGCGTCATGAAGGCCCCTCAAATGATAGCGATTGATTCATCGGCGCGCTGCGCCGGAGTAAACGAGGCGACCGCAGGCTCCGCCAGTGGACAATGTGGTGACCGAGATCCTATTCATTCTCCTGCTGCTGATAGCGAACGGCCTCTTTGCGATGTCGGAGATCGCGCTCCTCTCGTCGCGCAAGGCGCGGTTGCAGCGGCGCGCTGAAAAAGACGACGGGGCGCGGGTCGCGCTCGAATTGGCCAACGCGCCGGATCGTTTTCTTTCGACGGTTCAGATCGGCATTACACTGATCGGCATTTTGGCCGGAGCGTTCGGCGGCGCGACCATCTCGAGAAACCTGGCGGAGCGCCTCAACAGGATTCCCGCGCTCGCGCCATACAGCGAAGCCGTCAGCTTCACCGTCGTGGTGGTGACGATCACTTATCTATCGCTGGTCGTGGGCGAACTGGTTCCGAAACGTCTGGCGTTGAACTATCCCGAACGGATCGCCTCGCGGATCGCCAAGCCAATGCGGTTTCTGTCCCGCCTGGCCTCCCCCGCCGTCCACGCGCTCAGCGCCTCATCATCTTTTCTATTGCGATTATTGGGAGCCAGGCCGACGGAAGAGCCGCCTATCACCGAAGAGGAGGTCAAGATACTGATTGACGTGGGGGCGGAGGCCGGAGTGTTTGAAGCAGCCGAGCACGAGTTGGTGGACAATATTTTTCGCCTGGCCGATCTGAAGATCCCGCAATTGATGACGCCGCGTCTCGACATCGTCTGGCTCGACGTCGAAGCGCCTCTGGAAGAAATTCGCGAGCGGATCATCAGCAGCCCTTATTCGCGAATGCCAGTCTGCGAGGGGTCGCTCGACAACATCCTCGGCGTGGTCAAGACCAGAGACCTGCTGGCGAGAGTCGTCGCCGGCAATCCGCTCGTTTTACGCGCCGAGATGCGCCCCCCGCTCTACGTGCCCGAGACCAGAACCGCCCTGCAGTTGCTGGAGCTGTTCAAACAATCGGCGACGCACATCGCCATAGTCGTTGATGAACACGGCGCATTGGAGGGGCTGGTGACGATGAATGACGTGGTGGAGGCGATGGTCGGCGAAATGCCGGCCCTTTCCAGAAGGGTCGAGGGCTTCGCTGTCCAGCGCGAAGACGGGTCGTGGCTGCTGGACGGCAGAATGCCGATCTCGGACTTCAAGGAGTTGTTTTCGATCAAGAGGCTGCCCAGGGAAGAAGAAGGCGGTTACCACACGTTGGCCGGATTTATCATGACTTACCTCGGACGATTGCCCTCGGCCTCCGATCACTTCGTCTGGGACGGTCTGCGAGTCGAGGTGGTTGACATGGATCGCCGCCGCATCGACAAAGTCCTGGTCAACCGCCTTGAGACGGAGGGAGGGGACGACGGGGCGACGGGGTGACAGGGCGACGGAGGGACCGCTGGACAATCAGAGTCCGACTCCAAGTGTCATTCCATCGCCCCATCGCCCCGTTGTCCCGTCCCTGTGTCTCTTCCGTTATTTTCGCCCGCTGCGGTATTCTCTCTTTGGGAAACACTCAAATGGCCATAGAGATTCGACAGGTCAAAACAGAAGATGAATACCATGCCGTAGAACGACTCCAGCGCGAAATCTGGGGCGCGCAGGACATCGAGATCATCGGATTCGAGACGTTGATGACGGCGCACAAGAACGGCGGTGTGATGCTCGGCGCGTTCGACTCTGTTGAAGGCGAAGAGCGGATGGTCGGCTTCGTCTTCGGCTTCGTCGGCCTGACTGCGGGCGGGCGCGTTAAGCATTGCTCGCACATCGCGGGCGCGCTGCCCGGCTACCGCGACCGCGGCGTCGGTTATGCGCTGAAACTGAAGCAGCGTGAAATCGTCCTGGCCCAGGGAATCAATCTGATCACGTGGACTTTTGATCCGTTGGAGAGCCGCAACGCCAGATTCAACTTCCACAAGCTCGGCGCGACCTGCGGCCTCTACCTGCGAAACCTATACGGGGCGATGCGCGATAAGTTGAACGCCGGCCTGCCGAGCGACCGCTTACAGGTCGACTGGCGCATCTCAAGCCCGCGCGTCGAGGCCAGATTGCGCAGCGAAGGCGCCCATTCATCCGCTTCTGCGCTGATGGCCGAGGGGGTTCCGCTGGTCAACCCGCCGGTCGAGGGCGAGCCGCTTCGCCCATCAACAACGAAAGTGGCTGAAGAGGAACGCTTACTCATTCAAATACCCTCCGATTTTCAAAGCCTCAAAGCCGCAGACGGAAATTTGGCGCTCGAGTGGCGGCTGCATACTCGCGCGTTGTTTGAAGAGGCTTTCGCCAAAGGTTACGAGGCGACTGACCTGCTGGTGGAAGGGGGCCGGAGCTATTATTTGCTCGAACAAACGGTACGGGGAGCGTGAGCGAGCTGAGTATCGATCATGAGACCTTATGATCGATACTCAGCTCGCTCACGCTCCCCGCACCGTATCGACGCCCAACCCTCAGCTCAATATTGAACCATCTCTCCTCCGCGTTCGCGCCATGTGCTTTCGATCAACTCTGCGTCTTCGTCGCTGTGAGGAAGCACGCTGATCAGGATGCTGCCTTCTCTGATCTTATGCTCGAGTTCATGTGCCTTCTCTTCCGGAATGCTCGATCCGTAAAGCGCGCCGAGCGCTCCGCCGACCAGCCCGCCCGCGCCGGCCAATGACGCCGCCAACGGACCGGCAACCGCCAGCCCCAATCCCGGTATGATCACCGCCGCGCTGATCCCCGCGACAATTCCCAGCGCCGCCCCGAGCCCGCCTCCAACGACGACGCCGGCCTCGAGTCCGAGAATCGTCTCTTCATCCGTCGTCTCCGGCTCAGCCGCCTCCGCATAATGGTATTTTTGTCTCGTCTCCTCAGACATCAGGAGGTGGATGTCACTGCTGTTATACCCATTCTTCAGCAGCCATCCATATGCCGAATCGGCGTCCTCCCTGTTATTGAAGAGCGCGGTCAACGCCTGCGGCTCAACCGCCGTGGCTGTCGAATAATTTGTAGCCATCTTCTACCTTCCTTTCGTAGCGCCGCGCGAGTAAGCGAGCGGCGCTCGCGCTTCGGTACAGTACCGTGCGCGTAAGCAAGCGGCCGTTCGACTAAACGGCCACTTGCTTACGCGCACGGTACTGTACCGGACACATATTTTCCGGTTTATCTTCTGAACATTGCAATTTGCAACTTCCATACCATTGACATAAGTTATCGGTAACAGAGATGATGATGCGACTCTCATCCACGTCAATAACGGCGTCATACTAGAAAATAATTTTTGCTGGTGAATGAACTCGATATGAGGAGAATATCAATATCAGACACGAGTAGCGCGAGAGCGCTGATGAAAATCGCGCTAGTATTCGCGTTGCTCTCAGGCCTGGCCGCCTCGCAAGCGCGGGCCGTATGGGGAAGGATTGATCATGCCGTGTCGCCGGTTCCAGTTCAGTCCGCCGCGCGGGAGGGGGTTTCCCGGCCTGTGCGGACGACCTCCGAGTCCGCGCAGGAGGAATTTTTCGAGAAGAAGGTACGCCCGATCTTTGTCGCGACCTGCCAGCGTTGCCACAACGCCAAGTCAAAGGTCGCCGGATTGGACCTGACGACGGCCGATGCGTTTCAACGCGGCGGCGACAGCGGCCCCGTCATCAACAGAGAGAGGCCGGAAGAGAGCCGCCTGCTCAAGGTCATCGGCTATGACGGTGAGATGAAGATGCCGCCGTCCGGCAAATTGAAAGATCACGAGATCGCCGCCCTGACCGAGTGGGTGAAGATGGGCGCGCCGTGGCCCGGCGGCGCTCCAACCGTGGCTTCGGAAAGCTCGCCGAAAAGCCCGAACGCCAGATCGTTCACCGAAGAAGAGAAGGGCTTCTGGGCGTATCAGCCGATGAAGGAAATCGCGCCGCCTGCGGCGGCGCCGCAAGCAGCGGACGAGACATGGGCGCAATCGCCCATCGACCGCTTAATCCTGCGAAAGCTGGAGGAGAAGAATCTCAAACCAGCTCCGCCCGCCGACAAGTTGACGCTGCTCCGGCGCGCCACACTCGATTTAACAGGGCTGCCGCCGACCGAAAACGAGATGCGCGATTTCCTCGCCGACCGTTCGCCCGAGGCGTTCAAAAAAGTCGTCGAGCGCCTGCTCGCCAGCCCCAGGTACGGCGAACGCTGGGGCCGCCATTGGCTGGACGTGGCGCGCTACGCCGATTCGACCGGCAATGACGAAGACCACCGCTATCCGCACGCGTGGAAGTACCGTGATTACGTCATCGAATCTTTTAACAACGACCTGCCCTACGATCAATTCGTACGCGAACAGGTGGCGGGCGATCTGCTTCCGGCGAAAGACAGCGGCGAGGTCAACCGGCGCGGAATAATCGCTACGGGCTTTCTCGCCCTCGGCCCGAAGGCCATAGCGCAGCAGGACAAGAAGAAGATGCTTTACGACGTCTACGACGAGCAAGTTGACGTCACGACAAAGGCTTTCCTCGGTTTGACCGTCTCCTGCGCGCGATGTCACGACCATAAATTCGACCCGATCCTGACGAAGGATTATTACGCCATTATCGGGATGTTCGCCTCGACGCGCAGTTTCACCAACCCCGAATCGCACGTTTCGGTCGTGCTCGAAAAACCTCTCGTGCCCAAAGAAGAGTTCGAGCGCTACAAAGTAGCGAGACGTGAGCATCAGGCCAAAGAGCGCCGTCTTAGAATCGCGATCGAAGTTGTTGTGGACGAAGTGAAGGAGCGCGAAGTCAAAGAGAGTTCGGCCCGTCTGGCTGATTATTTCGTCGCCGCGCGCAATGTCTATAAGGGCGAAGGGCAAGACGGCGCGCCGTTGGCCGTCGTTGCTCGACAGACCGATTTGAACGAAGAGGCGCTCAAACGTTGGGTCGATTTCCTGAAACCGGGCGACGACGTGCGTGGATATCTGAACGAATGGAACAACGCCACGCGCGATAAACTCGCCGAGGTCGCCCGAGGCTATCAGGAGCGATTCCAAAAACGCTTCGCCGAATGGGATGAAAAGATCGGCAAATGGCGCGCCGAATATCGAAAGGCCCTGGCAGAGAACAAACCTATTCCCGAAAAGCCGAAATTCGAGGCTGGCGACGACCGCTTCTTTAATGACGTATATTTCGAGGGCGGGCCGTTTGTTCCTGGCGGTAAAGACCAGAAACGATTCTCGTCAGAACAATGGTCGAAGCTCACCGCGCTCCGCAAAGAGCAAGAAGAACTGAAGAAGTCAGCGCCCGAGGAACCCGAAATGGCCTGCGCAATCGAGGACGGCGACTCGGTCGAGCAGAAAGTATTCGTCCGGGGCGATTACAACAATCCAGGCGAGGCCGCGCCGAAAGGCTTCCCGGCGATTCTCGCGCGTTACGACACAAAATCGTCATTTGCGGGCAGCGGGCGATTGCAACTCGCCGAATGGCTCGCGCAGCCTGGCCATCCGCTGACCGCGCGCGTAATGGTCAACCGCATCTGGCAATGGCATTTCGGCGAAGGGCTGGTCCGCACTCCCGACAATTTCGGCAAAACAGGCGAACGACCCACGCACCCCGAACTGCTCGATTATCTGGCCGCGCAGTTCGTCAAGAACGGATGGTCGATCAAGGCGATGCATCGGATGATCATGCTGTCGGGGGCCTACCGGATGTCGTCGGTCAACCCGAACGTCGCCGAAGAAGCCGATCCGGACAATCGCCTGCTGGCGCGCTTCAGCCGCCGCCGCCTTTCGGTCGAGGAGACGCGCGACGGCTTACTGGCGATTGACGGAACGCTCGACATGACGATGGGCGGCACGCTGCAGACCGGCCGCGGTACGGACGGCGAGAACAACCAGGCGAGGCTGAGCCTCAATCCCGAAAAGCTGAAGCGCCGCACGGTCTACCTGCCGCTGCGACGCGCGAACCTGCCGACGCTGCTCAACCTCTTCGATTTCGGGGACGCGACCACGGCCTCGGGCAAGCGCCAATTAACCAACGTCGCTACCCAGGCGCTCTTCTGGCTCAACAGCGATTTCCTGAACGAACGCGCGCAAAACGTCGCGAAATCTCTGCTCGACGGAAAGGAGATGAGCGACGCCGCGCGGGTCGAAACCGCGTACGCGCGCATCCTCAACCGCCGTCCGGACAAGAGCGAAATCGATCAGGCGCTGAACTACGTCGCCGGCTTCAGACAGAAGTTCGCGGGCGAGGGAGCCGCCCAGAAGGCGTGGCAGAGTCTGTGCCGCGTCCTGATGTCGTCGAACGATTTTGTTTATGTTGATTAAGTTCGTAGTCTCGCCTTTAGGCGGAAAGGCTCGATAACCAGGTTGCTTCCGCCTAAAGGCGGGACTACGAACGGGGCTAACTGCAGGGATACTATGGACTCTATCGCTTCTCTTTATCAAAGAACTGAAAAACCAATCTCACGCCGCTCGTGGTTGCGCGCCGCCGGATGCGGCTTCGGCTATTTGAGCCTGTCGGCGCTGC
>DATCXQ010000818.1:0-13024 GCA_036565725.1 Blastocatellia bacterium
GTTTTCCCCGCCCCTGTC
This sequence comes from Blastocatellia bacterium, assembly GCA_036565725.1. Taxonomy (GTDB): domain Bacteria; phylum Acidobacteriota; class Blastocatellia; order RBC074; family RBC074; genus JAJVID01. The sequence goes on from DATCXQ010000818.1 coordinate 19, forward strand.
TATGATCCAGGCGATGGGGCGGGGAAAACCCGCCCCTACACCAAATGGCATGGGCGCCATTATTTCTCAAAGACCATTTGTCTGTCTCACGTTTTATTGTTTCAAGACGTCGCCGCTGCCGCGACATGAACGAGTTCGAAAGATGAATGACCGCAACTGGCGGCCGCGCAAACAGCCCGCGAACGAAGGTGGATTCTAAGTTGCTCCGACTCCCCGGTCAAACCGGTACGGCGCGGCCGCGCGCTTTACCCCGGCGCGGGAAACATGGGATAAGATGGAGCTTCGTATAACCGGCGAACTACAATCGCTCCACTACCCCAGGAGGAAATTTATGAAAAGTTCACGCCCACGTTCACTCGCCATAGCGATGTCGCTCATTCTAACGGCGCTTCTCTGCGCACAGGCGTTCGTTACCGCGAAAGGCGAGGCGCAAAACGACAAGTCGCAGGTTCGCTCTGAAATGCTGGTCACGACCGATTGGCTGGCGAAGCGCCTCAACGACCGGGATGTCTTCGTGATCCACGTCGCCGCCGAGCGCAAACATTTCGACGACGGCCACATCCCCGGGGCGCGATTCCTCTCGTCGAAAGAGATACTGACCACGCGCAACGGCGTCGCGAACGAATTGCCCGCCGTGGCCGATCTGCAGAAAGTCTTTGAACAACTCGGCGTCGGGGATACGGGGCGGATAGTGATCTATGGTGAAAATTCGGTCCTGCTGGCAGCGCGCGTCTACTTCACGCTCGATTACCTGGGCCACGGCGATCGCGCCTCGCTGCTCGACGGCGGGATCGAGAAATGGAAGGCCGAAAAGCTCCCGGTCGAGACGCAAACGGTCAAAACGGAGCCGGCCGGCTTCACCCCTCGGCCACGGCCTCAAATCGTCGCCAAGCTCGACGCAATGCGCGATTTCTCGCGTACGGCCGTGAACGCCGGCGCCGCCGACGTGGCCGTCATCGACGCGCGGCCCGAAGAGCAATACGCCGGCGATCAAACTCCACGCGGCGGCCACATTCCCGGCGCGGCCAACATCTATTGGGTGACCCATCTCTTGAGCAGGGAGAATCCGACGATGAAACCGCCCTCGGAATTGAGCAAGATTTACGAGGCCGCCGGCCTCAAAGCCGGTCAAAAGGCCGTCACTTATTGCAACACCGGAATACAGGCGTCGCACACTTACTTCACGCTCAAATATCTCGGCTATGACGCGGTGATGTATGACGGGTCGTTCAGCGAGTGGAGTTCCGCCGAAGGCGCTCAGGTCGTGAAAGGCAAAGAAAAAAAGTGACCCACACATACCTGACTATCTTGTCAGGTTTATACGCGCGTGTTAGGATCAGGTTTCAATTCAAGAAGTAATAACCATTAACGACCATGAAGATAACGGCACAGGAAGAGTACGGATTGCGTTGCGTCCTGCAACTCGCGCGCGAACAGACCGCCGACTCCGACGGCAATTTGGAGCCTGGCGCGGTCTTTGTGCGCGACATTGCCGAGCGCGAGGGCCTTTCCGTAGCCTATGTCGAAAAGATTCTATGGACGTTGAGCCACAGCGGGATCGTCGAGAGCGTGCGCGGGCCGAAGGGCGGCTACCGTTTGACGCGCCCCTGCGGCGAAATTTCGCTGGGCGAGGTGATGCGCGCGCTCGGCGGCATACCGTCGGAGGAAGAGATATGCTCGCAGTTCACGGGCAATCAGGACGTCTGCGTGCATCACGACGGCTGCGGTTTGAAGCCGGTCTGGACGAGCATCACAGATTTCGTCAACAGCGTCTTTGACAGAGTCCCCATCTCGACGCTGCTCACCGGCTCCGTTGACGTTAAATTCGTGCAGATCACCAGCCGTGGCGGCGACAAAGAGCCTGTGCGGGCGCGCCCCGCCGCGTGACCATTTTTGCCCCGTTGCGGCCCCGAGTTTTTTTGAAATTAAACCTGACTATTTTGTCATCTTTAGTTGTCATCTTTAGAAGGACTAAACGGCGCTCAGCGATAGAACACGCGCGGCGCCGCGCCAATTAGGAAAGAAAATGAGCGCAATCGAGGCAATTGCAAATCGGAAATACAAATACGGCTTTGTCACTGAAATCGAGTCGGACGTCATCCCGCGCGGTTTGAATGAGGATGTCGTCCGCATGATTTCCGAGAAGAAGAACGAGCCGGAGTGGATGCTGGAATGGCGTCTGAAAGCCTACCGCCATTGGCTGAAGATGGAGGAGCCTGTCTGGGCTAACGTCCATTATCCGAAGATAGATTATCAGGACATTATCTATTACTCGGCGCCGAAGCAGAAGGAGAAGAAACAGAGCCTCGACGAGGTCGACCCGCAGTTGCTCGACACCTTCGAGAAGTTGGGCATTCCGCTCCACGAGCAGAAGATGCTGGCCAATGTCGCCGTCGACGCGATCTTCGACAGCGTCTCGGTGGCGACGACCTTCAAGGAGAAGCTGGCGAAGGAAGGGGTGATCTTCTGCTCGTTTTCGGATGCGGTGCGGGATTACCCGGAACTGATCAGGAAGTATATCGGCTCGGTAGTTCCCTACACCGACAACTTCTTCGCGGCTTTGAATTCGGCGGTCTTTTCGGACGGCTCGTTCTGTTACATCCCGAAAGGCGTGCGCTGTCCGATGGAGCTGTCATCTTATTTCCGCATCAACAACTCGGAGTCGGGGCAGTTCGAGCGTACGCTGATCATCGCCGAAGAAGGCAGCCACGTCTCATATCTCGAAGGTTGTACGGCGCCCAAATTCGACAAGAACCAGTTGCACGCAGCCGTCGTCGAACTCGTAGCGCTGGACAACGCGGAGATCAAATACTCGACCGTGCAGAACTGGTACGCGGGCGATGAAGAAGGGCGCGGGGGCATTTACAACTTCGTCACCAAGCGCGGCAAATGCGCGGGCGTCAACTCGAAGATATCGTGGACACAGGTGGAGACAGGGTCGGCGATCACGTGGAAGTATCCGAGTTGCATCCTGCAGGGCGACAATTCGATCGGCGAGTTTTACTCGGTCGCGCTCACGAACCACCGGCAGCAGGCCGACACCGGAACCAAGATGATCCACATCGGCAAAAATACTCGCAGCCGGATCATCTCGAAGGGCATCTCGGCCGGGCTTTCGAACAACAGCTATCGCGGTCTGGTGAAGATATTGCCGAAGGCCGAGAACGCGAGGAACTACTCGCAGTGCGACAGCCTGCTCATCGGGGGCCGCTCCGGCGCGAACACCTTCCCCTACATAGAGGTCGGGAACAATTCGGCGAAAATCGAGCACGAGGCTTCGACCTCGAAGATCAGCGAGGAGCAGATCTTCTATTTCAACCAGCGCGGCGTTTCGACCGAGGACGCGGTCTCGATGATCATCAACGGGTTCTGCAAAGAAGTCTTCCGCGAATTGCCGATGGAGTTCGCGGTAGAAGCGACCCGGCTGCTCGGATTGAAGTTGGAGGGCAGCGTCGGCTAACGGAATTTGGAGGCGCGCAATGCATGGCGATTTTCCGACCATAGTCGGCTCGATAGGCGTGGGGTTGCTGCTGCTCGCCTATTTTTTGAATTTGATCAAGCGCGTCTCCCAGGACTCCCGGCTCTACACATCGCTGAACGTCATCGGGGCCGGGCTGGCCTGCTACTCGTCGTACCTGATCAGCTTCGTTCCTTTCATCATTCTGGAAGGAGTGTGGTTCCTCGTTTCGGCGATTGCATTGATCAAGTTGTTTGTAGTCCAGCCTTCAAGCGGTCAGGCTTGATAAGCCGAACTGGCCGCCTGGGAGCGCAGGCATCCTTGCCTGCTTGCTTCCGGCGATGGCTGACTGATCGAAGTAAGCAGGCAAGGATGCCTGCGCTCCTAGGGTTTTCGTAGGAGAGGAGGTCGCTATGTCAGAAAGATTTTCGGAGATTGAAGAACAGCTGCCGTCCGTGCCGAAGCCGGGGGGCAATTACGTTCACGCCGTGCGCGCAGGGAACCTGATGTTCCTGGCGGGCAAGGGCGCGCTCGCGAAAGGCAAGGTGGGCATTGAATTCACTAAAGAGCAAGCCTATCAGTTCGCGCGCGAGACGGGTTTGATATTGCTGGCCGTGATGAAGCAGGAACTGGGCACGCTGCGGCGCGTCAAGCGCGTGGTCAAGGTCCTCGGAATGGTCAACGCCACGACCGATTTCGAGGATCATCCGTTCGTCATCAACGGCTGCTCCGACCTGTTCATCGAGGTGTTCGGCGAAAACGGGCGGCACGCGCGCTCGGCGGTCGGGATGGGGTCGCTGCCTAGCGGCATCCCGGTCGAAATCGAAGCGATCATCGAAGTCACAGATTGAAGGAGAGTTTGATAGTGCTGGAGATTCGTAATTTACACGCCGTGATCGACGGCAAGGAGATTTTGAATGGACTCGATCTCTCGATCAAAGCGGGAGAGGTTCACGCGATCATGGGGCCGAACGGTTCGGGCAAGAGCACGCTGGCGAAAGTGCTCGCGGGCCATCCGTCCTACGAAGTCACTGAAGGCGAAGTGATCTACGAGGGCCGAAACCTGCTGGAGATCGAGCCTGACGAGCGGGCGCGACTCGGGGTCTTCATGGCTTTTCAATACCCGGTCGAGATTCCCGGCGTGAGCAACGCCAACTTCCTGCGCATGGCCTACAACGAAAAGGCGAAATTCGAGGAGCGCGACGAACTCGACCCGCTGGAATTCGACGACCTGATCCGCGAGAAGCTGAAGATCGTCGAAATGGACGCGAGCTTCATCAACCGCTCCGTCAACGAAGGCTTCTCCGGCGGCGAGAAGAAGCGCAACGAGATACTGCAAATGGCCGTGCTCGAACCGAAGCTGGCCGTCCTGGACGAGACAGATTCCGGCCTGGACATTGACGCGCTGCGCATCGTCGCGGGCGGAGTCAACAAGCTGGCCAACAAGGACAACGCGATCATCCTGGTCACGCACTACCAGCGGCTGCTCAATTACATCGAGCCGCATTTTGTCCACGTGCTCTACCGAGGCCGGATCGTCAAATCCGGCGGCAAGGAACTGGCGCTCGAGCTGGAGAAGAAGGGATACGATTGGCTCAAGGGCGCGGGCGCTTTGGCGTGAGCGCTAAGCCGGAGCGTTCAAGAAAAAGAATTGTAGCCACGAATGAAAACGAATATTCACGAATGATGGCGAAGGGTAGCAAGTCAACATCAAGTCCAACAAAGAGATTAGTGTTCATTCGTGTTCATTCGTGGCTGAAGTTCTTTACTCGAAATTTTTAGCATTGAATTTCGACTTATGACTCAAGTCGTCAAAGAGAAAGATAATATCTTTTCGGCATATAAGCTGTTGGCTCAAGCGCGCGAGGGGCGCGACCCGGCGTGGCTGGCGAACCTGCGCGAAAAAGCGGGCGCGGCTTTCGAATCGCTCGATTTTCCGACCACGCGCGATGAGGAGTGGAAGTACACGAACGCGGCGCCGATTCTGAAGGTTCCGTACCGCGAGCTGTTCGACCCTGAGATGAACGGCTTGAACAGATTGACGGCGCGCGACGTCGAGCCGTTCATGTTCGCGGAATCGCGTGACAGCCGCCTTGTCTTCGTCAACGGGGCGTTTTCGCGCGAGCTTTCCAGTCTGACCGCGTTGTCGAACGGCTGCTTCGCCGCCAATCTCTCTGAAATTCCGAGCGAACATGCCAACGTCACGCGCGATCATCTGGCGGCTTACGCCGATTACCGCGACGCGACCTTCACCGCGCTCAACACCGCGAGCGTCGGCGACGGCGCGTTCGTTTACATCCCCGACGGGAAGGCCGTAGATGCGCCGATCCACCTGCTTTTCATCTCGACGGCGGAAGAGCCTGTGGCGTCACACCCGCGAGTGTTGATAGTCGCGGGCGCGGGCGCGGTGGCCACGGTCATCGAGAGCTACGTCTCGTTGGGCGAAGGGGTCTATTTCACCAACGCCGTGACCGAAGTGGTCGTAAAGGAGGACGCGGTCATCACGCATTACCGCTTCCAGCAGGAGAGCGAGCGGGCGTTTCACATCGCCACGACCCGGGTCCATCAGGAACGCGCGAGCAATTACGCGTCGTACGCCCTTTCGCTCGGGGCCGAGATCGCGCGGCACGACCTGAGCGTCGCGTTGACCGGCGAGAATATAGAGACGACGATTGACGGCCTCTACGTGGTCACGGGAAAACAGCATACCGACAGCCATACTTCTATTGACCACCAGAAGCCGCATTCGGTGAGCAATCAGCTTTATAAAGGCATTCTCGACGGGCGTTCGCGCGCGGTTTTCAGCGGCAAGGTCTTCGTGCGCGAGGGGGCGCTGCTGACCGACGCCCGCCAGTTGAATAAAAATTTACTGCTGTCGTCCGACGCCCACGTCGACACGAAGCCGCAGTTGGAGATTTTCGCCGACGACGTGAAGTGCGCTCACGGCGCTACCGTGGGACAATTGGAGGATGAAGAGCTGTTCTATCTATCCACGCGCGGGATCCCCCTCGAACGCGCGCGGGCGCTGCTGACTTACGGCTTCGCCGAGGACGTGATCAGAAGGATCAAATTGAAATCGGCGCGTGAACATTTGGACAGAGTGATTCTCGACAAACTACACCAGAGTCTGTCGAATCTTGGAGGATGAATAGAAAGATGCAAGCCGCGTTTGAAGAAGTTGACGCGCAGGAGACGCCGACAAACCGATTCGACGTAGATCGGATACGCGAAGATTTTCCGATACTCAAACAGCGGGTTCACGGACGCCCGCTGGTCTATCTGGACAACGCCGCGACATCGCAGACGCCGCAGGTCGTGATCGACGCGATCACCAACTATTACTCCGCGCAGAACGCCAACGTCCATCGCGGCGTGCATTATCTGAGCCAATTGGCGACGCGCGAATACGAAGACGCGCGAGTCAGGATTCAGCGGTTCATCAACGCGGCCGAGACGCACGAGATCATTTACACGCGCGGCGCGACCGAAGGCATCAACCTCGTCGCGCAGAGTTACGGCCGGAAATTCGTACACGAAAACGACGAGATCATCATCTCCACGATGGAGCATCACTCGAACATCGTCCCGTGGCAAATGCTCTGCGACGGGCAGCGGGCGAAGCTGCGCGTCATTCCGATCAACGACGACGGCGAATTGATGATCGAAGAGTTCGCGCAGATGCTCAACAAGCGCGTCAAGATGGTCGCCGTCACCCATATCTCGAACGCGCTAGGCACGATCGTCCCGGTCAAACGGGTCATCGAGTTGGCGCACAGCCAGGACGTACCCGTCCTGCTCGACGGCGCGCAGGCCGCGCCGCATCTGAAAGTCGACGTGCGCGACCTGGATTGCGACTTCTACGCTTTCTCCAGTCACAAGATGTGCGGTCCCACGGGCATCGGCGTCCTCTACGGCAAGAGTCACTGGCTCGAATCGATGCCCCCGGTGATGGGCGGCGGCGACATGATTTCGTCGGTGACTTTCGAGAAGACGACTTACAACACGCTGCCCTACAAGTTCGAGGCCGGCACGCCGAACATCGAAGGCGCCATCGCGCTCGGCGCGGCGGTCGATTATCTGAACAGTATCGGCCTCGACCGCATCGCCGCCTACGAACACGAACTGCTTGAATACGCGACCGAGGTGATCGGCGCTATTCCCGGCGTCAGGATCATCGGGACGGCGCGCGAAAAAGCGAGCGTGCTGTCGTTCACGGTCGAAGACATCCACCCGCACGACATCGGTACGATCCTCGATCAGGAAGGCATCGCGGTGCGCGCCGGCCACCATTGCGCGCAGCCCGTGATGAAACGATTCGACGTGCCCGCGACGGCGCGCGCCTCGGTCGCCTTCTACAACACTAAAGAGGAGATCGACGCGCTGGCCGCCGGGATTCAGAAAGCGATTGAGGTTTTCTCTTGATTCGGGATTTAAGATTTGAGATTGAATAGCAAATGGCGGAACTGAACGAACTCTATCAACAGGTCATCCTTGACCACAACAAAAAACCTCGCAACTTCAAGCGGCTCGAAAGGGCCAACTGCGAACAGGAAGGCTATAACCCTCTCTGCGGCGATCAGATCACGCTCTATCTGGAAATGGACGGCGACTTAATCAAGGACGTAGGCTTCCAGGGGTCGGGCTGCGCGATCTCGAAAGCTTCGGCCTCGATGATGACCACAGCCGTCAAAGGCAAGACTAAGGAAGAGGCCGGACTGATGTTCGACGAATTCCACCGGATGGTCAAAGGCGACCTCGACGCCGAAACCGAACAGAACCACCTGGGTCGCCTGAAAATCTTCGCCGGCGTCCGCGAATTCCCCGCCCGAGTCAAATGCGCCAGCCTCTCCTGGCACACGCTGCGCGCCGCGATTGAAGGCTACGGCGAATCGATCACCACCGAAGACGAGCACAGACAGGATTGACAGGAATTCTCAGGGTTCGTTTCCATCGCGAGAAATTCCATACATCCTGTCTACTTCTACATTCCTAATTTAAACAACCGCAGAACATCAATCGAAAGGTCAAACAGGTGCGCGCAGCCTTGCGCGCCTCCGATGTGTTCGGCGAACTGTCCGACGAACGCGCCGGTAACTTTCAATCCGTTCAATGCTGGTGTTCGAAGTTGCGGGTCTTCACAGATGCCGTGATAAGGCAGTCTCGCTCCGCTGCTCCGGGCGTTCGAGACCATGCCGTCGCTCGACAGGTCGAAACCGATCTTGATGTCGTGGATGCTGTCTTCCATCGCGCTCTCGCAGGCGTAAATCGTCTCGCCGTTTCCGCCCGCCTGCGATTCAATCGCCAATCGCTTGTTTCGCCAGAAGACGCGCCGGTCGCCGGGCTTCGGTCGCGTCAGTTCGGCGCCGAAGCCGCAGCGCACCTCCCTGCTCGCAAACAGGCTCTCGCTTTCGTCGCGGTAGGTGTAGCAGGTATTAGCCAGGCCCATATAAGCGCGGTCTTTCATCCAGGTAATTCGCGCGGATTCGGTCGCGCCCTCTCCGCTCGACGGAAATTGGGCTTCGAATTCCGGCGTGTATTGATAGACCTGCTGTCCGACGCGGGCCATTTCGATGGCCGTGAGCAGATGCTCCTGCGCGCCCGGCGAGTCTCCCAACGCCGAGAGCACGCGTCTGGAAAAACCACGCCCGACGCGCGCGCCCTTGACGCCGGCGTATCGTTCGCACAATCGCGGGTCGAATTCGCCTTCGGTCTGCCGCGCGGCGGCTTCGGTGATTTCGTATTCCGGCGTACGGAGCCTCCAGACGTGCTCGAACGCGAAGCGATGGTCGCGCATCGAGCCGCGCACTAGCAACTCATTGTCGGCGAGAACGTCTATCTCGGCTACGAAGGTTCGCTGGTAACTCGATTGTAAGAGTGGGATCGAGAGTTCGATTGCCATTATCGTTTTAAAGAAGTTCCTCGCGCCATAGCCTGTGAGCTTCGATCCATTCAAAGCCTTCCGGATAAGGTTCGACCCATTCCAGAGAGTTGACGTCGACCTTGTATTGCTTGCCGTTGTGTTCACAAACCGCGAGTAGTCCGTAGCCGCCCTTCGGCCAGGCGAATTCGGTGACCTTGACCTCTTCGCCGATGACCCTGGCGTGAAACGGGCACTCCACTCTTTCCGCGATCATCGTCAGCAGTCCGGAGTGCTGCTCATGTTGGTCGTAGCAATCGACCGTGGCCTCCTCTATCAACCTGAGGAGGTGTTTTCGCTTTTGATGTTTGTCCATTTCGTCTCCTCAGAAAAACATCCACGAAGTCACACGAAGAACCACAAAGTAAAAGACAAAATCTTCTTGCTTCTTCGTGAATGTTATTCATTGTTACGGGGCGTCGTTGGCGCCGAACTGAACAATTTCTCTATTCGATATCTTGCGTTTACTCTCCCTCCACAGCGTATACAACTCTATGAACTGATCGGTCGAAAGCCCGGCCGGCCAGTTCTCGTAATGGCGAATGTATACGAAATCATTCAGAATGACTATACGGCCTCAAATCACTCCAAGCCCCACATCGCCAGCGCCGTCTCGTCCTTGATCAAAATGTTCCTGCCGGCGATCGCCGGGTGCGCCCACGTCGGCTTCTCGGCCACGTGGTATTTCCTGATCGCTTTCGCCCCCTTGTCGGCGGCGCTGGTAATGATCATGTCAGCGTCGTTGGTCAGCGAGAAGATAATATCGCCCGCGATGACCATCGCGGCGTTCTCGCCCTGGCGCGGGTCGCCCGTCCAGAGCGTCTTGCCCGTCGCCGCGTCGAGGCAGAAGAATTGGCCTTTGTTCTTATGCGACATTCCGAAAAGCAGGTCGCCCGCGAGCAGGGGCGAGTTCATATACATTGAGATCTCTTTATTCTGCCAGACGGTGTCGGTCGCCCAACGGTTGTCGCGCCATCCGACGCGCACGGCGAAGACGCCTTTGTTGATGCCGGAGAAGATCAGCAGGTCTTTGTATTGGATCGGCGTGACGATGTTCTGGACGTACTCGGTCGTGAACGGAATCTTCCAGAGCAGCGAGCCGTTGTCGGCCCAGACGCCGATGATGTTCTGCTGCGACTGGGTGACGATCTGACGTTTGCCGGCGATCTCGACGACGATCGGAGTGGCGTAGGCGGGGCCGTCGTCGTTCCAGCTCCATTTCTCTTCGCCAGTCGCGGCGCTGAAGGCTTTCAACGCGCCGGCGCCATTGCCGCCTACGTGGACGATCAGCAGGCCGCGATCGACGATGGGCGATGTTGCCACGCCGAAAAACGGATAATTGGGTTTGAACTCTTTGAATTCCTTCCGCCAGAGCAACCTGCCTTTCGCCGCGTCATAACAGGACAGGACGCCGGTGATGCCGAGGGTATAGAGTTTACCGTCACTGTATACCGGTGTTGATTTCGGACCTTTGCCGTGGCCGGTGGCGGCAGGGTTCATCGTGTAGGCTACCGGATAGCTGTCCCGCCAGATTGTTTTGCCGGTTTTGAGATCGTAGGCGGCGGCGACCTCATCTTCGCCTTGCCGCGCGTGCAGATAGACGCGTTCGCCGATGACCAGCGGCGACGAATGGCCGACGCCGACTTCGACCTTCCATCGCTGTTTCAATTGATCGGGCCAGACTTTCGGCGCAGTGAAGCCCGTGACGGCGCCGTCGCCATTGGCGCCCCTCCATCGCGGCCAATCTTGCCCGAGAGCGTTTTGAAACACCGGGCCGAGAAGAATGAAAGCTAAAATGACGTTTCGAGTTTTATCTTGCGACATTTGTACTCTTCCAACTGTTGTGATCTTTTTTGGTAAGGCGGTCTGGCTCGCCCCCGTGAGTTGAATATCAGCGCCCGATTGTAACCTAACAGTACCGCGCGCGTAAGCAAGTGGGCGACTCTACGGAGTTCAACCTGTCGCGCTGCGGCGCCCAGAAACAACGAAAGCGCGCCGCCACGTAGTAACGACTTTAGTCGTTACTACGTGGCGCAGCCGCTCGCGCACGGCGCTGTCAGGCAACCTGTCGCGCAAAAGAAATGCGGATCAAACCTTAAGGCTTGATCCGCTTCGAGCGATTGAAGAGGAGGAGAATGTCGTTATGCCGGGCGGCGCTTAGCTTTGGCGCCGCTGGTTAGAACTTCGATGGCTTTCTTCAGCATCAGATCGTCAGCCGGCTTAGGAGCGACTACGACCGGAGGAGCGCCTTCGTTCTGTTGTTTGCCGTCATCAGAGGGCGTGACCTCGGCCAGGTCGGCGCGTTTGACTTCAATGTCCGGAGTCACGCCGTCGGTCATGAATATCTTGCCTGAGGGCGCGGCGTAACGCGCGACGGTCAACAGCAGGGCCGACCCGTCATCGAGCGGGAAAAGTTCCTGCTCCGAGCCCATCCCGAAGAGCGTGCGTTCACCGACGACTTCGCCGCGCTGGTTTTCCTTAATCGCGGCGGCGACGATTTCCGAGGCGCCGGCCGTCCAGCGGTCAATGATCACGGCCACGGGCAATTCGGTCAGATCGTTTTCGGGCTTCGCATCGAAGGTGGCGATGACTTTCTCTTTGCGGCCGATCGATTTGGCGATCACGCCCGACTTGAGGAAGAAATCTGCGACCTTCACGCCCTCATCCAGATCGCCGCCCGCCGACCCGCGCAGATCGATAATGATCGATTTCGCGCCTTTCTTGATAACCTCTTTGATCGCGCTCTCCACGGCTTCCGACTGTCCTTTGCCGAGGATCGGAACTTTGATGTGGCCGATCTGGGATTCCAGCATGCGCGTTTCGGTCTGAGTCGGCAGAACCTTGCCCCGTACGAGTTTGATCTTTTCCGCTTTGCGATTGATCAAGGTCAATTCGACGGTCGAACCGGGGGCGCCCGACAGCAAGGACTTCACGTCGTAAAGGTCGAGGTCGCGTGTGGCGTGAGTGTCGACGTATTCGATCACATCGCCGATCTTGACGCCCGCCTTCTCCGCCGGCGATCCGGGAACGACCGCGATCACGTAAGCGAATCCGGAATACTGACCGATGACCATCCCGGTAGTGTCGGGCAGAGACTTGTTAGACTGATACTGCTTGACCTGTTGCGGCAACAGATAGGCGCTATATGGATCAAGTCCCTCAGTCAAACCACGCAGCGCGCCCACCCGGACCTTTTCGAGGTCCGGCTTTTCAACATAATCCTGAACGATATGCTTCACCACATCTTCAAAGATGCGCAATTGCGGGTAAGGCCCCGGGTTGGCGATCGCCCTGAAGAACGGATTGTTGGATTTGGAAAGCATCCCGCCCACAATCGAATAAAGCGCGATGAAGGCGGACAGTGTGACCAACGTGAGTTTGCCGCGTATGGACATTTAATATTGCTCCTTGTTTCAATCCTATTTCAATCCGCGCCTAGCCTGGGGTGACGAGGCGAAGAGGCTCGATTAGCCCATTTACCGACCGCAAACCGATGATACACTACGCCGAAATAGAGGCGCAAGCAGGCCTAATTTTTGAAAAAAATGGCTGCTGCAGCCCGAATCAGCACACAGCAGCCGTACAGGAGGATACCCCTTTGAAGAAACACCGGCTGGTGCTTTTCTCAGTGA
>DATCXQ010000819.1:0-5176 GCA_036565725.1 Blastocatellia bacterium
GTTTTCCCCGCCCAATCGTCTCGATTGCGAGAGCGGGCGGGGAAAACCCGCCACTACGCCGTTGTCGCATCTAATTCCGAAAAGACCTTAGGCTGCAAAACTTATGCAGCCTAACGGCCGTACTCAATGCCCTTCTTCCGCAAGAGCCGTTATGTCGCGCTGCGACGACCTGAAAGAATGAAAAGCGCAGTTCGTAGTCCCGCCTTCAGGCGGAGGCGTTCGGCGTCGCGGAATGGATCTGTTTCTAAGGCTTCCGCCTAAAGGCGGGGCTACAAACTGATTCCCCAAGGAGTTTCAATGAGCCTACAAAGATATTTGGCGGCGTTATGTTGCGTTCTGTTTTCGACAGTTCTCGCCAACGCTCAACCGGCTGCCGCTTCTACCGTCGAAGGTTCGGAGTTGGCCGGCGTTGTGAAAGATTCAACCGGCGCTTTCGTGCCGCAGGCCACGGTGACGCTGCTGAACGCTCGCCAATCGGCCGTCGCGTCAACGACCGCGGACGAGCAGGGACGATTCGTTCTGAAAGGCGCGCCGGCGGGGGCTTACGAATTGCGCGTGACGGGTCGCGGATTCGCCTCCCGGAGCAAGGCTGTGCGCGTATCGTCAGCGCCGGAGGACGATAATTCCCATATCGAGATCACGCTCGGCGTCGAATCCCTGACCGCCGAGGTCACGATCGCCGCAGACGTCGGCGTGGTTCAATCGCTCGACCAGACCGCGCAGCAGGTCAACGTGATCGACGAACGCCGCCTGCGAGAGCGCGCCAAATCCGTCCTCGCGCAAGCTGCGCAGGAAGAGCCGGGGCTGCAATTGCAACGCACGTCGGCGACCATGGGCGCCATCTTCGTCCGGGGGCTGACCGGCGCCAAGGTCGTCAATTACATTGACGGCATACGGTTTTCGACGGCGGCGGCGCGCGGCGGCGTCAACACCTTCTTCAACCTCAACGACGTCAGCAACCTCCGCGCCGTCGAGGTGATTCGCGGCCCGAACGGCGCCCAATTCGGCAGCGACTCGATCGGCGGCAGCGTCCAGCTCGTTTCGCAAACACCGCTCTTCGCCGCCGGCAAAACCGAAGTTCACGGCCAGATCAGCTCGCATTACTACAGCGCCGACCACGGCTTCGGCGGAAATTCGCTGGTGACTTTCGGCGTCGAGGACCTCGCCGTGTTGGTCAACCTGGCCTCGCACCGCAGCAACAATTTGCGTTCGGGCGGCGGCATCGACACGCACGCCGCAGTCAATCGCTTTCTGGGGATACGCTCCGACGTTTTCGGCGAACGCTCGACCGACACGGCGTTCACGCAATACGGCGGCTTGTTGAAGACGAACTACAGGCTGACGCCGCGCGACCAGCTTTCGTTCCATTACCAGCGCGCGCAGATCGACGGCGGCAAACGCTTCGACCAGACGCTCGGCGGCGACGGCAACCTGATCGCCGACCTGCGCAACTTCATGCTCGATTTCTTCTACGGGCGCTACGAAAGGTTCGGCGCGGGGCCGTTCGACACGTTCGCGCTCTCATACTCTTACAACGCCCAGCGCGAAGAGCGCGTCAACCAGGGCGGCCAGGGGAATCCGCTCGGCGCGATCACTCATCAATACGAACGCACGGCCGTCCACGGCGCCCAGGGGCAGGCGGCCAGGCAATGGTCGCGCATCCATCTGGTGGTCGGGGGCGAGTTTTATAACGACCGCGTGCGCGCGCCGTCTTTCGCATTCGACCCGGCCAACGGCGCGGTCACGCTGGCGCGCCCGCGCGTGCCGGACAAGGCGACTTACCGCAGCGGCGGCCTCTACGCGCAAGGCGCGTGGACGGCGATTCCGGAAAGATTGAGGCTGGTCGCCGCCCTGCGCTACAGCCGCGCCGCTTACGACTCTCGAGCGGTGAATTCGCCTCTTGTCAACGGCCAACGGCTGTGGCCTGACGATCAATTGACCGCCGACGCCTTCACGCCGCGCTTCGGCGCCATAGTCACACTCACCGAAGGGTTCAACGTCTCGGCGCAGGTCAGCCGCGGCTTTCGTACGCCTCACATCACCGACCTGGGGACCTTGGGTTTGACCGGCAACGGATTCGAAGCCAACGCCGTGGACCTAGCCGGCAGGGGCGCGATCATCGGCTCGACCGCCGGCTCCGGCGCGGTCTCGACCGGCGTTCCCGTCGCGCAACTTAAACCCGAGACGAGCTGGACATACGAAGGCGGCGTACATCTGCATCGCCGCCGCGTAGACATTGACGTCAACGGCTTCGTCAACGACGTCTATGACAACATCGCCATACAAGCGTTGATCCTGCCTCAAGGCGCCGTGGGCTCGCGGTTGGGCGATCAGATCATCACATCGCAGAACTCGGGCGGCGCGGTCTTCGTTCCCGCATCGCCCAACCCCGTCCTGATCCGCTCCAATTTCGGCGACGCGCGGATTTACGGTGTAGAGCAGAAATTCGACCTGCGAATCTCGAGGAACTGGACTCTCGGTCAAAACTTCACCTGGCTGCGCGCCGAAGACCGGCGCACGGGACTTCCGCCGAACATCGAAGGCGGAACGCCCGCCCCGCAGGGTTGGTTTCGCGTCCGCTACACTTCTTCGAATGGGAGATATTGGATCGAACCTTATCTTTACGGCGCGCGGCGTCAGGACAAGTTATCGACGCTCGACCTCGAAGACCGCCGTACGGGCGCGACGCGTTCGCGCGGCGCCATCGCCAACTTCTTCGCGCGCGGCGCGCGGGCGCGTGGATTGATCGCGCTGGGCGCCGACGGCAGGTTCGGCACGGCGGACGATCTTTTGAGTCCGACCGGCGAGACGCTGGCCCAGGTTCAGAACCGCGTGCTCGGCCCTGGCGTGGGCAGCGCCCCTCTGTTCACCTACATTCCCGGCTTCCTGACCGGCGGAATTCGCGGAGGATTCCGAATCGGCGAGAACCAGGACGTGGTGATAGACCTGGAAAATCTCAACGACAAGAACTATCGCGGGATCAGTTGGGGAATGGACGCGCCGGGGCGCGGCTTCGGATTCAGGTACAACTACCGGTTCTGACGCGGCGCAGTACTGGGGTCATAAGCAGCCAATCAAAAGGTCTTTTGATTGATGTTTAGATCGCTTACGCCATTAGTTACCCCCACAAGTCTTTGCGCCGGCGGCCCAATGGAAATTAGCCGGTGGTGGAGCACGAACGTAACCACCGGCTAATTTCCATTGGGCCGCCGTGACGAAAACGCATCTGCTTGACTTGTCGGTAAGCCAGTGGCTTACGCCCCCGAACTGTACCGCTTTGACAAATTCCCCGCAGCCATTAACAAAACCGCGGTTCGACAGTATAGTATTGGGCGTCTTCATCCACATTGACTGACCATGAAAAGTCCGCCAATTCACTGCAAATTAACTGGAGGATACAGATGGTGATCTGCCCAAACTGTCGTAATCAAAACCTGGACACCGCCAAATTCTGCGGTAATTGTGGCAATTCATTCACACGATCATCTAATTCAACGTCTTCGCTGATCAATTGCGCGCAGGGTCATGTTTACAGTGGGGTTTATGAGCATTGCCCCTATTGCCCGCAGCCGCAATTTGAAAACCGGGATGCGGATTTCGCGACGCGTGTGGAGACTCCGGTCACGGCGATTGATGCGGGCCGAGGGACTGGCCCGGCCACTTACGCCACTTTACAGAGTACGAACGATTTCACGACGCGGGTCGATACCCGCGATACTCGCGAGACCGTGTTCGAGACCTCCGAATCTACGACAACCCCGCCTCCGGCGCCGCCGCCGCCCGCGGCGGTCCCCGCGTTCATTCCGACCGAGATTACTCCGGCGGTTCCACCGTCAGAGTCTCACAATTCGGCGTCCGCCGATCTGTTCAGGGTGTCGGGGCCTATTGAGCCTCCGGCCGCAAGTCAAGATAGTTGGCGTCCTCACACGCAGGCGCCGGCGCCGCAGCCGGTCACGCCGAGTCTGGACCGCCGCACGATGATGCTCGACCAATCCGCGCCGCAGCGCAAATCCAAGGGGCGCATCGTCGGCTGGCTTGTCACTTTCAGCCACAACCCCGACGGCGAAGACTTCCGCATTTACGCCGGATACAATCGGATCGGCGCCAACCCCGTCTGCGACGTTCTGATCGAGGACGAAACTGTAAGCGGGTCGCACGCGATCATCGTCTACCGCGACGGGCGGTGCCTGATCAAAGACGATCTCTCGCGCAACGGCACTTTCGTCAACGGGCGGGAGATTACCGAAGCGCAGGCGCTTCAAAGTTACGACCAGATCCGCGTCGGCAACACCACCCTGGTCTTCGTCGAGGCGCAGCGCGCCGAGTAAGCGCTGCAGATTGCGGATTGCGGATTGCGGATTGCGGTAAGATCGATCATATCTTCGAATCCATAGTGGAACTGCATCTCAAATCATTAAGACGGAATGAAATCGCCAACCATCAACTCTCCGCAATCCGCAATCCCCAATCCCCAATCCCCAATCGGTCCCCTTCTGATCGCGACTTCCAACAAAGGCAAAGTGGCCGAGATCGCGTCTTTGCTTGAAGGGTTGGACTGTCGCGCGATCGGCCTCGAAGACCTGCCGCAGGTCCCGCCTCCGGTCGAAGAGACCGGGACGACATTTGTCGAAAACGCAATCATCAAAGCTGATTATTACCACGCGGCCAGCGGGCTGCTTACGCTCGCGGACGATTCGGGGTTGGAGGTCGATGCGCTCGACGGGCGACCGGGAGTCTATTCGGCGCGTTACGGCGGCGAAGGACTGAGTAGCGACCAACAGATCGCGTTGTTGTTGGAAGAGATGAAAAACGCGCCTGAAGAAAAGCGGACGGCAAGGTTTGTATGCGTCGTCGCTCTGGTCGGCGCGGCTGGTGAAACCTCAGATAAGCGAAATTTCGACTGGCATCTGGACGGGGCGTTGGTTGACTCGCCGGTAAGGCCGCGAATCAGGCAAACCTTCGAAGGCCGATGCGAGGGCAGAATCGCCCTTGCGCCGCGCGGCGCCGGCGGTTTCGGCTACGACCCGATCTTCATCGACACCGAACTCGGCCGCACTTTCGCCGAACTCTCGCCGGAAGAGAAATCGTCCCGCAGCCATCGCGGTAAGGCGCTGAGAGCGGTGATTAAGTATATTGAAACGTTATTGAAGAAGTGAGGAGGCGACTGGGCGACGGG
>DATCXQ010000522.1:0-34055 GCA_036565725.1 Blastocatellia bacterium
ATCAGTACCGCGAGCGGTAGCGAGCGCGCTTCATTTTGTGTCGCGCTCGCTACCGCTCGCGGTACTGATCCGTACCCTCATTTCAGTACGCCGTACATTGATTCGCAATCTGATCTAGTCGGCGTACTTTGACTTCAGGAAAGAGGTCTTATTTTCTCAGCCAGCGCTTTGAACCTCGGATCGCCGCGCAGGGCGTCCAGCATCGGTTCGACGTTAATGAACGCCATAAAACCCGAGCGCTCCTGGTAAGCCTTCTCGAGCCACTCGAACGCCCGGTCCAGATCGCCCAATCCCAGATAGATTACCGCGATGAAATACGACGAGACGTACTGTCGCTTCGAGACGCGCTCCAACTGCGCGATCATCTGCCGGGCTTCGCGGCTCTTACCCAGCCGCGCGTTGGCGTATCCGAGGTAGGAGATGAAAGTCGTGGCCGGGCCGGAGAGGCTGATCGCTTTGCGCAGTGCGGTGATGGCGTCGCCGAATTTCTTCTGCTGGATGTAGGCCATCCCGCGGTGCCAGTACGCGAAGCCGAAGTTCGGGTCCATGTCCAGCGCCTTGGCGCCCTGCTCCATCGCGCGGTCATACTGGCGCGCGAAGTAATACGCCCAGGCCAGACTGAGCGTGATGAATAGCGAGAGCGGCTCGAGTTCCTGGGCGCGCTGGCAGGAGCGTATGGAGGCTTCGCTCTGGCCCGTGGCTTTGAAATAGAAGCCGTAACCGTCCCAGGCGTTGGCGAAATTGGGGCTGAGTTCGATGGCGCGCCTGAACTCATTCTCGGCGGCGGCAAAATCCCAGTCGTAAAGCAGCCGGAAGAATCCCAGCGTGCAATGCGCCTCGCCTAGAGTCTCTTCAAGCTCCAGCGCCTTCGTCGCGGCGGCCTTGGCCTTCGGATAGGCTTCGCGCGGCGGCTGGCCCCCGGTCGAGGAGGCCAGAAAACCGTAGGCTTCGGCCAACCCGGCGTAAGCCAGCGCGTAGTTTGGGTCGAGATCGATCGCCTGCAAGAAACATTCGACGCCCTTCCTGATCCAATCGGGCGTGCGCTTGTGGACGAAGTGGCGGCCTTTCAGGTAGAGGCGATAGGCTTCGGTGTTGTCAGTGTAACGTTTGACCAGCTTCTGACGCTCCTCGCCGGACAATTGCAGCCGCAGCTTTCCGCTGATCTCCTGCGAGATGTCGTCCTGCAGCGAGAAGATGTCGGTGAAGGAGCGGCGGTATTGTTCGCCCCATAGTTGCGTGTGACGGCCGACGTCTACAAGTTCGGTCTTGACGATCAGCGAATCGCCGTGTTGCAGAATTCGTCCGGTGAGCACGGCGCGCACGCCCAGCTCCCTGCCGATTTCCTCCGGATCGACTGTCCGGCCTTTGTAGCGAAATACCGTGCTGCGAGGGATGACGCGCAATTGAGGAAGTTGCGTCAGGCTGTTGATGATGCTTTCGATGATGCCGTCGCCGAGGTATTCCATCTCGGCGTCGGCGCCATCGTTGGCCAGGGGCAGGATCGCCAGCGAATCGATCGCGTGGCCGGAACTGCGACGAATCGGCGACGCGATGACATCGTCCACAAAGCCGCTGATCTCGGCGGTCATGGCCTCGCCGATTTCCGCCCTCGCCTCGTCGCTGATTCCAAATAACGATTGAGGCTGGCTGGCGTGGGCGAGCGCGGATTCGAAGTCCAGCCTGCTTTTCAGGAGTTTCAGGTCGCTGAGGAGACTTCTAACGGTTTCGTAGCGGTCGTCGCGCTCTTTGCGCAGAGCCTTGTTCAAAATCCACTCGAATTCCGAAGGAATCCCGGCGACGAGTCGCGAGATCGGCGCAGGCTCGCGGACCAGTATCGCCGCAATCACGTCGCTCGACGTCGAGCCTTCGAAAGGCGGGCGTCCCGCGACCATCTCGTAAAGCATTACGCCGAGGCTGAAGATGTCGCTGCGCGCGTCGACGCTAAGTCCGCGCGCCTGTTCGGGTGACATATATGTCACCGTGCCCATGACCGTACCAGGGTCGGTTTTTGGTCTGAGCACCGTCGCGGCCTCTTTATCAACTTTCGCGGGATCGATCTTCGGGTCCGATTTTTCCGTGAGTTTGGCCAGGCCGAAATCCAGGACCTTGACATAACCGTCGGGGCGGATCATCACGTTCTCGGGCTTGATGTCGCGGTGCGTGATGCCCGCTTCGTGCGCGGCCTGAAGCGCGCCGGCGACCTGGATCGCGACCTCCAGAGCCTCGCCGAGCGGCATCCCGCCGGGCGGCCCCGACTGGCGCAGCGTCCGGCCTTCGACGAATTCAGTGGCGATGAAATGAGCGCCCTCGTGTTCGCCGACTTCGTAGATCGTGATGATGTTCGGATGATTAAGGGCCGAGGCCGCGCGCGCCTCCTGCTCGAACCGCGCCACGCGGTCCGGGTCCCGCGTGAATTCGGCGGGCAGTATTTTCAGAGCCAGCTTGCGCCCCAGCCGCCTGTCTTCAGCCAGATAGACCTCTCCCATCCCTCCAGAGCCGAGTTTGTCAAGGATGCGATAATGGGAGATCGTTCGTGAAACCACGTTTCGCCTGTTCGTCGTTATACTTGTTGCGCTTATTGCAGGTCATTTGAGCCAGTTTTCAATATGAAGGCCTGGTACGCGCTTGAAATGCTTTTCATTGTTGGTCGCAACTCCGCAACCATTAGCCAAAGCCGAAGCGGCAATCAAAATATCAGCGTCGCCGATCAACCGCCCTTGGCTGTGTAATTCAGCATAAATCTCAGCGGCTTTATCAACGATGGCGTCAGTCAGGGCAATAACATTGCTCGATACGCACAGGAGCTCAAAAGCCGCAATCTGCTTGGTCGCATTCTTGGCCTTTAGCCCCCGCAGAATCTCGTAGCGTGTGATTATTGAGAAGCTAAATAGACTATGGACAGACGGGTATGCCGCCGCTTTCGCTGTAGCCGCTTGGCTTCGGCGCATAATCGCCGAAAGAACATCCGTGTCTACTAGCATTGGCGGCATTGGCGTTATTGGACCCTTTCTCCAAAGAAATCATCCCTATCCAGAGCGATCCGTTCAATCTCCTCAATCTGGCTATCAGAAAGCCCTTCATACACCTGCGCAGCTAGATCCAACGGGTTTGTCGCCGATTGGTCTGGTGGCTCGATAATCAAACGAACCTTTTGCCCTTCAAAAAGCTGGAGATCTGCAGGGGCAATCAACCTGAACCCACCGCTCTCATATATAGCTTCGACTGTCTGCTGCATTGCGCCTCCTTCATAATTTATAAATTTCGCGCTTGCTAGACCAGATTATCGTTTCAGATTGACGCGACTTCAAATGCGTCAGTCTGCTTTTGCGCGCGCCGGATCATCGAGTCGTTGCTTGAGATAACTCGCGGAAAGCTCGTGATAAATTTTCGCGCTGAATTCGACCGACGCCAGGGCCGCGCCGGAGAGTTCTTTCTTGACTACTGCGGGAGAGCCTGCGGCCAATGTGCGCGGGGGGATGATCGCGCCCTGAGTTACTACACTGCCCGCAGCGACCATCGCCTGTCGGCCGATTACCGCCGCGTGCAGCACGACCGCGCCCATCCCGACGACCGCGCCGTCTTCGACCGTGCAGCCTTCGAGCAGCGCGCCGTGGCCGATGGTCACATCTTCCTTGAGAATCGTGGGAATTTTGGGCGTGGTGTGAATGACCGTGTTGTCCTGAACGTTCGAGCCGCGCCCGATGACGATCCGGCCCTCGTCGCCGCGCAGCACGACGCCGTACCACACGCTCGCGCCGTCGCCGATCTCGACGTCGCCGATGATCACCGCGGTCGGGGCTATAAATACATCGCGGCCGATGCGCGGGCGTTTACCTTCATATTCGACAATCATCTCTCTTTTTCACCTATCAAATTTACGTGGACTTCTAACGCATCCGGTTCCGCTCGCTTCCAGGCGCCGTCGCGGGCTCCGAGATTCTCGCGAACGCTCCCGTAAAACCCCCGGAAATATCCGTACATCGACCAGCACGACGAGATCACCACCAGCCACAGTAAGCCGCGGCCCAGCCCGTAAAAGAGCACTCTCCAATCGAGCCAGTTCAGGTCGCCGGCGCCGAAGAGGTGTTGCAGCGCGGCGCGCATCTCGGGCACCGTCCAGAATGCGATAATGGGAAACGCTTTTGTCTCGACCGGCGGCTGGCCGTCTACTGACGATGTGATCAGCAGGCTGATGGTTACCACCTGGGAGAACATTTTGAACTTGCCGGCCTTCGAGGCCGGGATCGCCCAGCCCTCGCTGGCCGCCACCGCCCGCAGGCCCGACACGGCGAATTCGCGCCCGACGATTATCACCACAGCCCAGGCCGGCGCCAGCCTGTTCTCGACCAGCGAGATGAACGCGGCGGAGATGAGCAGTTTATCGGCTATCGGGTCGAGCAGAATCCCGAACCGTGAGACCTGCTTCCGCCGCCGCGCGATCCATCCGTCGAGAACATCGGTGATCGCGGCGAACAGAAAGAGGCTCACGCCCGCGATGTGCTGCGGCAGCCCGACCCAATCCTCGGAAAACCTGGTTAGCAACACCACCACCAGCAGCGGTACGATGAAGATGCGGACGAGTGTGAGCAGGTTTGGAAGATTCATTTGAATGCGGAATGCGGAATGCGGAATGCGGAATGCGGAATGCCTTATCGCCAATCCGCGCCACCCATCTTGCGATTGCGAAAGCGCGCGCTGAATTTTTCAATTCCGCATTCCGCATTCCGCATTCCGCATTCGGCTTATCCATGAAATTTATTCGTGATCGGCATTCGCCGGTCGCGTCCGAAGGCGCGCGGAGTGATCTTGATTCCGGGCGCGGCCTGCCGGCGCTTGTATTCGTTGATGTCTACCTGCCGGATGACCCAGCGGACGGTCTTTTCGTCGTAGCCTTCGGCCCCCGCCTTTTCCAAGAGGATCGCTTCGAGGCTCAAATCCTGTTCGACATAAAGTTCCAGGATCGTGTCGAGGACGTCATAAGGCGGCAGCGTATCCTGATCGGTCTGGTTGTCGCGAAGTTCGGCTGACGGCGCGCGCCTGATGATGTATTCGGGGATGACCGGTTTGCTCGTGCGCCGGTTGACGTATTCCGAGAGTTCGTAAACCAGCGTCTTCGGCACGTCCTTGATCACCGCGAAGCCGCCCGCCATGTCGCCGTAAAGCGTCGAATAGCCGACGCTGGTCTCGCTCTTGTTGCCGGTCGAGAAGACCAGCGCGCCGAATTTGTTCGAGAGCGCCATCAGAATGTTGCCGCGAATGCGCGCCTGGATGTTCTCTTCCGCGACTCCCAAAGGCGTGTCGGCAAAGACCGGTTTGAGCATTTCCAGATATTGTCTGAAAGTGTCTTCAATCGGGATGACGTGGTAGGGGACGCCGAGGTTTTCGGCCAACTGTCTGGCGTCGCGCGCGCTTTCGGAAGACGAATAGCGCGTGGGCATAAAGACGCAGGTGACGTGTTCGGCGCCGAGCGCGTCTACGGCGATGCAGGCCGTCAGCGCCGAATCGATTCCGCCTGATGATCCGATAAGCACACTCTGGAAGCCATTCTTGCGGACGTAATCGCGCGCGCCGATGACCAGGGCCTGATAAATCTCTTCGGCCGATCCGGGGAGCGCGTGCGGCCTCGCATGCCGGATCCCGATCTCAGGTCTCGCCTTTTCAAACGGCTGTCCTCTAAGCTGGATCCGCTCGACGCTGACGCCCGCCGCCGCCAGATCGATTCGCTCCTGCCTCCGGCGCGGGTCATGCAGGCGCTCTTTGAAAACTCTTTCGGCGTTGATGTCTGCGACGATCAGGTCTTCCTCGAACAATTTGCCGCGGGCGACGATGCGCCCGTTCTCGCTGATGACCAGGCTCTGACCGTCGAAGACCAGTTCGTCCTGTCCGCCCACCAGGTTCACGTAAGCGAGCGCGACGGCGTTGTCTTCGGCGCGCGTGGCCAGCATCCGCTCGCGGTCGCGCCCTTTGCCCGCGTGGTAGGGCGAGGCCGAGATGTTTATGATTATCTGCGCCCCCGCCAGCGCCTGAACCTGCGTCGGCCCGCCCGGATACCAGATGTCTTCGCAGATGTTCACGCCGATCAGCGCGTCGCCGTATGAGAAGACCGGCGTCGTTTGCCCCGCGTCGAAATAACGGTACTCGTCGAAGACGCTGTAATTCGGAAGGAAGTTTTTGTGGTAGACGCCTTTCAACCGCCCGTCACAGATCACCGCCGCCGCGTTGTGAATGTCGGTCGTCCTGTCCACGAAACCGACGATCGAAATTATGCCGGACGACGCGGTGATGACTCGGTCCAGGGCTTGTAGGTTCGCGGTGATGAATTGCGGTTTGAGCAACAGGTCTTCCGGCGGATAACCGGGCAGCGAGAGTTCGGGAACCGCGACGATGTCCGCGCCGATTTCACGCGCGCGCTCGATGCTGGAAATGATCTTGGCCGTGTTGCCGGCGAAATCGCCGACTGTGGGATTGATCTGCGCGAGCGCTATGCGGATGGTAGTCATGTCAATCTGTCACTTCAACCGTGTCGATAATCCCGACGATCGCCGCGTCAATAGGCCGGTCTTTCAGCCCATCGGCCATACGCGCGCTGCTGCCCGACACGACCAGCACCTTTTCACGATAGCCAGCGCCGACGGTGTCGACCGCAACCAGATAGCTGCTCTCGTCTTCGCCTGTGACCGTGATGGGGCGGACGAGCAGGAGCTTTTTGCCTTCGAGGCGAGGGTCTTTGCGCGTCGCCACGACATTGCCGATGATGCGTCCGATGATCATAGTGATTGGGGAGTAGGGACAAGAGGACAAGGAGACAAGGAGACAAGGAGACAAGGAGACAAGAAATTCCCTTTCCTTGTCTCCCCTTCTCCTTGTCCCCTTGTCCCCTTGTCTCCCACTCCCACTTCTCCTCTATTTCCCGCTACTCAATTGGAGCGCCACGGGCAGGTTTTCGTCGACCGACGAGTGTGGGCGCGGGATGACGTGGACGCTGACCAACTCGCCCACACGGCGCGCCGCAGCCGCGCCGGCGTCGGTGGCGGCCTTGACCGCCGCGACCTCGCCACGCACGATCGCGGTGACGAACCCGCCTCCGATCTTCTCGTAACCGACCAGGCTGACGTTCGCCGCCTTGACCATAGCGTCCGCCGCTTCGATCATCGCCACCAGGCCTTTCGTCTCGATCATTCCCAAAGCTTCCATTTACTTCTTGCTCCTTTCGCTCTGCTCTTCAGTCTTTTTGACAACCTCGTATCCGGTGACCGCGCTCGTCCCGTCCGGGCGGTGCGTCCATTGCCAGATGACTTCTTCGTCTTTGCCCAACTCCACGCTCAGGACTTGCCCCGGCAAATCCGAGCCGCCCGAAAAAGGAGCCTGGACTATGCGTTTCTTCTCAGTCTCTTTCATTTGCCGTCTCCCCACGCGCTTTTGCCGCGTGACTATCATTGAAACAACCTCGCCGATTCTACCAACAATTCCACAAGTTCCGCGCGAGTCAACGTCACTTGTTCATTCTGCCCGTCAGCGCCTCGCCCCGTCATCCCGCCGCTATTCTCCCCCGGCGTATAAGAACAGACCTGTCCGGCTCGGGCTTCGGGGCGCATGGCGCCGTTGCGTTCGCGGATTTCAAAAAGTTTTTCGACTGCGCGGTCCGGGATGGTGTTTTCGTTACCCAGGGAGCGGGCGATGAAGCTTATTTTACAGGTGTGTTCGAGCGTCTCGAGTTTGTTGAACGCCTTTTCGAGCGTGTCGGCGTAAGCCACCGCGCCGTGATTGGCCATCAACAGCGCGTCGTGAAATTCCAGATATGGCTCGATCGCGTCGGTCAACTCGCGTGTCGAAGGGGTCCCGTAAGTCGCGAGCGGCACACAGCCGAGCGTCAACACGACCTCCGAAAGAATCGCCTTGCTCAAGCTGAGGCCGGCGACGGCGAAGCCGGTGGCGTACGGCGGATGCGCGTGAACCACGGCGTTGACGTCGGGGCGCGCCTGATAAATGACTCGATGCATTGGCCATTCGGACGAAACGCTGAGGTCTGACGGTTCGAGAGGATTGCCCTCGATGTCGACGACGACCATCATATCCGGCTTCATCCAGCCTTTGCTGACGCCCGAAGGCGTGGCGATGATGCGGTTGGGCGCGACGCGCGCGCTGATGTTACCGTCGCCAGCCACCAGCAGGCCACGGTCGTAACAGCGTGTGGCGATCTCGACAATTTGCTCTTTGACTTTCTGCTCGTCTACCATCGGTCATCTTGCTTCTTACGAGGCAGCTCTTGTATCGAATAGCATTATAAGTTTCCTCCGGCGCCATTAGCATCCTGGCGCAGGAACTCTCGGTAATGCACGTTGACGGCCTCGTCGCTCGGGTTGGCCAGGAAGTAAGACAGGCTTTCGAGCGAGATCGTCAGGTCGACATTTTTGACTTTGACGCCGGGCCTCGGGTTGAGGTGGACTGGCGCGAAATTGAGCACGGCGCGTACCCCAGCCTCCGTAACCTCTTCGAGAACTCTCTCGGCGGCGGGCGCGGGCACGGCGATGATCACGATCTCGATAGATTCGCGCTTAATGGTTTCGCCGATCTTAAGCGCGTCATGAATCTCCAGTCCGGCGCGCGTTTTCTTCCCGATCTTCTCAGTATCGGCGTCGAATAAAGCTGCGATCTCGAAGTTGTTATGGCTGAAACCCTGGTAATTGGCCAGCGCCATCCCCAGGTTTCCCAGCCCGACTATCGCCACCCGGCGCTTCTCGGTCAGACCGAGAATCTTCATCAAATGCTGACGCAAATCCTCGACGTAATACCCGACGCCGCGAACGCCGAATTCGCCGAAATACGCAAGGTCTTTGCGAATCTGCGCCGAATTGAGATTGAACTGATCGGCCATCGCCTGTGAAGAGATGGTCTTCACCTTGAAGACTGACAGCTCGTTCAGACAGCGCAAATAGATCGAGAGACGATTTGTCGTTAATTCTGAAACCTTCTCTGTTTTCATGGTGTCGGGATTCGACCGCGAGCGGCCGACGTTGGTGTCTTATCCGCCCTATTTAACCCGTGATTCGCTCTTAGTCGCCAACGATAGCTCAGCGTCGCCAAGGCTGTCAACTTTATGGTTTGCAAGGGGATTGCGCGCAAATTGACAGGCGCGCGTGACGATTCGTAAACTGGGTATTCCATCTAGGAAACAAAGTTCAGCACGCGCAACCAACTGGCGCCCAGGAGTGAATTTTGATCGCGCATATCACCGGCAAACTAATTCAGAAACAGCCTAACTCCGTGATCGTAGACGTCGGCGGCGTCGGCTATGAGCTGACCGTCCCACTTTCGACATTTTACGACCTGGGCGATCCTGGCGCCGAGGTCTCGTTGCGCGCATACACCTACGTGCGTGAAGATGCGCTGCAACTTTTCGGCTTCCGAACCGAACGCGAAAAAAGATTGTTTCTTCTCATGATCGGAGTTTCGGGAATCGGTCCGAAACTGGCCATCACGGCGTTGTCGGGAATGAGCGCTGAAGAATTAATCCACGCCATTCGCAGCAGTAACCTGGCGAAACTGGTCGGAGTTCCAGGCATAGGAAAGAAGACCGCCGAACGAATGCTGGTTGAGTTGAAAGACAAGGTCGCGCAGCTCGCGTCGCCTGAAATGGAGGAGCAGTTGAGGGCTGGAGCGGTCATCAGCGTCGGCGAGGCGATGCGCGATGACCTGATCTCGGCTCTGATCAACCTTGGTTATCAGAAGGCGGCAGCGGAAAAGGCTGTTTCGGCTGTATTGAAAGAGGATTCGGACACGAATTTTGAAGCGGCGCTGAAACAATCGTTGAGAAAGTTGGCCAAACAATGAAGGATTACAGATGGCGACCAATCGAAGATTTGCCTCAAAACTGGCCTGAATTGGCTGCGCCGGAACTTCCCGCCCTGTCCGCCGCCTGGCAAAAGTATTCGGAAAAACTTCGTGATTCCGACTCGTTGAAACATTTCAACGAGAGACTAATCCGCGAATGGGCAATTGAAACAGGAATTATCGAAAACCTCTACTCAATAGATCGCGGCGTCACGCAAACGCTTATTGAGAAAGGAATCGAGGCCAGCCTGATTCCCCACGGCAGCACTGATAAACCTGTAGAGCGAATCCTACCGATGCTCAAGGATCAGCAAGAGGTTGTGGAAGGGCTATTCGATTTCGTCGCGCAACGGCGTGAACTTTCGACATCATATATCAAGGAACTCCATCAGGCTTTCACGCGGCATCAAGAGAAGACCGACGCGGTTGACACTCTGGGGCGAGCTGATGAGCTCGATTTACTGCGTGGCGATTGGAAACGCCTTCCTAACAATCCGACGCGTCCTGATGGAGGATTGCATGAATACTGCCCGCCCGAACATGTGGCCTCTGAGATGGATCATTTGATCGCCATGCATCAGGAGCATCGACAAAAAGGCCTACCGCCGGAAATTGAAGCCGCATGGCTGCATCATCGATTCGCGCAGATTCACCCGTTCCAGGACGGCAATGGGCGCGTGGCTCGCGCGCTGGCGTCTCTAGTATTTTTGCGCGCCGTTTGGTTTCCATTAGTGGTTAACCGCGATGAGCGCGTTGAGTATATTGAGAGTTTAGAGAAGGCAGACCATGGCGATCTTGCGCCACTAGTCAATTTGTTTGCAAGAATTCAGAAGAAGGCTTTCAATCAAGCATTGAGCTTGTCGGAGCAAGTCATCCTCGCAGGCGACCCACTGCAACAAATCATCGCCGCAGCGACCAAACGTTTGAGAGAGAGAAAACAGGTTTCTTCCAGGCAATTTACGCATTCACGTCGCCTCGAAGAGTTCGTACAGCAAAAGCTCGCTATTCCTGCAGAAAAGCTGTTCGCAGCATTTAGATCCGCAGATCTGCAATATACGGCCACAGCTCATCGCAATGATGAGCTGAATGCCTCTATGTTTGGAGAAACCGCTGAAGTGATCGCCGGTGAAATGGGCTATCAAGCAGATGTGGACACTTATCAGGCCTGGTGTCGGTTGTTCATCTACGGAAAGCATTCCTTTGAAATAGTAGTATCGTTTCACTCAATGGGGGCAGAATTTCTTGGATTGATGGCTATTTCCGCCTGGGGCAGACTTCAAAACTTGGGCCAACCAGCTATACCTCTCAGTAAGACTCCATTTCAATTTTCATTAGAAGATGAGGAGGCGCAAGTGACGCAACGGCTTGATAAATGGCTGGATGATGTTCTTCTCGTCGGTCTCGATCTATGGAGAAAGCAATTATGATGGCGCCTGATAAGCAAACAGCGGCAGACGAATCTCGCCTAGTCGGCGGCGTCGCCGTGGACGACGAGCAGCAGATCGAACTCTCGCTGCGCCCCCAGATCCTGCGCGAATACATAGGCCAGAAGAAGGTCAAGGACAACCTGGGCATCTTTATCAAAGCCGCCCGCGCGCGCGGCGAGGCATTGGATCACGTGCTGCTCAATGGGCCGCCGGGTCTCGGCAAGACCACGCTTGCCGGAATCGTCGCCCGCGAGATGGGCGCGAAGATGAAAACCACGGCCGGGCCTGTGATCGAAAAGGCGGGCGATTTAGCCGCCTTGCTGACTAATCTTGAAGAAGGCGATGTGCTTTTCATTGACGAGATTCATCGACTTCATCCGGCGATTGAAGAGATTCTCTATCCGGCGATGGAGGATTTCGAACTCGATCTGATGATCGGGCAGGGGCCGTCGGCGCGGTCGGTGAAGCTCGATCTGCCCAAATTCACGCTGGTCGGGGCGACGACGCGGCCCGGATTGATCACCGCGCCGCTGCGCGGGCGCTTCGGCATAAACTTCCATCTCGACTTCTATCCGGCCGAGGATTTACAGATCATTGTCGAACGTTCGGCCTCGATCCTCAACGCCATGATCGACGACGGCGGCGCGCGCTCCATCGCCGCGCGGTCGCGGGGCACGCCGCGCATCGCCAATCGCCTGTTGCGCCGCGTCAGGGATTACGCCGAAGTCGAATACGACGGGCGCATCACCACAGAAGTGGCCACCGACGCTCTAAACCGGATGGAGGTCGACCGCTACGGCCTGGACGAAATCGACCGCAAATTGCTGACGACGATCATTGAAAAGTTCAACGGCGGCCCGGTCGGCGTCGGCACGATCTCGGCGGCGATCAGCGAGGAGAAAGAGGCGATAGAAGAGATTTACGAGCCTTATCTGATCCAGATCGGTTTCCTGAACCGCACTCCGCGCGGGCGCGTGGTGACTCCGGCGGCTTATCATCACCTGGGATTGATTTCGGCTGAGAGACAAAATTCTTTGCAAACGGATCTGTTTCAATAGAGAAATAGGATTTAATGATCATTGAAAATAAAACGCAACCACGCAATCCAACGTAGGGGCGCCCTTTTCCCCGCCCCTATCGCTCGGGTCACGAACCAGGGCGGGGAAAACCCGCCCCTACACTCATGGTTGTATTTAATTCTCAAGCACCATTAAGTCCTATAAGTCCTATAAGTCCCATATGCTCGTTTCCGAATTCGATTATGAGTTGCCTGGCGAACTGATCGCGCAGGAGCCTCTCGCCGAGCGCGATCGTTCGCGCATGCTTATGGTCGATCGCGCCAATCGATCCTGGCGCGACAGTTCGTTCGCCGAATTTCCGGAATTTCTTAACGCGGGAGACCTTGTTGTGTTAAACAACACCCGCGTCTTTCCCGCGCGTCTTGTCGGGCATAGGGTCGTGAATGGGCGTCGAGGCGCGCTGGTCGAGGCGTTGTTGCTACGGCGGATTGAAAACAGCGCAAACGAATGGGAAGTCCTGGCGAAACCCGGACGTTCATTGAAGGTTGGCGCGGAGCTTGAATTCGGGGACGGGCGATTGCGCGGCGGCGTCACCGCGATTGTGGAAGAAGGCCGTCGTCGCATCCGTTTTGACAGCGACGGCGACTTTGACCGGATCGTTGATGAGATCGGCGGCGCCCCGTTGCCGCCATACATTAAACGCGAACGCCGTGAAGGACAGAGATTGGACGAGCCTCGCTATCAAACCGTCTTCGCCAGCGAGCGTGGAGCGATTGCGGCGCCGACCGCCGGATTGCATTTCACCGCGCGAATCTTCGACGAATTGCGCGCTCGCGGCGTGATGGTCGTCGAGATCACGCATCACGTCGGCTATGCGACCTTCCAACCCATACGCGTCGAAGAGGTCGAAAAGCACGCCATAGCATCGGAAAGTTATGAAATATCCGATGAGGCCGCCGAAGCGGTCAATCGGGCGAAACTCTCGGGCGCGCGCGTCATGGCCGTCGGCACAACGACCACGCGGGCGTTGGAGAGCGCAGCCGATCCCGACGGCCGCGTACGAGCCGGGCGCGGCGGCACGGAACTTTTCATTTATCCCGGCTATCGATTTCGGTCGGTAGACGCGCTCCTGACAAACTTCCACTTGCCCCAATCTTCATTGCTAATGCTGGTCTCCGCTTTCGCGGAGCGTGATCTGATCTTGAACGCATATCGGCATGCCGTCGCTCAAAAATATCGTTTCTACAGCTACGGCGATTGCATGCTAATAATGTAGGGAGTGGGGAGTAGGGAATGGAGAATGGAAAAGCGACTCGCTCGTCTTGTTTTTCCCCATTCCCCATTCCCTACTCCCTATTCCCTGATCCTATGCAAGTCATAAACTACAAATCCAAAGTCTTCAAAGGTTCGCTGCGCCAGTTGTTGCTATCGGATTTGAACGAGTTGTGGCAATTGGATATGCGCTGTTTTGTTGACGGCGAGGCTTACGAGCGCGAGACGTTTCGTTACCTGCTCTCAAATCCTGACGCCATCGCGCGCCAGATCAGGTCGGAATATGACGAGATGAGCGCCTTCGCCATCGGAGTCATCGAACAGGACGGAGTCGGACATATTACAACTGTCGGGGTCGCGCCTGAATATCGCCGGCGTGGTTTGGCGAGATTGATATTGCAAGAGGTTGAACGAAGCTTTAGCGCCCGAGGAGTGACAACCGTGCGATTGGAAGTTCGAACCCTGAACGTTGCGGCGCAGAAACTGTATGAAAATCTCGGCTATGTCACGGTGCAGCGTATGAATCAGTATTATTCAAACGGTGACGACGGATATTTGATGGTTAAATCATTGCAAAAATTCGACTAATCGCTCAGTCCTGTTTTATGTGAACAAAGAACGCCTTGATCGAGATTAGCGATTCATGCCAGCTTCTAATATATCAATTGTTAGGACGGCAAGGGATTTATTTTCAATCCTTTATATAGATCCAGCCCGAAGTTCAGGAAGAACTTTGCAGCCTTTTTACCGAAAAACACGGATAAACCCCGCTTGAAAAATTGACACCCCGCTGCTAATCGGTTATAAAAACACCACTTAGCGACACGTAGGCGGTGCGCCCACAACGTCAATCCTCTTAAAGTAGAAGGAAATCGATATGAGGGAAACACTCTCCAAACGCCAGAAAGGCAAAGTGAAAAACAAAGTTGCAGTGGCCAGAGCTAGCTCGAAGCCTGTCTCGAAAAAGAAGAAAGAGTTGAAGAAGAAGCTTGCTTCTTCCCATACAGCTTCCAGGTCGAAACAGCATAAGATTTCAACTGCGAAAGTCGCTAAAAAAGTCGCGAAGAATGTAAGAGTCAAAAAAGCTGTGAAGAAGACCCCGAAGACCTCGTTGAAAAAAACCGCGCCCAAGGCGACGGCTAGACCGGCCAAGGCCCAGAAGAAAATCGTCGCAAAGACCCAGAAAAAGGTCGTTGCGAAGAAGCGAGTTAAAACCAAATCGCTCGGCAGATTGCCGATAATCGTTAGCAAAGCTCCCCCACCGCCCGAACCGCCGCGCCGTCAGGTTACGTCAGGCGCGCTGCGCGCGTTCGAACAGGCAGTCAAGGTCTTCAACCGTCGCCAGTTTGAAGACGCAAAGGCTATGTTCGAGACTGTCCAGCTAAAATACCCGGGCGACCTTGAGATCGTGGCCCGCGCGCAAATGTATATTCAGGTTTGCAAGCAGAAACTGGAGCAAGAGACCAAGTCAGCCGCGCCGCGCAACGCCGAGGAGTTGTACGATCATGGCGTGTTCGCCTTAAACATCGGCGATTTCACCCAGGCCCGGACCTTTTTCGAGAAGGCGCTTAGGTTGCATCCCGACGCGCCGCACCTGCTCTACTCACTTGCGGCCACGCACGCCCAGACCGGGTCCCACGAAGAGGCGCTCAGTTACCTGAAGCGCTCGATTCAGATTCAACCCAGATTCCGGGCGCAGGCGTACAACGACGCCGACTTCTCAGGGCTGCGCGACAATAGAAAGTTTCTGGAACTGATCGGATTGACTTCGCCCTTCGATCTGCTCGAATCTAAGAAGTGAGTGGCAATGGGACTCATAGTACTTGTGGGACTTATAGGAGATCCTATAAGTCCCACAAGTACTATGAGTCCCATTGCCTTATAAGAGTTATGATCTCAGCCCTGATCGCGGGCAACAGCAGGTAAAGCGCCTCGCCAGGGCATTCTGTGGCCTTAGGCCCGTCGCGATGTCCTGAGATCGTGTTCAAAATGAGTTGTGAAGCCTCGTGCCGCGATCTCCCCTCCGGGTCCAGGCCACACTGATCGCATTTCCAGGCGAGGATTTCCTTTAAACTGTTCAGCGCGTCGGTCGTCGGCGCCTCGGCGGTGAAGTCGCCGAGCAGCGCCACGGCCATCGTGCCGGCGTTGACCCCGCTGAAATGCGCGCCCATGACGTTGTCGCCACCCGAACGCCCTTCATAGATCACTCCATTTGGGTCAATCAGGTAGTTGTAGCTGATGTCGGCCCATCCACGCTCAAAGACATGAAAGTTCCAGATGCTGCGCACGAGCGCGGGCCAGTCGCTCGACGGCTCTTCGACGCCCATCGCCGTGTGATGAACTATCAAGTGCGTGACGGTCGTGTAGCTCAGACTTCCGTGAGTAGTAATTTGTCCGTCAGGACATTCCCATTCGGTTCGCGTCACGACCGGCGGCTTAGGATATTTCGTTTGATTCTCTTCGCTCATCTCTCTTCTATTGATGTTTCGCGGACCTGTTGGTTATAACACAGTTGTCCAACATCACTTCAAGGAGCAAAGATCAATGGCGGGAAATCAAGGACTCAAAGCCGGCGACAAGGCCCCGGCGTTCAGCTTGAAAAACACCGAAGGTAAAACAGTCAAACTGTCCGATTTCAAAGGCAAGAAACTCGCGCTCTATTTTTACCCGAAAGACATGACGCCGGGCTGCACGAAAGAAGCCTGCGGCTTCCGCGACGATTACGCGGAACTGAAGAAACGCGGAGTCGAGGTCGTTGGCGTCAGCGCAGACGACCAGACTGCGCATCAGAAGTTCACCGAAAAATATTCGCTGCCGTTCACGCTGCTCTCAGACCCGGATCACTCGATGATGGAAAAATACGGCGCGTGGGGCGAGAAGAATATGTACGGCAAGAAAATCATGGGAGTCTTGCGCAGCACATTCATCATTGATGAAGAAGGCCGCGTGGCCCACATCTTCAGGAAGGTGAAGACCGACACGCACAGTCAGGACGTTTTGAATGTACTTGATCGAATGTGAAACGTTGATCGCCCGTTTCAGCCGCTAAGATCAACCAGAAATAAAAATGTAAGAGAGAAAAATGGCATCTCTTATTTTTCTCTCTTACATTTTTATGACTTGGCGCCGAGAGCTTGTCATTACCCCAACTTTTGCGCGAAAAGGATGTTCACATTTTCAGCCTGCGGAGCAGGCGACAGAATATAGCCTGGGGTGGAGCGCGCCAGCGCGCAACCCCAGGAATATGGCGTAAGAGCGCATTAAGCCCGCGAAGCGGGCGGCAGCTTTTCGTTATTCACCGCTTCATCATCATTGAGATTGGGCCAATCGCTGTCGCCCGCTTCGCGGGCTTGTGCGATAAATGCTTGTAGTACCAGGGGGTTCCGCTGCGCTCCACCCCAGGCTCTATTCTGCCGCCCGCATTCGCGGGCTAGGATTTGACATACGTGTTTCGAGTAAAAAATTGGGTAATGACAAGGCGCCGAGAGGCGCGGCTACGACTTGGACTCAGATTTTGTATTTCCGCATCAACAAGAATCCGTAAACTTCCGCCGCCAGCGCGAACACCCCGCGCGCCAGCATCAACGGCCCCAGCGACAGGTACTGCAGCATTACTCCAGCGATCACGGGGAAGACAAGGTCGGAGGCGTCCACGCCGCCCTCGAGGATTCCCATCGTCTTGCCGCGCCTGGCCAGGTTGAAGCTCGACACTTTGGCGGCAATGGCGCCCCATGTGGGCTTGAACGCGGCTTTGCCCATCTCGTCGACCCCTCGCGCAATGCCCATCATCAACCCCAGCAGGGCCGTGCCCGCGAACCAGGGCGTGATCCAGAACAAGGCCGATGTCAGCAGGTTTGCCAGCGAGCGCAGTGCGATCACTTTGCCCGCGCCGATGCGGTCGGCCAGCCAGCCGAAGAAGGGGCCGAACAGGAGCGGCGTCACGGTCTCGGCCAGAATCTTGATCCAACCCAGCGAGCCCGTGGTCACTTCCAACTTGACCGCCAGGATGACGAAGAATTCGCCTGTCACCATATAAGCCGGGGCGGTCAGCGCCATTCCGAGCAGCGAAAACGCCCAGACGTTCGGCTCATTCGCCGGCGCGTCCAAAAGCGCCGACGGCGCGCTCGTTTTGTCTTTCTTCTTCTCTTTCTTCTCTTTCTTCTTCTCCTTGATGCAGAAGAATACGAGGATGAGCGAGGCTAAGGAGAGGGCGGTCGAGGCCAGAAAGATGGCAACCAGCGCCTTTTTGAGTGGCGCGGCGTCAACCACTTTCGGCAGGTCTTCGATCGGCACGGCGTTCAAGCGCGTTTGACGTTGTTCGACGCGGAGGACCTTGCCCGCCGCTGGATCGGACTCCTTGCCCGGCAGCGAGGCGCCGATCTGAACGTCGTTCGGCGATTTGACAATCTCTTCGACGTTCGCGCCCGAACGGTTAGTCTTGTCGAGCACGGCTACATTGACGTTTACCGTTTGCAACCCGGCGTAAAGCGTGATGAGGATCGTCAGTGCGAACGCGGCCAGGGCCTCGCCAATACCACCCGAAGTCGATTTCGTGGTCGTGTACCATGAATAGGCCTGCGCGATGCTCTTTTCGTCCGTGTGGTCGGCGATCATCGCCGAAGCTGACGGGCCTTTGGCCGAATCGGCTATGCCGCGGATTACGCTGATTACGAAGAGCAGCGGCAACGTGGCCACGGCGTAAAGCAGGCTGACCGCCGTGCGTATGGTCAACGAGACGATGAAGACCTTCTTCTTTCCGTATTTGTCGGCTAGCGAGCCGAAGAACGGACGAAGCAGCAACGGCACGATATTTTGAATTAACACCAGTCCCATCACGGCCGTGATGTCCAGGCCGAAGACCAGCAGCGCATAAAGCGGAACGGCGGTTTTGATCAACCCGCTCGAAATGCGCGACAGGAAGGCTTCGGCCATCAGCGCCAGCACCACAGCGTTGAACGCGCCCCGCCCCTTCTCTATGACTTCCGGGACGACCGCGGGCAGCGCGGTCTCGCCGGGCGCCGCCACCGGCGCGACGATCACCGGCGGGGGAGGCAACATTCTGGTGGCCTTTGCGACCAGTTTGCCGACGACTCCGGCGCGCGCGCCCGAGACGGCCTCCAACTCTTCGGCGAGTTGCAGCGCCGACTGCTGGCGTTTTTCAGGCTCCTTCGCCAGCGCGCGGCTGACAACGGCCGCCACGCCCTCGTCAAGATCTGCGCGTCCGTATTCGGTGATGTCGGGCGGCGGCGACGTCAACTGCATCGTCACAATCTCGCCCGGGTCGTCTGAATAGAAGGGCGTCGTTCCGGTCAGCAGCTCGAACAGGATCACGCCGAGCGCATAGACGTCAGACCGCGCGTCGAGACGCCGGCTGGCCAACTGTTCGGGCGAAGCGTATTGCGGCAGTCCGTAAACTCCGAACTGCCCGGTCAACGCTTTTCCCTGACTGTCCTTCAGAAAGGATTCGTCGACTTTGGCGAGGCCGTAGCCCCCGACTTTGATCAAATCTTTGCCGCGGGCGTCCCGCTCGACGTAAATCGTTTCGGGCTTCAAGTCGCGCAGCACTATGCCGTTGAGGTGCGCCGTGTGAACCGCGCCGCAAATCTGATTGAAGACATTGACTGCCGTGGCGAGACTCAGCCCGCGCTCTTGCTTCATCAGGTCGCGCAGCGTGCGTCCCGACAAAAGTTCCTCGACGATGTAGGACGGGCCATCCGGCGAATGTCCGAAGTCGAAGACCTGGACCGAATTCGGATGCTTGATGCGCGCGGCGACCTGAGCCTGACGGCGAAAGCGCTCGAGTGCGATCTCGTATTTGACCAGTTCAGGCCGCAAGATTCGCACGGCGACATAGTCGTTGAGCGTCGTCCGGCGCGCGCGGTAAAGCGTGCCGGTCGAATCCTGTGACAGTTTCGCTTCGAGCGTGTAGCGGCCGTTGATCGATGTTAGCGGTTCTTCCCAGGATGTTTCCGTGAGCGCCTCTGGCGATGAGAAGCGATAGGGCGGCGCGTCGACTTTCGGGGGTGGCGGCGTGATTACCGGAGGCGGCAAGGGCGCGGCGCGGAAAACCATCTTCGTTCGCCCGATCTCGATCAGGTCGCCGTCGCGCAGAATCTGCCCTTGCTCGCTGACGCGCTGGTCATTGACGAAGATTCCATTCAGGCTGCCCAGGTCCTTGATCACCAGATTGCCGCCGATCGGCTCGATGACCGCGTGTTTGCGGCTGATGGCGCCGTCGGTGATGCGCAATTGATTCTCTTCCGCCTTGCCGATGGTTATCGCGCTCGCGGGCAATTTAAATTCGCGCTCCGACCCGTCAGAAGCAGTGATCAACAGCTTAGGCCGCGGCGCCGATTGGGAGGCGGGCGGCGCGGAGCCGCGATCGACGAGCCGGCTCCCGTGTTGATCACAGAAAGCGTAGTTGGCCGGATATTCGCGCGAGCAGATAGGACAAATTTTCAATGTTTCTTCTTGCCTTTCTTGTTACCGGCCTTCGCGCCTTTAGCCGGCGAACCTTCAGTCGCGCCTTTTGCGACAAGATGGTTTTTGGCGACCGCCGACGACATAGCCCGATTGATGTCAGACCAGCGATAGACGGCGATACGGTAGTTACATTGATCGGCGACGGCGATGTAAATCTCGCCGCCCTCTTTATCAGTATAACTGGCAATCGAATCTGGTGAGCAGAAATAGCCGGGCGGGTTAGCCTGTCCCGGAATGATCGAGCCGTCTTTGACCTGTTGCTGTAGGGTCTTGTTGTTCTTATCTTCAAAATCGACCAGCGGCCCGTGGCCGAAGAATCCTTTGTACCCGCCGTTGCGCGCCCCGCGAGTCGACGCGAATCCGGCTAGGTCGGTGTTGAAAGTTTTAGGGTTGCTCAGATCGAAGATCTGAATACGCCCGACGCTCTCGTCAACCGCGAAGAGGTAATTGCCGGCTATCGTCAATCCTTCGACCGAGCCGGAGAAGACGTTCTGCCCCGCGGGTTTATCCGCCGCGTCGACGGCGGCGCCGAGGAGCTTGCCCTTGTATTTGCCGGTTTCCCAATCGAAGACCTGGATAACGGCGTCCTTTTCGCTGGCGATGAAGAGATTGCCTTTGGCTTCGTCGATCGCGATGCCCTCGCATCCGTGGAGGTAGGTGTCTCCGGTTGAGCGCGCCTTCTCGAACTTCCAACTCGGATCGACCGACCCGTTGGCGTTGAACCGGCGCACGTCGTTCAAGTGCGCGTCAACGGCGTAAATGCGACCGCGCGAATCAATAGCGATGCCGCCGAGCTTGTCGAATCCTTGCTCGCCAAACCGGGTGCCTTTGAATTGATAATCGTATGGGCCGAGCGTCTTGCCTTTCTCAGCCACCGTTCCTGGTTTGGCCGGAATAAACGCGTAAGCGAGGTTGAGCGTTTGATCAGTGACGAGCGTTATTCCGCTCGGCGCTACCGCAATGTCGACGATCTCGCCGCCGAATACGCCGTGACCGAACTCGCTCAAGTGCGCTTTGGTTTTGACGTCC
The DNA here is from genome assembly GCA_036565725.1 of Blastocatellia bacterium. Classification (GTDB taxonomy): domain Bacteria; phylum Acidobacteriota; class Blastocatellia; order RBC074; family RBC074; genus JAJVID01. Next base: position 21,062 of record DATCXQ010000522.1, read on the forward strand.
CAGATCTGTATACGGCGATTTTTTGCGTCGGTGGCCAGCAGCCAGCCTGACGGCGTGAATGCCACGCCGTCAGGCTTGTCGAAATCGGCGGCGCCTTTGCCGGGACGACCGCTGCCGAATATGGCGTAAGGCGCGACTTCGATGCGCCAAGCGGCTCTCGCCGGGTCTTCTTGCGCGGCGGGCGCTGAAGGCGCAGGCTCGGGCCGCTGGTCCGAATCTTTGATCGGAGCGGCTGCTGTTTTGGCTGTGGATGGCGAATCGCCGACCCTCTTCTTCTTTTGAGGCGCCGCGCTCAATGAGAAGAAGAGAAATGACGATGTCGCAAGAACTGCGAGGATCGTAAGTGGGTTCGATTTCATGGGGAGCCTCCGTGCTCGCATCAATAAATTGTTAAAGGTCAAAGTTTGACGATAGTCTGCAAGGGCACGAGCTTGAAGTTCTGATTTCCCTTGTCGTTGAAACCGTCCTGAACGACGAAGACGCCATGCGGGAATGACGGGCCCAGATTCGCGGTCGTCACGTCAATGCCGTCGGTCTCTTCACAGCCGTCAACTCCCTCGCTCGCGCCGATACGGAATTTCTTGACGAACTCGTTATTGCCCTCGCGGCGGTAGACCACGTATGAATGATTGCCCTGGCTGGAGGCAATCAAATAGCCCGCGCCGTCCTTGCCGTAAGCGATGGCCAATCCCTCGACGTCGGCGAAGAGGTGGCCGTCGCCGACCTTGGCGACCTGTGTGTGTTCCGACCCTGTCTCAGGCTCGGCGCCGAATTTCCAGATTCCGACGGCCTCTTCGGCGACGTAGAAATGGCCCAGTTCGTCATCGGCGACGCAGCCTTCGACCACCGAGCCGAGTTTGAGGTTACGCGCCTTCTTTGCGTCGACCTTGCCGTTGCTCTCGAACAATTCCCACTGCTCGACTTCGCCGGATTTGCTCGTTCCGAAATAGTAAATCTTGCCGGTCTTGGCGCTGCGATACATGCACATGCCGTAAACGGTGAGGCCGTGTTTGATCTTGCGCGCCGCGACGTTTTCGAGCGTCCGCGACTGCGGATTGATTTTGTAAATGGCGATTGAATTGTCCTTGCGGTTGCTGGCGGTGACGATGGCTACATTTTGGCCGTCTAGTTTAAACCCGTCGCGCAGGTCGACGTTATCCATCTGCCCGTCGGGCAGGTATTGAATCTGTTTGCCGCTCAGTTCGTAAACGGCCAGTCCGCCACGTTTGTCAGTGCCGATGATCACGCTTTGCGCGGGGTCGTTCGGGTTGACCCAAATGGCGGGATCGTCAGCGGCGTCGCCGCCGTTGGGGACCGGGTCGGTCTCAACCGTCGCCATGACTGTTTCCAGCGCAGCGGCGGCCAAGGCGGCCGGCGTCACAACCAGCGCACGCGATCCGGCGCTATCGGCGTCGGACTTCGACTTCTCTTTCTTCTTTTCTGACTTGTCAATTGACTTGTCACTGGACGCGCCCGGATTGCCGGTTTGCGCAAGTACGGTTGCGCCGATCAGGGCGAAAGCCAAAAATGCGACTACCGGCGTTAACACCAGGCTCTTGATTGATTTCAATCCCAGAATTGAATTCATAAAGTAATGTCATTCCTCCTAATATTTCCCATCCAGCTCTGACGGGGGTCAAAGTTTCGGCCAATTTAGGGCAACGAGCAAGGGGGCGTTAAAACCTTTTCTCAGATGAAAATCAGGCTGTAGGGTTGCCGGCTTTGCTTAGAACTATTCGGCATTTTCGAGGATGAACTGCGATATACGGTCTCCTCCTTGCGGCACGCCTTTGTAACCGGGGAAGCAGTTGACCTCAATAACCGAAAAACCTTTTGGGGTCTTGACCAGGTCGACGCCGTAAAGCCGCAGGCCGAAGATCTCGCCGCAGCGCCGCACAAGGTCTGCAAGTTCAGGGTCGTCGCCCACCGGGGTTCCCAGTTTCTCTTCTTTGGTCGTGGCAGGGAAGACGCGTTTGATCGCATGGACGTAATCGCCGATGGCGTAAGCTTTATAATCGAACGGCTCGTGCTCTTCGAACTCCTGCGCGAAGATCAAACGCTCGCCCAAAGCCGTTCCGTCTTCGCCACCCCCGTCGTCGTCCGCCTCCGCCGAGTCTCCTGCCCGCCGTTCGATCAGGTCGTCGAACTGCGCTTCGTCCATGCAGACTTCGATCCCTTGCCCGCGACGACCGCGCCACGGTTTGACGACGATCGGCGTCTCGCGCACGACGGGGCGCAGCGTCTCGATCGAATCGGTGATGAACGTGCGCGGCGTCGGGACGCCCGCCTGCAAGAGCATCGTGGCGGTCAGTACTTTGTCACGCACCTTCATGGTCGCCGGATATTCGTTGAGCAGCTTCGCGCCGCGATAATGGGCCGCCGCGGCCAGGCTCTCGGCCAGCGGCGAATGCGATTTGAACAGATAGAGGTCGTAATCGAACTTGAAATTTTGCAGGTCGACCAGCCCGCTGCGCTCGGTGACCACCTCGACGTCTGCGCCGCTCCCCTGCAAGCCATTCAGGACGTCGTAGGTCACCGAATTCTTGCTGCGCGGAGGCTCCATCAAAAAACAGATTCTCATAAACACTCCTTGGATAATCCCTGGGAATGTCATGAATCGGACTCATAGGACTTATAGGTCCCATAAGTCCTACGATTCCTATAAGTCTCATTCATGACGCTCCATCCTTGACCGACCTTGCGATCATCAACGCGTAAATTTCGGCGACCGCCGCCAGGGCTACGCGCACGCCGAGCATTACGCCTACGCCTTTCACGCTCCACAGAAATCCGCCGAGCAGCGGCCCCAGAGTTTCGCCTAATCCCTCGCCCAGGCTCAAATAACTCATCGTGCGCGCGCGGCGGCGACGGTCGAGATTGGAAAACTGCGCCATCAACGCGCCCCACGCCGGGCGGAAGGCCGCCTTGCCCATCGCGTCAACCACGCTGCCCGCCGCCATCCCGGCGAAGGTCGGGAAGAAGAAGAACATCGCGGACGAAAAGGTGTTGGCCGCGCCGCGCACCATCAATACCAGCTTGCGGCTGACGTTGTCCGACAGCCATCCAAACGCCGGACCGGAAACGATAGTGAGGAGCGGCGCGATTATGAAAATCAATCCCGCCTGCGCCGTGCTCAATTTGGCGTATTCCGTGGCCAGCAGCGGAAAGAGGTTGCTGATCATCAACGCGGCGCTCGCGATCAGAAAGCCCAGAACCGCGACCGGAAAAAGCGCAGGGCCTTTGCCGTTAGGTCCTTCGTCCGAAACGTGGGACCCGTTCTCATCCGCGTCGGCCTGATCTTCAGGCTCCTTCAAATACCTGGCGACCGCCATAAGCGGCGCGAGAGACAGCGCGAACGCGATGAGGAAGACCACCGAATAGTTATTGGCCGTCAGCGCGAGCAAGAAACCGCCCAGCGCCTTGCCGATAGACCCGGCTGACATCTTTGCCGACGTATACCAGGCGAAGGCCGAAGCCACCGACTTTTTCTTCGCATTCGCGGCGATCAGGGCGTTGACCGAGGGATCGCGCAGCGATTCGGTGAAGCCGTGGAAGAACCGGATCGCGTAAACATGCAACGGAGAGGCCGCAAAGGCCAACAACAGGGCGACCAGGCTGCGCAGGGCTATCGCCACCGTCAGCGTCCGCTTCAGCCCCGCTCGGTCCGCGACCCAACCCATCAACGGCTTGAACAACTGCTCGGCGATCAGGTTGAGTGAAAACAGCAACCCGGTCTGAGTGAGGCTCAAACCCAAACGCTTGTAAGCGAAGATCGGCAGCGCAAAGCTTATGATGCCGAAGCTCAGCCGCGACAAAAAACCTTCGGCCCAGATCACCAGCAGAGCGGGAGAGACAGAATGACGGGGCGACGGGGCGACGGAGAGACAGGGAGAAGGGGAGATCGATGACGAATTTGGCAACGTTTCCGTCGCCCCGTCGCCCCGTCGCCCCGTCGCCCCGTCATTCTGTCTATCAGTTCCTTCGTCTCTCATTCTTCAAACAGGCGGCGTCAGCGTGACTTTGCCTTTGGCGTAATCGTCGACGTAATCGGCGATCATCCCGGCCGCGTTCGGCACGCCTTTGTAGCCGGGGAAGTAATTGACGTCCACCACGTAAGGTCCGCGGTCGCTCTCGATGATGTCGAGGCCATAAAGACCGAGTCCGCAGACCTCGCCGACGCGTTGTGAAATCTTGCGAATCTCGTCGGTTATCTCGCCGTGGCGTCCTGCGACCGAGAAACTCGACTCCGAAAATTGCTTCCTCACGCCCTGGACCTGATCGCCGACGCAGTAAATCTTCAAATCCTCGCCCGGCCCCGGGATGGCTTCCTGAATAATCATCGGGGTCGCGGGGGGCGGAATTCTATCAATATCTTCGGGCGTCTTGCACAGATGCACGCCCGCGCCGCGATGGCCCATGTGCGGTTTAATGATCAGCGGATGTTTTTCCAGGAGCGATTTCGCCAGACTCAGATCGCCCGACACCCAACTGTCGGGCGCGGGAATGCCGGCCTGGCGCAGCAGCTTCGACGTTATGATCTTGCTCTGAATCAGCGAACACGATTGATAAGGGTTCAACATATTCGCGCCATGCGTGAAGAGGACGCCTGCCAGCGCCAGCGAAAGCTCCGTGTGCGATTTCAGCAGGTAGAGATCGGCTTCGATCTTCGCCAGGTCGGGGCGCTGAATGACCTCTTCGGCGATGTCTTCGGTGACGGTGTATCCGCGCCCGCGCAGTATTTCGTAGCATTCGACCAGCACCGGGCTGGGCACGGGGGGGACGCGGCGGACAATCATAAAGTGCAGCTTCATTTTTTCACCTCATTGCGTTTATTCAGCGTTGAACCTGTGGTTAGGTTGCGCGGCGCTCTTGCTCAAGCGCCGGCGTCACGATCATTGATTCAAAACCTTCTGGCGATTTGAGGCGCTCTTCGGCGGCGCGCCTTCATAACGAAACACTTCTTTTTCATACGCCGCTCGCGCCCGCGTATTATGAACCTTGACATCGAGCCAGAGCCGGCGCCCCGATAATGTCTCGAACGCATGTCGCTTGATCGCCGCCGCACGGCCGTAGCCTTTCCCCTTGTCAGTCAGCGCGAGGCGCATGTGCTCGATGCTCCAATGCTCACCCTGCAGGCCCGCCAGTATTACAAAACCAATAGGTTGGCCGTTAGGTCTGGATGCGACGATCAAATGTTCTATGTTCGGATCGTCCGACGCCGCACGATGTTTTTGTTCAGGCCGGACGATAATGAAATGACTACTATCATCATCACTTTCGGCTGAGATCACAATATGGCGAATCGTGTTCAGTCGTTCGACGAAGTTAGATTTCCACGATCCGTCTCTCCGATGCCTGACGCTGAGCGCATAATATGCTCCGCCAACAACTCCTCCGCGTTCGGCACGCCTTTGAATCCTGGAAACGTGTTGATGTCCACGACATAGGGCTTGCCGCCGCTCGTGATCAAATCAACGCCGTACAAGCCGACCCCGAAAGCGCGCCCGCAGCCCAGCGCGACCTCGCGCATCTCGTCGGGAACGTCAAAAGGCTCCCCCAATTTGTCTTCCAATGTCCTTGGCGGCCACACTCGCCGCACGCCGAAGACGCGGTCGCCGATGACGTAGAGTTTGTGGTCGCGCCCGTCCGGCTGGTGATAACGTTGCGCGAAAATCACACCGTCTTCAGTGATTACGGTCGCCAGCTCGTCTTCGGTTTTGACGATCTGAACTCCGCGGCCTTGCGAGGCGGCCCAGAAGGGTTTGACCACGATCGGTCCTTCTTTCAACAGACCGGCCAACTGTTCCGGCTTCGACGCGAACCAGGTTTCGGGCAATGGGACGTCGGCCGATTGCAGCATTTTTGTCGAGACGATCTTGTCGCGCATGGCGATGACGGTCGGGTACGGATTGATGATCTTAGCCCCGGCCGCATGCAATACCCCGGCGAGACTAAGCGCGGTTTCGGTCCCCGATTTCAGCAAATAAAGGTCGCAATCGACTTCGACCCGCGCGACGTCGAGGCGGGAATCTTCGGGGTAGATCTCTGCGACCGCGACCCCGCGCGACCGGAGTAGTTCCGCGGCCATTTGCATTACCGAGCCGGCCTTGTGCGCCTTTTCGCGCTTCGTGATCACGCTAATCTTCATCGCGTCGCCCTTCGCGAAACGTAATCGGCCAGCCGCTCGTTCGCGTCGGGCACGTTGGTGTAGTTGGGATAATCGTTGATCTCGATCACCAGGACTCCGTCTTCGGTCTCGATGCAATCGACGCCGAACAAATCCAGGCCGAAGAGCCGCCCGCAGCGACGCCCCAGGTCGGTCAATTCGGGCGTGATCGGCGCCAATCCGTCTTTGGACGCGTCGTCGTTTTTCCTAATGTTGAACGGTGACGCTTTTCGCACGGCCCAGATTTCGTCGCCGATGCCGTAAAGCTTCAGGTCGTAGCCGTCTGTTTGAAAATACCGCTGGGCCAGCGCTACCGGCTCGGGCCAATCGGTCGCGGCCATCTCTTCGGGCGAATTGACGACCAGCAGCCCGCGCGAGTTGTCCCCGAAGATCGGCTTCAAAATGATCGGGTAAGAAGACCGCGGGATCTCCCGCGCCAGTTGTTCGGCGCTTCCGAAGAATGTTTGCGGAATGGGGATGCCGGCGGAAGCGAAGGCGACGGACATCTGCGCCTTGTTGTGGACCGAGGCGATGGCCTCGCGGCGGTTGATGGTCAGCGCTCCGCGCGTTTCGGCCCAGCCGAGAAGCGCGAGCAGCGCCCAGCTACGCCCGCGCCCGACAATTGCGTCCAGCCCCTCGAACCAACCGTCGTCGCCCATCACGTAAAAGGCCTTCTGCGGATCGATCATCGTGATCCGGTGGCCGAGTTCATTCAACTTAGCGCTCAACCCGGTGGGCTGGCTCTGAGCCAGATAGCGCGCTTCGGCTAAAACTCCGATTTTGAGGGAATGTGGCATTGTGATGTTGTCCTTTAATCAATTGGCTTAACTCGACTGGCCGAAAATCAAGAACCGTAGGCCGGGGCGCGAGCAAAATTCCAACCGGGTCTCTGAGTATCACAAAATAGCGAGCCGATTATAACTTTGGCCGTGGTCAGGTCAAGAGGAATAATATTTGCCACAGCGCCCAAATTTGATTACGATACCCGCCGCCGTCTCAGTAACCTTAGGACAGCGTCTAATTAAGACCAACGTCAGGCAGTGTCCTGGATAATGCTATGAACGTTCAGGGAGAAATCCATCTCGCTGCGGCTAACGGCGAGTCGAGGGTCGTCCCCATCGAATCGCCGCGCTTCACAATCGGGCGCGGGGCCGAGAACTCGCTCTGCGTCCAGGCGACGGTCGTGTCGCGTTCGCATGCCGAGTTGATCCGCGTCGGGGCCAATTACCTGCTGCGCGATCTAGGCTCGACAAACGGCAGTTTCGTCAACGGCGATCGCGTCACCGAGCGTATGCTCAACGACGGCGACAGCCTGCGCTTCGGATCAGGCGGGCCTGAGATGGTCTTCAAGTTGAAGGAAGCCTCTGGCGCCGAGGCCTCGCCCATGCCGCGCAATCAGGAGAGCACTACCGACGACCTGATCCATTCGCTCAGTGGGCAATTGAGACTCCAGCCGACGGACGCCGCCGAAGAGGCCAATTTGCGACGCGTGCTGGCCGAGACCCATTTGAACAAGGGCGACTTCGACCGCGCGCTCGAAGTGATGGCGAAATACAACGACGCGACCAACATCATTACGCTCCCCCTTCCATTTCGCGCCAGCGTCTTGCTCTGTCTGGGCCGCATCTATCTGGAGCGCAAACAGCTCGATCTGGCGATTGACGCGCTTGATCGCAGTCTGAACTTTTACAACCAGCTCTCCGAAGGCAAGGGCGACGACACGGGCATAGCCGGCGCGCATGCCTCGCTCGGCCGGGCGATGCTCAACTCCGGCGACTTCTTGACTGCGCGTGACCACCTGCACCGCGCCCTGCTTCAGGCGCGCCGCGCCGGCAACGTGAATCTGCGCGCCGAAACCCACTACCTGCTCGGAAAAGTGGATTGGAAGGAAGGCGATTTCGAAGGCTCGAATTACAACTGGGGCCGCGCCTCGCGGATGGCCGAAGAGACTTCGGACGCGATGCTGCGCGGGCGCGTGCAAATGCAGCAGGCGTTGCTCCTTTATACCGAAGGCAAGCTGAAAGAAGCCATTCCCGTCTACCAGGCCGCCATTCAACAACTCGAATCCACGGGCAACGTCCGCCTGTCGCTCAAAGCCTACAGCAGCCTTTCGCGCGTGTGGACGCGATTGGGATCGTGGTCGATGACCGCGAAGTTAATGGAAGACCGGCTGCGACTCGCCCGCGAATACAGACTCGCGAAGGCCGAAGCTGTGGCGTTGACCGACCTGGCCGAGTTGAGACTGTTGCAGGGCGATCTGCCCGCGGCGGAGCGGGCCATCGAAGAATCGCTCAGCCGTCACGGCCAAACCGTCTACGCGAGGACACAGCGAATCTTCGGCCGCATCCTGCTCGCGCGCGGGCGATGCGCCGAGGCGATCGAGGCGCTGGAAAAAGGCCTGGCCGCGGCGCGCGCCAGCCGGGCGATCGAGGAGCAGGCGCTAATCGGCTTCGAACTGGCGCAGGCGTTGGCCGAAGACGGCGATCTGGCGAAGGCCAGGGAACAGCTCGAGGCGGCGGAAGCCACGACCCCGCTCGACCCGGCGTTGAACCTGATGGCCCGCGCGCTTTACACGCGGGGCGTTATTCACGCCAGGGCCCAGGAGCCGAACGAAGCCAACCGCTGCATGGGGCAAAGCCTCTCGATTTTTCAAACCATCGGCGACCCTTACCGCGCGGCCCTCTGCCACGAGGCTATCGGCGTATTGCGGATGGCTCAATTCCGGAACGAGTCGGCCCGCGCCCACCTGGAAGAAGCCCGCGGCGCGTTCGCCAAGCTCGGCTCGGTGATCGAATTGAATCGCGTCGAGGCGCGCCTGGGGGCGGGTTCCCTCTCCGGCGTGCAGGCGGCCATGACCACGCTGCTGCCCGGCGCCATGAACGGCACGGCCCGACTGTCGCTGGAACACAAGACTCTTACTATGGCGATGCCCGCAATGCCAAAAATCCTGGTCGCCGTCGCCAACGAAGACCTGGCGAATTTGCTCAAGCGCGGACTGGAAGTCGAAAACTACCTCGTGGACCGCGCGCAGGACGGACGCGAGGCTTTACAACACGCCATAGCCCGATCTTCCTCCTATCAGCTTCTGATTCTCGACGCGCTGCTCGAACACAAATCCGGCTTCGACATCTGCCGCGAGATGCGCAAGAGCAAGCGCGAAACTCCAGTCATTCTCCTCGGCGGACGCCAGGGAGTCGAAGACAAGATCGAAGCCCTGCAGTCCGGCGCGGACGATTTTCTGAGTAAACGGAATCTGGTATTTGAAGAGCTGATGGCGAAGATTGATGCTTTGTTGAGGTAGTAGTTGGTGGCTAGTGGTTGGTGGTTGGTACTCATCAACCAGCCACCAGCCACCAGCCACCAAGCACCAAATAACTGATATGCGAATCATTATCATTGGGGCAGGTCGTGTCGGATTGGGCGCTCTCGGGGCGGCGCTGACGATGCAGGGGCACGAGGTGGTCTTCGCCGCGCGACGGCCTGAGGTTATCAATTCGATCAATCTGCACGGCTATGATGTGGTGGTAAAAGGATCGATGGAGACGCGGATCGAAGTTCGCGGCGTGCGGGGAGTTATGATGCCGGGAGAGGAGTTCGGGCGCGAAGTCGAACGGGCCGACCACATCTACACGTCGGTGCGCCCCGACAATCTGCCCGAAATTTCGGTCTCGCTGGCCGAAGCCATCCTGCATCGGATCAAATCGGGAGTGAAACGCCCGTTGGACGTCTTCTGCTGCGAAAACCTGAAGAACGCCGGGTCGCATCTCGAGCGGCTGATTTTCACCAACCTGCCGTTCCAGTTTGCGCAGCAGGTTCAGGATTACGTCGGGATCAACTCAGCGATCTCGGATCGAATCGTCTCGGCGCAGGAATTCGACGAGACCGGCAGGATCGTCATCACCGCCGACGCGACAGGCGACGTGCTCTTCGACACGTTGCAGATCAAGGTCGATTTCGAAGTCCTGCCGCCGTTCAAGGGGCTGGACAATTTCCCGGCCTGCATCGAAGAGAAGCTCTACATTCTGAATTGCGGCCACGCCGTCTGCGCCTACCTCGGCTACAAGCGCGGGTACAAATATATTCACGAAGCGATGGCCGATGAGGCGATCAACCGCGCGGTAGTCGGCTCCATGCTCGAAGCGCAGCGAGCATTGCAATGCAAGCACGGGCGCGCGCTGCATTACGGCGGCATGATCAACGAAATTCTGGCCAGCTTTTCGAACGCCGCGCTGATGGACACGGTCGCGCGGGTCGGACGCGACCCGGTGCGCAAACTGCAATCCGACGACCGCCTTGTCGGCCCCGCCAAACTGGCTTACCGCTACGGCGTCGAACCCACCTACCTTATTCAGGGCTGCGCCGCCGCGTTGTCGTTCGCCGAACACGGCGACTCTCAGGCCGCCGAACTGCAGAAACTGATCAGAGAGCGCAGCGTTGAACATTCGCTCGACTTCGTTTCTCAACTGCGCCCCTGGAACCCGATCTCAAAACTGATCCGCGACGAGCTGCGATCCGCCAATTCTTAGGGCGGTTTTCATATCGGCGCATGGCGTAATGGAACGCGGATGACGCGGATGCAGCGGATTGACGCTGATCTCTTCAGGTCTTATCCGCGATGATCCGCTGTATCCGCGTCATCCGCGTTCCATTAACTTCAACGTACTCCCGGCGCGGAGTCCTTAGTCCTGAATTTATGTCGCGCGAACCTCCTCGGTCAGGTAGGTCTCGACGACGTCGCCGACTTTGTAATCGCCGAAGCGTTCAAGCGTCAGGCCGCACTCGAAGCCTTGATGGACTTCGATCGCGTCGTTTTTGAATCGACGCAGGCTAGCTATCCGGCTGTCGAAGACGACCACGCCGTCGCGGATCAGACGCGCGTTGGCCGCGCGCTTGATCGATCCGCTAGTCACCATACAGCCGGCCACCGGGCCGACCTTCGACACGCGAATCACGTCGCGGACTTGGGCCTTGCCTATGACCGTCTCTCTGATGGTCGGGGCGAGCAGCCCCGACATGGCGCCGCGAACCTCCTCCTCGACTTTGTAAATGATCGAGTGCAACCGGACGTCCACCTTCTCCTGTCTGGCCGTCTCTTCGGCGCGCGATTCGGGCCGCACGTTGAAACCGATGATCACGACAGCCTCGCCTTTCGACGCGCTCGCCAGGAGCGCGTCCGATTCTGTGATCGCGCCGACGCCGGCGCGAATCACGCGGACTTTGACCTTGTCCGTCGAGAGTCTTGTCAAAACATCTCTGACCGCCTCGACCGAGCCTTGCGCGTCCGCCTTGAGGATGACCAGCAATTCCTTGACTTCGCCCGCCGCCGTCAGCTCGCGCAATTGGTCCAGGCCGCGCGCCGCCGTGCGCTGCAGGCTCGCGGCCCGCGCGTTGGCCTGGCGGCGGTCGGAAATCTGATGCGCCTTCGCCACATCGGCTACGACCTGAAACAGGTCGCCCGCCCCCGGAGCGCCTTCCACCCCGATCACCTCGACCGGCGTCGCCGCTGGGGCTTCCTCCACGCGCCGGCCCCGGTCGTCGAATAGCGCCCGTACTCTGCCGAAGTAGTCGCCGGCGATGAACGGATCGCCGACGCGCAGCGTCCCGTTCTGGATCAGGACCGTCGCCACCGGACCGCGCCCGCGGTCGAGCTTCGCTTCGAGCACCGTGCCCGTCGCCTTGCGCTTCGGATTGGCTTTGAGGTCGAGGATGTCGGCCGTCAACAGGACCATTTCCAGCAAGCCTTCGACGTTCTGTCTCTTTTTCGCCGACACCTCGACCATGGTCGTGTCGCCGCCCCAGCTGTCCCAGAGCAGTCCGCGGTCGGCCAACTCCTTCTTCACACGCTCGGGGTTGGCTTCGGGTTTATCGATCTTGTTGATCGCGACGACTATCGGGACGTCGGCGGCTTTCGCGTGGTCAATGGCCTCGACCGTTTGCGGCATTACTCCGTCGTCTGCGGCGACCACCAGCACGACGATGTCAGTCACACGGGCGCCGCGCGCGCGCATCATCGTGAAGGCTTCGTGACCGGGCGTGTCCAGAAAGACGACGCGCCGAGTCTCCGACGGGTCGTCGGGGTTCGGCGCTTCGACCGAGTAGGCGCCGATGCGCTGCGTGATCCCGCCGGCCTCGTCTTCGGCCACGCGCGACTCACGTATGGCGTCGAGCAGACTGGTCTTGCCGTGATCGACGTGTCCCATCACGGTCACGATGGGGGCGCGCCGCTCGGTATCCTCCATCATTTCGGGCGCGATCTCGAATTCGGATTCGACGGTCAGATCTTCGAAGCTGCCGAAGGAGACCTCGTAGCCGAATCGGCGCCCGACGTCGAGCGCGACGCGGGCGTCGAGTTGTTGATTGATCGTCGCCATCACCCCATGTTGTAGCAGCGAGGCCACGACGTCTTTCGGTTTGATGTCGAGCCCTTCGGCGAATTCGCGCACCGTCGCGCCCTCCATCAGTCGCACCGGCCGCAACACGGCGGGAATCGCGCGGGCAGACCAGGGAGGCGCCGATCGTTCCGCTGTGAACGCTCGGGCCTGGGGTCCGTCGTTGAATCTTTCGGCCTTCTTATGCTGGCCCCTGCCATGGCGGCCAACGGGGCGCGTCGAGCGAGGCGGAATATAAGTCGTTCGCTTCGAACGCGCGGGCGTCTCGGTAGTGGATGGCGTGGCATTGGCCTGCGGCGCGACGTGACTCGCCGGGCGGGGCGCCTCTGCCGAAGGCTGCGCGTGCGGTCTGTGCGGCGCGGGCTTCATCTGCGCCGGTTTTGGCGCGAGCTTGATAATCCGCGTTCGGCTCGCTGTCGGGGGCGGCGACCCCGCCGCG
>DATCXQ010000540.1:0-7606 GCA_036565725.1 Blastocatellia bacterium
CCTGCGTGTCTGCCCCGGCCGCGGTGTACGACGTCACACCGGGGCACACCTGCGTGTCTGCCCCGGCCGCGGTGTACGACGTGACACCGGGGCAGACACGCAGGTCTGCCCCTACGATAAACACCGCAAAATTTTTGCCCAACTGCTTGTAAGTCCCCTAAGTCCAATTCATGGCGCTCACAGGGTTTTTTCCCCCGGAGGACACCTTTATGCCTGGCGATTACAGTCGCAAAACATTTAATAGAAAGAAACACTATCGCGGCGTGCTGATGCAGCAGGGGCGCGTACAGTTGGACTCCGACTGGAACGAGCAGTTGGCCATTCAGTTGTACCGCGATGAGACCGAGGCCAAAGACGTGATCGGGTTGTGCGGGGCGCCCAAGTCGGGCGACGCCTTCAAGATCACAACAAACGGGAGCGACCTGCTCATCACGGCCGGACGCATTTACATCGGCGGCCTGCTCTGCGAGTTGGAGATGGGCGCTCAGACGACTTATACCAATCAGCCTTATTACCCCAACCCGGAATTCACGTCGCCATTGTCGAGTCCGCTCTCCTCTCCGCTCTCGAGTCCACCGAGCGGCCCGCAGCTCAATCTGGACGAGGGCGTTTACCTCGTTTACATCGACGCCTGGCAGCGCGAGATAACCGCGCTCGACGACCCATTGATACGCGAAAAGGCGCTGGGCGGGCCTGACACGGCGGCGCGCCTGCAATCCGTCTGGCAGGTCAGGCTGCTGCGAGTCACGACCAACAACGGCGCCGTGACGTGCAAAACGCCGCTCCCCGAATACCTTCAGCGCATCGCCGCTGGCACGGGCAAAATGACGGCGCAGACCAAGCAGGCCGACGACCCGAAAAACCCATGCCTGCTGCCGCCGAAGGCCGGCTACCTGCGGTTGGAAAATCAGCTCTACCGCGTCGAGGCGCACAAGGGCGGCAGCCGCAACGAAGCGACCTTCAAGTGGTCGCGCGACAACGCCACGGTCGAGACCACCGTGAACACGGTCAGCGGCAGCCTCCTCACCGTCTCCGAGGTCGGCAAGGACGAGACGCTCGCGTTCCGCGACGGCGATTGGGTGGAACTCGTGACCGAAGAGTCCACGCTCAAAGGCGAGCCTTTCCCGCTCGCGCAGATCGAACACGTCGATCCGGCCACGCGCGAGATCAAATTGAAGACTCCGGTCCCCGCGAAGGCCAACGCGCCCCGGCTCAAACTGCGCCGCTGGGATCAGACGGGCGCCGACGCGACCGCCGACGGAGTCGAGATGGCGCTGGCGAACATGATCGATCTTGAAGGCGGCGTTCAGGTAGGTTTCTCCGCCGGCAGTTATCGCCCGGGCGACTTTTGGCTGATACCCGCGCGCACCGTCACGGGCGAAATCGAATGGCCCCCGTTCGAGATTCCCAACAACAATCCGCAGGCGCAATTGCCCTTCGCCGTCAAACATCAATACTGCCGGTTGGCGCTCGTCGAGTCGAAAGGCGGAGTGATCAGCGTCAAGGAAGACTGCCGCAAGAAATTCCCGTCGCTTACCGAAATCTGCGCCGAAGACGTGTGCTACGACAACGACAACTGCAAAATGCCGGGGGTCGAGACGGTGCAGGAGGCGCTGGACCGTCTCTGCGCCGCCCGAGACCTGCGCCATCACAACAAACACCTTCACGGTTGGGGCATCGTCTGCGGCCTGCAAGTCGAGTGCGGGCCTGACAGTCCAGGCCAGCCGCGCAGACATGTCACCGTGCGCAAAGGTTATGCGATTGATTGTGAGGGCAACGACGTCATCCTCGACAGCGACGAGAAACTCGACATGGCGGCGATGAGCGCCGGCCTTGCGTCGCCGCTCGCTTCGCCGCTCACTTCGCCGCCGACGGGGTTGGCCGACGGCGAGCTGGCGCTGTTCGTCGAATTGGATGAAAAGCAACAGAGCCGCTTCCGCGTCGAGCGGTACACGCCGCCTAAGAACGACTGGCAGTCGCTGCTCAAAGGCACGCTGCTCGCGGACTTCATAAACGAGTGCATACTCGGTCTGGCCGACTTCTTCAGAGAAGAGTTCACCGTCGGCGCGGACGAGGTAAAGCTTCCGGTAGGGCCGGCGCGCAAGCGGCTGACGACGTTTCTGAACCTCATCGTTCAGCTCTTCAATCCGACCAACGGCAGCTTCGTCTTCATCTCGCGCGAAGAGGACAAGATTCTGCGCGAATTCTACACCAAGTTGCGCGCCCTGCTGCAAAGCCACACCTTCTGCGCGATGTTCGACGGCGCCAGGCAGTTCCCCGGCGCGTACCCGTTCCCCAATCAGGACATCGTCACAATTTTCGGCAAAGGCAGCCAGCAGCGGCTGCGCGTCGCGCCGAACGGCAGGGTCGCTTACGCGGTGGGCTCCGGTTCCAACAAGATCGCGGTCTACGACCTGACCAGGAACGAGATGGCGGCGGAGTTGGAATTTCCAGGAGGGAGCAACGCCCTGGTGCAGGACGTGGCTTTCTCGGAGAACGGGGGGGAACTCTACGCGGTCGCCACGCTAAACAACAAGGACACCTCCTTCGCCGTGGCCGACGTGAGCGGCCTCAATCACGTCTGGCGCGAGCCGACGGTTGTCTGCGATGTGCTGCTTGTCACGCTCGCCACGGCCCCGAACATCTCCACGGACGTCTACGCCGTCGGCAAGGGCAAGGGGCTTTACCAGATCAATCCGAAGAACGTCAACGCCACGCCCACGCCGATGGGCAATCTCTCCTTCGCCGCCACCGGCCATCTGACGATCTTTGCGCAAGAGGGAGTCGCTTACGCCGCAGCCAGCGCGGCGGGCGCAGCCTCGAACCTTTATAACTCCGTCGTCCGCATCAATCTGAGATCGCCGGTCAACAACCCGCCGCCAATTCAGTTGCTCACCGCCGCCGGTCAGCAGGCCTCGGGGCAGGACGACATCGCTTTGGGGTTCCCCGCCGGGCAGCGGGTGAAACTCTACGCCGTGATCAACCCGCCGTCGGGTTTTGTCAACAAGCAGGTCCTGATCTTCGACGCCGCAGGCGGGAACCTACTGGCCCAGCGCGACCTCGGAGAAGCGGACACGGACGTCCGCCTCGCCTTCAACCAGGCGACTAATCGGATGGCGGTCGCTTACGAGGAGAGTTACCGCCTGGCCATACTCAACGCAGACGACGCCGTCGAGCCGAACTATCGCTTCCCGGTTCAAATCTCCCCGCTCTCCATCGCCGTCGCGCCGGACAACAGGCGCGTCTACGTCCTCAACTTCGCCAGCAACACCATCAGTTCGATCCCGGCTGGATTGCTCGACCCCAAGGGGCAACTATCTATGAACGACCTGGTGGATTACCGGACGGCGGTCTTGAACGCCTTCTTTGACCTGGCGGGCGGATTTCTACAATACCTGAAGGACTGTTTGTGCGATCACTTCCTGGTCGACTGCCCGACCTGTGATTCGGACGACAAACTCTATCTCGCCGTCATCAGCGTCAAGAACGGTCAGGTCCACAAGGTCTGCAATTTCTCGCTGCGCAAATACGTCAAGAGCTTCCCGTTGATCGAGAGATTGGTGTCGTTCTTTCCGGTCCTAACGCTGGCCAAAAAGGCGGTCGAGAGTTTCTGCTGCTCCGTCCTGCCCGACTTTTTTGGTAAGCGGAACGCGCCTCGAGCGCAAGTGGCCGAGAACCAGATCGCGCTCGCCCCCAACCGGGTTAAGAGCAGCAGCGTTCGGAGCGGCGTCCAATTCGTCAAAACGGCCGACATCCGCAGCGCGACTCGCGAGATGATGAGCAAGGTTACTTCGAGCCGCACTCTGGTCTTCGACTCTGTGACAAAGGGGACGCGCCGCCAGGAAGTCGCGGCGCCGGGCCTTCGGCACAGCGACGTAGCCGGACAGCCGGTGGACGAAGCGAAACTCAGGCTGGAGACGGCCAAGATCAACGTCGTCAATGTCGAGGCTTACGACCCGGCGGCAGGACTCTCCAACCTTGTCGAATTCGGTCGCGCCCCACTGCGATTGGAGGAGGGCGCGCGGGTCAAGCTCATCACCAAGGGCGACAAGGTCCTGTACTACGCCAGAGTAGAGGCCGAATCGCCGAAGATCGTGACTCCGCGCGCTGAGGTTGATACCGCCAAAGTGGTGGAGGCCGAGGCGGAGCAGTTGCGCTCGGAGTTGAACGCCATCAGGAATGAATTGCAGGTGATGGAAAGGAAGCACCGGGAGGCGCTCGCCGCGCGCGACGAGGAGATCGCCGAATTGAAAACCAGCGCCAGGGAACTCAAGCTCAACATCAAGGCCGTCAACGAACTGAAAGAACAGGTCGCCAAACTTTCCAAACCCGAGAAGCCGGCGCGCCTGGTGAAAAGGAAGAAAGGGCAGGGCGAAACTAAGGAGTAATACACGATAGCTTGAGATGGCGGCTCCGCCGATTTATGCGCAGGCTTTCAGTTACCGGTGGAAAGCAAGAGATGATTTTACTGACGGGATTTTATGAAGACGCGGATTTAAGGCGTTGCGGCGAGATTCTCGAATGCGTCAAGCGCAATGCGGGGAACGACCACATCGACGAAATTCACCTGTTTGTCGAAGGGCCGCTTGATGCGGATGGACTTTTGGCCGCCTATCCCCCGCTCGCCGCCGCCAAAATTCGCCTGATCCCGCAGGGCCGTCGCGTAACGTACCGGCGGCTTTTCGATTACGCCAACGACCGTTTGCCGGGACGCCGCGTGATCATCGCCAACGCGGACGTTTACTTCGATCACACTCTTGCGCGACTCGGCGCGTATGACCTTTCAGGAAAGCTACTTTGTCTTTCGCGCTGGGACGCGCAGTCTGACGGCTCGGCGCGCTTTTTCGATCACCCGGCCAGCCAGGACGCCTGGATATTTCAGACGCCGATCCGCGAATTTCCTTGCGACTGGAGCCTGGGCGTGCCTGGCTGCGACAACCGGCTGGCGTGGGAGGCCGAACGCGCCGGGCTTGCGCTCTCCAATCCGAGTCGTTCGCTGCGGGCATGCCATCTGCACTTGAGCGGGGTCCGGCGCTACAGCGAAGCCCATCGGTTGGCAGGGCCGACGAGGCAGGTTTTCGCGGGGTTCCTCGACGCGCCGCGGCCGGCCCCGAATCTGCCATGCGCGTCAGTCGCTTTTCGCGAGAGCATGGGGTACACAATCGCGCGGCTCGAGGCCGGCGCCTCATCACACAACAACGATCCGCGCCCGTTTGCGGCGGTCCCGGCGCAGCTCGCGGGGCTGGAGTTCACTCAGGTGGTGTCAATGTCCGTGTCTCCAGTCGAGGTTGAGTTCATCACTGCCGGTAAGTTGTACGCGCTGGTCGGCAATGACTGGGAAGGCTACTACCCGGCGACAACCTGGCTCGTCGAGGAAGGTTTCAAGGAAGATTTGCCGTTGGTCGAAACCCGGCGCGGGAACGCCTTCGAGGTGTGGTCGCTTGTCGGAGAAGCCGGCCGGCGTTTCGTCATCCCGACCCAGGTCATGTTGGCGGCCGACCGTCTGGTCATTGCGGATTGCGGATTGCGGATTGCGGATTCGCAGTTGTCGAATGACCGGCCGGAGATAACGGCGCTGATTAAGAGTGAAAATCGGAGCCAGACGGAACCAGGGGAAAATCAATCCGCAATCCGCAATCCGCAATCCGCAATCCTCGATCCTCGATCCGCAATCTTCGCTCTCACCTCGCTGCCTTCGTCGGCGGAGAGCGCGCCGCTCATCGCGGACTGCATCGCCTCCTGGCGTCGGGCGGGTCTGCGAGTGGTGGCCTTCAATCACCCTTCAGAGCTCGGGCGACTCGCCAGCCTTTACGACGTGGATTTCGCGCCCGTGGAAGAGACGACGATCAACTTATTCGGAAAGCATTTCATTCCGATCAAAGCAATGCTCGATTGGGCCGCCGAGCGGAACGCGCCCGCGCTGCTGATAAACGCTGACATCCAGTTGCGCCTGGAGGAGTGGGAGGTCAAGCGCCTGCGTCGCCTGGCCGACGGCGGGTTGCTTTACTTCGTCCGGCACAATCACGACGGCGATCTGGCGCGCGCCGAGCGTGAACGCCACGGCATAGACGCCTTCTTATTTCACGGGAGTGACGTGGCGCAGTTTCCCGACTCCTTTTTGAGCATGGGGCAACCCGGTTGGGATTACTGGCTGCCCCATATGTTCGTCGCGCGCGGTCGGCCAGTGTACGCCGTCGAGTTCCCGGCGGCGTTCCACCGCCGTCATCCGTTGCGTTGGTCGTGGGAGAACTGGCGGCGCTGCGCGATCGAATTCGCCCGCGTCACCGGCGAACTGAACGGCGACCAATCATTCGAAGCCTGCGTCGCGATGTTTATGCGCGTAAGGCAGAATTTCGACCGGCAGAGAACGGCGCCGCCGCAGTCGCCGCCCCGGATCAGGGAATGGGTCCAACAGACTTTCAGGCGCCCGGGCCCCAAGACATTCCTCGAACTCGGGGCCCATCAAGGCGTCGACACCGCGTGGATGGCCGAGATCCCCGGCGTGACCATCCATGCCTTCGAACCCGATCCGCGCAATCACCAGCCGCCGCGGCCCAACGTGACTCTGCGCCGCGCGGCCGTCACCGATCGCGACGGTTCTGGTTCCTTGATCCTGAGTGAGAAGGGGTGGGGACAGGAGTGGACGCATTCTTCTTCGATCAAGCGACCCAAGAATCATCTGAGCCGCTATCCCGTCACTTTCGGCGAGGCCGTCGAAGTCGAGTTCATCACACTCGACACATTCTACCGGCGGCAGGGACTCGACTTCGTAGATTTCATCTGGGCCGACATTCAAGGAGCGGAAGGCGAGATGATTCGCGGCGGACGGGATTGCCTGGCGCGCACGCGATACCTCTACACCGGATACTCCGACGACGAGCTTTACGAGAATCAGGCGACGCTCAAGGAGATTCTCGAAATGCTCCCGGACTTTCGCGTTCTCGAACTTTGGCCGGACGAAGTGTTGTTGCAGAACCGGAATCTCAATCATTGAGGGGCCTTCATGTCGAAAGAAAGAAAATCCCCTGGGAGCGCAGGCATCCTTGCCTGCTTGCTTCGGCCAGTCGGCCCTTGCCGGAAACCTGGCAGGCAAGGATGCCTGCGCTCCCAGGCAGTTTGCCCTACTGTTTTCGGAGGAGGCGCCGCATGAAGCGGATTTGCATTGGCGTTCACACTTACGAGCAACCGGAGCGGCTGCTCGCCACGTTGGAGAGTGTGCGCCGGAATACGGCTTCCACCGTTCAATTGATCCTCTTGCCGGACGGGCCGGACGCGGGGATGAGGCGAACCTTGCGAGACCTCAAAGACGTCCCTCAGTTTGGCTCGGAGGAGCCCTTAGGAACGGCGGCCTGTTTCAATCGCCTGGCGACGGTCAGTCCGGCGGACGTCATTGTCTTGTTGGAGGGCGGTTCGCAGGTCGGCCCCGGCTGGTTGGACCACCTGCTCGCGGCGCTGGAATCCGACCCCGGCGCCGGCCTTGCGGGACCGACAACCAATTGCGCCTGGAATGAACAATGCGTTCATTTCGGCGGCGGCGACTCGTCGGCCGAGATCGCGCGCGCGGCCAGGGCGGCGGCGGCTCGCTTCGGAAGCGAGGCGCGCACGC
>DATCXQ010000548.1:0-4701 GCA_036565725.1 Blastocatellia bacterium
TTTCGGCAGGAGGCGCATTGATCGAAATCAGACTTCTCCAAAGCCGCCATGCTTACGTTGAGCGATCATCGCCTGCAATCACGCGCATCAAATTCCAGGCGCGCTTTGGCTTCCAACAGGTTTGCCGCACACGACTGCACGCTGGAAGCGATGCGTACCCAGGTTTGCGCCAATCAATGTATGGAAAATGGATCTCTTCGATCATTTCGTGATTTACTGACTGTACCGGTGTCCCAATGTTGCTCGGCCTGATTTAGGAAAACGCGGAACAGACGGAATAAACGGAGCGCGCGGAAAAAGTTCCGCGCGCTCCATTACTTTCCGTTTGTTTCGCGTTTCGGTTTAGCTTGGAATTCTGTGCGCTTTGGCGAAGCCTGCGAATTGAATCTCACGCACTTCACGGACCGTGTACGCTGAGTATCGCGGAGTGAGCAAGACGGTGAATTCCTTCGCCGGCTTGCGCTCCATAGGCTCACAATGGACCGCGATTACGAGACTGTCGCGTTTTCCCGCCTTCATCGTGTAGATGTAGAGGCACGGCTTGCCAGCTTCCATCATCTTGTCGTCGTGATAGATCAGGTACTGACCGCGCAGCAGCACCCCCTGCAGTTTCACAACCTCGGTGAATTCGACCACCGCCTCTTCGCGCTGCGGGTTATCAGTCATTCTGTTGGCGGCTGGCGCGTTGACGAACGCGAGCGACGCCAACAGAAGTGGGATCGCCAGAATCATACGTTTCATAACAAGGCCTCCTTACAATTTGGCTCTTGGCCAATCGTTGCTGCAATGCTTTTATATTTGACAACGAAGTGAACAAGTTGTTCGCATCCTTGTTTTGCAATTGTCGAGCCAGTTGAAAAGGTCTTTCTCATCGCCGCATCCCGAGCATTTCTGTCTCAACGCCGCCCCTTCGAAATTCAACGCCGAGGATTTCTACGCAGCCAGTGCGGATTTCTTCCCGGTAACGACGGATTTTTGCAGCCTGAACATTTCGGCATTCATCGCTTCGAAAGCCGCTAATTAGGGCCCCGGCGCTCACTTAGGCCAATGATGATCTTCTTTCGATGCGATTGCGATTAGAGACAGCGCAATCTGGCAGGAGAGTTGCAACCGGCGAAGGCGAGGAGGTCTGATATGAAAATCCTATTGGCTACTGATGGCTCAGATTACAGCAAGGCTGCCGTCAATTCGGTCGCGGAACGCCCATGGCCCAACGGCAGCGAAGTGAAGATCATCTCCGCGATGGAGGTTCCGTACGCGCCCACGACTGGAGACTGGGTTATGCCCAGTGGCTACTACTCAGAACTGGAGAGAGTGGCGAGAGAGCAAGCTGAGGCGGCGGTTAAAGACGCGGTCGAGCGAATCGAGTCCGGAAAGGCCTCCGGACTTGAGATCATCACAAAAATTATAAGCGGCTCCGCCAGGGAGGTGATCCTGGACGAGGCCGAAAAATGGGGAGCCGATTTGATCGTGCTCGGATCGCACGGATACAGCGCATGGCAGCGCTTCATGCTAGGTTCGGTTTCACACGCCGTCGCCACGCATGCCCATTGCTCGGTCGAGATCGTGCGGCAAAAACCACACGCATAAAAAAGATTTCGTCCTCCCGATCAACAACGCCGGCTATCTACTTTGAGATGGCTGACGGCTGGGCCGCGGAGCTCCCGGACCTTGGCCGGATCCGCGGCCGCCACCCATTCCCAAATAATCAACGCCTGTCGTTCCGCCTTCTCCGTTTGTTCCGCGTTTCGGTTTAGCTTGAGATTCTGTTCGCTTTAGCTCTGAGGATTTCTACACAGCCATTGCGGAATTCTTCGCAGTCGTAACGGATTTTTACAGCCTGAATATCCCGACAATCTTCGCTTCGAGCGCCGGTAATAACGGTCCGGCGCTCACTTAGGCCAATGATGATCTTTTTTCAATGCGATCACGGTTAGAGACAGCGCAATCTGGCAGGGGGATTGCAACTGGCGAAGGCGAGGAGGTCCGATATGAAAATTTTGTTGGCTACTGATGGTTCAGATTACAGCAAGGCTGCCGTCAATTCGGTTGCGGAACGCATGTGGCCCGAAGGAAGCGAAGTGAAGATCGTCTCCGCGACGGAGATTCCCAATGTGCCCGCGACTGAAGCCTGGGTGCTCCCCGATAGTTACTACACGGAACTGGGCGGAGCGGCGAAAGCGCAGGCGGAGGCGGCTGTCAATGCCGCGGCTTGGCGAATCAAGGCCGGAAAAGATCCCGAACTTGGGATCATCACAGAAGTCAAAAACGGCCATGCCACAGACGTAATCCTTGACGAAGCCGAAAAATGGGGCGCTGATTTAATAGTGCTCGGGTCACACGGTTACAACGGATGGCAGCGTTTCCTTCTCGGCTCGGTTTCACACGCCGTCGCCACTCACGCGCATTGCTCCGTCGAGATCGTGAGAGATAAGCCGGCCGCGAATAAACAGTAGGGAGAGTTATGACGAATCGAATGAAAATCCTTATCGCTTACGACGGCTCGGAGTGCGCCGACGCCGCGCTGGATGACCTGCGGAGGGCGGGTCTGCCCCCGGACGCGCAGATCAAAGTCCTGTCGGTCGTCGAAAACTGGCTGCCGCCGCCGTCCGCGCTTGAGATCATCGAGCACGTTGACAGGAATCAGGAGTATTTGGCGCTGGCGCGGCGCGGCGGAATACGCCTGGTTTCGATAGGGCCGGGCTGGGATGTGAAGTCCGAATCCGGCGCGGGGGCGCCGGCCACGGTGATCATCGAGAAGGCTGATGAATGGGGGGCCGATCTGATCGTCGTCGGGTCGCACGGCCACACGGCGCTCGGCCAGTTCTTTTTCGGCAGCGTCTCACAGAAGGTGTTGCATGAGGCGCGCCGCTCGGTGCGCGTGGCGCGAGGCCGCATCGAAGAACCCGATAAACCGGTCCGGCTGATCATCGGCTTCGACGGCTCGAAAGGCGCCGAGGCTGCGGTCGAAGCCGTCGCCGCGCGAAAATGGCCCGCGGGCAGTGAAGCTCGCATCGTCAACGCCACGTGGGCGACGCCTCAGATTACCTCTAACCGTGGGATCGGCCCGATCATCACATGGATCGCCGAAGAAAAGGCCAGAATCAATAAGATGATGGACGAAGCGGTCAGCAAGCTTCGCGCCGCCGGGTTGAGAACTGACGTGGTGGTAAAAGAAGAAGACCCGAAGCGTTTGCTGATAGCCGAGGCGGAAAGCTGGGGCGCCGATTGCATCTTCGTCGGCGCGAGGGGAATGGGCCGGATCGAGCGATTTCTGCTCGGCAGCGTCTCATCCGCCGTGGCCGCGCGCGCTCATTGTTCGGTCGAGGTCACGCATGATCTGAAGGAACGATAGCCATGAATCCGAAATGGAAGTTAGGCGTGCTGTTTCTTCCGCTGGCTGTGGCGTCGCTCTGGCCCGCGAGCTCAAAGCTGAACGGAGTGGCGCAGAAGGCGGAGCCTGACTATAAGAACAACAACTGCGTCAGTTGCCATTCGAGAATGCTCGAACCGCTTCGCATCGGCGCCCGCTATCTCGAATGGCAATTCTCGCAGCACAGGGATAAAGGCGCCAGTTGCGAAAAATGTCACGGCGGCGACCCGTCCGCAACAGATAAGCAGAAAGCGCACGCCGGAGTGTCGCCCGCGTCCGACCAGCGGAGCAGGCTGCACTGGAAGAATCAACCGCAGACCTGCGGCGCTTGCCACCAAAATGTTGCAAGCGCTTTTGTCGAGAGCGCCCATTACAAGCGGCTCAACGGCATAGGGCTGGGGCCGAGTTGCAACACGTGCCATGCGCATATGGCGAAGCAGGTGATCTACTCTCCGGTCGAAACCGCCAAACTCTGTTCACGATGTCACGATTCGATAAACTCCCTGAAGCCCAATCCGGAGATTCCCCCGCGCGCGAACGAGACGATGATGGCTCTGCAGCGCGCCGACTACGTGATCCGTTGGGCCAGGCTGCTGTTAGACAATGGGCGAAGGATGAATCTGTCGCTCCATGAAGAGGCGAACGAGTTTAAGACTGCGGAAGACGCGCTCCGCGAAGCCAGAGTGAAATGGCACACCTTCGATCTCGACACAATCAGAAAACAGGCCGACGAAGCCTTTCTCAAGGGTACGAAGGTGAGGGACAAGCTGAGGAAGAGACTCGGGGCTATATGAATCGAGCCTAAATACTTCCCGCAATCGGTCGGCGCGGTTACTGGGCTGATCGGCGCGGCGGGCGGGCTTGGCGGATTCTTCCCGCCGCACGTTCTCGGCGCGGTCCGGCAGACGACCGGGAGTTTCACGCCAGGGTTTGTGTTGCTGGCGCTCTTCGCTATCATCTGCTTCGTCGTGGTCTTCAAATCCGGTTCAAAACCTGACATTAAAACGCATCTCGTTTCGCACGGAGCCGCCGCATGAAAAAGCGTACGCTGCAAAGCCTGATTCTGGGAATTGCCATAGGCATGGCAGTCGGGCTGGGCGTCTATACTTTCGTTTACGCAAAGGGGGCGTCGTATCTGACCAACAATCCGGCTTCGTGCGCCAACTGCCACGTCATGAACGAGCAGTACGACGGCTGGCTCAAGTCGTCTCACCGCGCCGTCGCCACCTGCAACGACTGCCACACGCCCGCGAATTTCCTCGGCAAATACGCGACGAAGGCTGCGAACGGCTTCTGGCATTCGTTCTACTTCACCACCGGCGGGTTCC
>DATCXQ010000553.1:0-3322 GCA_036565725.1 Blastocatellia bacterium
CGAGCGATTCCTGCGCCTCGGCCCAGACTCGGTCGTGATCTTCAGTTCGCCGCCGCTCGCGGATGAGCGATTCAAGCTGCCGCTGCGCCGTTTCGTACTTCGTCGTGTCGGCGGTCTGCGTCGCCGCCTGCGCCCGCCACAGTGTGTCGGCCAGGCGAAACTCCACCCATCGCGCCTCCTCGGGCTGAAGCTTGACGGCGCGGGCTTTGAGGTATAGCTCCCGCGCCTGGCTGTAAGATGCTTCGGCATAGAGCCGCTCGGCCTCGGCCTTCATGGCTTCGTAAGTTGATTGCTGGGATCGAGGAGAAGCGAAACAAAAGAGCGAAAGCAGAATCAGCGCGACGAGCGGTTTCATAAAGGCTTTACCTCCTGCGGAAATCCCTGGGTACGAATCGCTTCCAGCGCGCAGGCCTGCGTCGCAGACCCATTGGGAAACCGCAGCGCGCTTGGAGACGGATGCCCACGATTGTAGGCGATAATCACTCGACGCAAGCACAACGACGTCGGGGGCGTCTGCTTTCGATCAATACGTCTTTCGTCAAGACTGCGCGCTGGAAGCGGCGCGTACCCAAGGGCGATTTTCTTTGTTTCAAGGCGTTGTCAATGACGACGTGAGCGATTCCTTCGATTGAACGAAGGCGGTGTTACATTTTGCGGCCATAGACGGGATGAGGAAAGAAGGCAGGACAGAATAATGCGAGACAGAATAATTACGCAATTTCACTTTCGGGCGGCGCCGGCCAGTTTGTTTTCGGCCCGCGCCAGCATTTCGCGAACCTCTTCATCGGTCGTTTGCGAGAAATCCTCGTACCACAATCCGACGGCGTAAAACGGCTCCGGCGTGTAGCCGCAGACGACCTCATCCGCTTCGCCGCGGAGATCGTCGCATGTCTGGCTTGCGGCGACGGGGACCGCCACGACGATCGAGGTCGGCTGGAGCCGGCGCACCGCGAGCGCGGCGGCGCGCATAGACGAGCCTGTGGCAAGGCCGTCATCGACCAGAATCGTCACCCTTTCGCGCGGCGAACGCGCGGGGCGGTCGTCACGGTAAAGTCGCTCGCGCCGTTCCAATTCCTGCTCCTCCCGTGCGGTCACTTCATCGATCACCTCATCGGGGATGCCCAAATACCCGATCACGTCGTGATTGAGAATGCGCGCGCCGCCTGTGGCGATCGCGCCCATCGCCAGTTCTTCTTGTCCGGGCACGCCGAGTTTGCGCACCACAAAAACATCCAACGGGGCGTTCAGGATCGTCGCCACCTCATATGCGACCGGCACGCCTCCGCGCGGCAACCCCAACACCAATGTGTCAGGCCGATTGGCGTATGCCGATAGCCGCTCGGCGAGGAAACGGCCCGCTTCAGTGCGATTCTTGAACCTCATCATTGCAGCAACGCTCCTCAAATAGGACTCATAGGTTTTATATGGTTTATTGTGGCAAATCGTGTGCGGGTAGCGGGAACGAAGTCGCATTTAACATTTAAGCAGGATAATTCCCGAGGAGAACCGGTACATTGATTGCTTCAACTCTGATATGGGATGGACTAATGGTGTTTGAAAAATAAATGCAACAACACCTCCTCGTCGCGGAGCGACGGTTGATCCTAGCCCGGCTTTTCAAAGCCGGGGGGAGCAGTCACATAGTGGTTTTAGTCGCGGCAGCGACGGTTGACACCGATCTGCAAAATCAACCGTCGCTCCGCGACTGAGAACGGGTATGCGTTAGTCGACCCGGCTTTGAAAAGCCGGGCTAAGCTCAGGTGGTCGCTCCGCGACTGGGAAAAAGGCGCCTGCATTATTTTTCAAATACCATAAGTCCGTCCCGCTCCTTCGGAGATCGAAATGGTAAACCAGGAGATCGCTGAAATATTCGACCACATGTCGCGCGTTCTCGCCTTCAAAGGCAAGGACCGTTTTCGCGCGCTGGCCTACGAGCGCGCCGCCGGCTCGCTGAGAGGTTTGGATCGAGACGTGACTGGATTGGCGCGCGAGAAGAAGCTCAAGGATATTCCCGGCGTCGGTCACGACCTCTCGGAGATGATCGAGGAATACATCGAGACCGGCCACATACGCCGATGCGAGCGGGAGATGCGCGCCGTCCCCGACGCCTTGATCGAGATGATGAATATTCCCGGCCTCGGGCCGAAGACGCTGGCCCTGCTTCACGAGAAGTTCCGGATCAAAAACGTCGACGACCTCCGTCGTCTGATCGAGAAAGGCTCGCTCGCCGACCTGCGCGGGTTCGGCGATAAAAAGGTCGAGAACCTGCGGCGTGGGATCGAATTGTATCAATCGAGCAAACAGCGAAGGCGACTGGGCATGGTCTTGCCGCTGGCCGAAAAATTGGTCGACGAGGCGCGCAAGATGAAGCTTGTAGATCGCGCCGATCTGGCCGGCTCCATACGTCGCGGCCAGGAGACCGTAGGGGACATCGACCTGCTAATTTGCTCGCGCGACGGCGAAGAGGCGCTGCGCGAGTTCGTCAAACTGCCCTCGATCAAACGGGTGACCGCGCTAGGCGAGACGCGCGCGAGCGCGCTCATCGAGGGCAATCTACAAGTGGACGTTCGCGCCGTGCCGAAAGAGTCGTACGGCGCGGCGCTCCAATATTTCACCGGCTCCAAACAACACAGCGTCCACCTGCGCACGATTGCCCAAAGACATGGGCTGAAGATCAACGAGTACGGCGTCTTTCGCGGCGACGAGCGGATCGGGGGCAATAAGGAGGAGGACACTTACCGGGCGCTGGGAATAAAAATGCCGCCGCCCGAATTGCGCGAGGACCGCGGCGAGATCGAGGCGGCGGCGGAAGGCCGTCTGCCGAAGCTGATTGAAGAAGGCGATCTGCGCGGCGATCTGCACGCTCACACGACCTGGTCCGACGGCAGATCAAGCCTCGAAGAGATGGTCGAAGCCGCCGCCGATCTCAGCCTCGAATACATCGCGATCACGGACCATTCGCCGTCGTCGCGCATCGCGAACGGGCTGGACATAGACCGGCTGGAGCGGAAGATCGAAGAGGTCGAGGCGCTGCGGAAGAAAAGGGGTCGGCGCATGCCGCGCGTCCTGATGGGCGCCGAGGTCGACATTCTCCCCGACGGCAGACTCGATTACCCGGATGAAGTTCTGGCGCGGCTGGATGTGGTGGTGGCCTCGGCGCATGGCGCGTTCCGCCAGACCAAGAGCCGAATGACCGGGCGGCTGCTCGACGCCGTCGCCAACCCTTACGTACACGGCCTCGGCCATCCGACGACGCGACTCCTTGGAAGCCGCGACCCGGTGGAGTTCGACTTCGAACGCGTCGTCGAAGCGGCTGCCGAAG
>DATCXQ010000578.1:0-5056 GCA_036565725.1 Blastocatellia bacterium
TCACGCCCGGTACTGTGACGGTTTTTCTCTCTCTGACAAGGTTGATAATAAGGCTCGCCGCTCGACGTTTGAGCGGCGAGCCTTTGCTTTGAGTCGGGGCCGCGCAGTATGGAGATCGGTAATAAACGAGGATGTTAGAAGCTCAGCCGCAGTCCCATCGAAATGGTACGGCGTCCGCCGCTATTCTCCTGGAAGTTATGGAACAGGCTGCCGGCATTATTGAGCGCGATGCTGTTCGGAATGCCGAAGTTCGGGTGGTTGAACGCGTTGATCATCTGCAGCCGATATCGCAGCTGGAATCGCTCGGTGATGCGGAAATCCTTGAAGACGCTCAGATCCACATTCTCGTTGCGGTCACCCCGGAAGGTGTTGCGCCCGACGTTGCCGAAGGGCGCGCCGAATTTCAACGCCGCGAATGCCGCCCGTGGCGGTCTGGGCCAGGGCCGTTGACGAAAAGCTGAATAATGCCGCCACGGCGATCAACGCCGCGACGGCGCTCGATTTAATCTTGGAAGTGTCGAACATAATTTCTTACCCCCCTGTCAGAAGGTTGAGAAAAAATCGAGCGGTTGACGAATTACGGTTCGGTCAACCGCTCGCAGTTGCTGACATGTCTTCTTCGTTTTCATCGCCTGACAGAACTCCCCCTTCCGGCTTGATCCCAGTCGGCCGACGGCGCCGACCAGGTTGTGAGTCCGGATTATTTGGGACTAAAATGTTCGCAGACTGACCACGCCGATGGGGGGAATTGCGCTACCAATCCTTGTCCGTCGGCATGATCTCCGCTGCGCTGGAACATCTAGCGACACACAGAGCTGTAAGTCTTGAAGAAATCCTCAAAAATAGCCGAGAGGATTCCAAGCGGTTTGCAAACGAGTTCTGAAGATATTCCCAGAGTTGGTTATGCTGAAAGAGACTAAACAATTGTATGAATTCGGGCCATTTCGTCTGGATGTAGACGAGCGGTTGTTAATGCGTGACGGGCGGATGACGCCACTCCCGCCTAAGGTCTTCGACACGTTGCTTGTGCTGGTCGAAAACAGCGGGCGCGTGGTGACTAAGGATGAGTTGATGCAATCGCTCTGGCCGGACACCTTCGTCGAAGAAAGCAACCTGACACAGAACATCTCGCAACTGCGCCGGGCGCTGAGCGACGGAGCCAGCGACGCGCATTACATCGAAACCATTCCGAAGCGGGGATACCGCTTCGTCGCCGGCGTGCAGTCGCTGGCGGTCAACGGGGTTTCGGAGGAGGATGTGATTGCGGTCAATGGCCACGCGCCGGCGCCTGCCGGCGAACCAGCGGATCAGTCTGACGGCCTCGAACAGACGCTTCCGCCCGTTGTCAAAGTCGCGACTGAAAAGCTCAGCAGGAAAAGATTCGCGGCGGTCGTGACATTGATGGCGTTTAGTTCGGCCGTTGTCGTCTCGGCCCTCGTTATCGCGAGCCGCCAGGCCGGCAGTAACGACGGGCAAGCCCGCAGCGCTTTTCAGCAAGCCACGCTCGTCAAATTAACGGCTTCAGGCAAGGCCTTGCTCCCGGCGATTTCACGTGACGGCAAGTTCGTCGCTTACGTGGAGGAAGAAGACGGTCTGCAAAGCTTGTGGGTCAGACAGGCGCCTACCAACAGCAGCGCGCAGATCGTCGCGCCGGCGGAAGTCATCTTCGCCGGCGTGACGTTTTCACTCGACGGAAACCTCATCTACTACGTCGCGCGCCGAAAAGGCGAGGGGTTGCACAAACTCTACCAGGTCCCACTGCTCGGCGGCGCGCCGCGCGAGATAATGGCTGATGTTGACAGCCCCATTACGTTTTCTCCTAGTGGCCAGTATTTCGCTTTCGTCCGCAACTATATGCCGGAGCGGGAAACCGCGCTGATCGTCGCCAGGCTCGATGGTTCGGAGGAACGAAAGTTGCTAACGCGAAAACGGCCGGAGGTTTTGTCAAGGACGGGGCCGTCGTGGTCGCCGGATGGTCGCCTGATCGCTTGCGCGGCAGGCGTGACCGGGCAAGGCGAATCTTCCATGCATGTGTTGGCCGTTCGCGTCGAAGACGGTTCATCTGAGCCGATTGGTTCGCAGACCTGGACAGTCGTCGGCCAGGTGGCCTGGCTCGGCGATGGCAGCGGATTGGTCTTCAGCGCCTGGGAACGGAGATGGGGAGTGTATGGCGATCAAATCTGGCTGATGACCTTTCCGAAAGGCGAAGCGCGCCCTGTGACGAAAGATATGAACAATTACGAAAGCGTCAGCATTTCGGCAAACCTCGCCGCGCCAGGCGCCATGGTTACTCACTGGATGGACCGCGTTTCAGTCATCTGGATCGTGTCGAAAGGCGCCGGCGGCTTTGACGCCGGGCGCGCGGCGCGGATTCAATCCGGTTTCGGAAGCAATTACAGCGAGATGTTCGGCCTGGATTGGACGTCTGACGAACGACTGGTATATGGTTCGCAAGCCAGCGGCAACGTGGACGTTTGGATCACAACCGCCGATGGCAAGCGGCAGAAACAACTGACGCGAGACGCGCAGGCCGACTTCATGCCAGTCGTTACGGCCGATGGCCGCCATATCGTCTTCGTCTCAGATCGCGCCGGGAGTGGCAACATCTGGCGAATGGATCTTGACGGCGGAGACTTGAAGCAACTGACGCGCGGCAAAAACGATACCTCCCCCAGTCTGTCGCCCGACGGGCGCTGGGTCGTTTACACGTCTTCGACCAGTGGAAGACCGTCGCTCTGGAAAGTCTCAATTGACGGCGGCGAGCCAGCGCAGTTGAGCGCCGCTTCAGCCGGCCGTCCCTTGGTTTCGCCTGACGGAAAATGGATCGCCTGTTATTACCAGGACCAGAAAGACGGCAATTTCAAGGTTGCGCTCCTTCCGTTTGCCGGGGGCGAACCTGCCTTGGTCGAAGGAATGGCGCAACCCGATTTTTTTATTCTCAACTGGTCTCTGGATAGCCGCGCGCTGACTTACATCGCCACGCAACAAGGCGTCTCTAACATCTGGAGCAAGCCGATTGACGGCGGCCCGGCCCGTCAATTGACCAACTTCACTACTGATCGAATCTTCCGCTTCGCCTGGTCGCGCGACGGAAAGTTTCTGGCCTGCGAACGGGGGATGATCATCAACGACGTGGTTTTGATCAGCGAAGGCAAGCCCGACAAACCCCTTACTCCCTGAATGGGACGTGTAGGACCTATAGGACTCATAGATCTTATGAGCCCTATACGTCCTATTAAGATCTCCTTTACATCACAAAGTACTTGACGCCGCAACCGCAACAGCATAGCATTTCGCGTATGACAAACGGATTCAAGAAACGGCTATGAAATATCGGATCACACTCGCATACGACGGCGTGGATTACTTCGGCTGGCAGACTCAGGCGAGTCAGCCGACGATTCAGAGAGTGTTGAACGGCGCGCTCGAAAAATTGGAAGGCGCGCCGGTCACGACCCATGCGGCCGGGCGGACCGACGCCGGGGTTCACGCCGAAGGGCAGGTGGTTTCATTTAGCCTGTCCTGTGATTGGGAAGGCGTGGATTTACGACGCGCGATCAACGGCAACCTGCCTCCTGACATTCGCGTAATTGACGCCGTGACGGTCGACGATGAATTTCATGCGCGATTCGATGCGAAGGGCAAGACATATCGCTATCAAATCTATCTTGCCGAAGTGATGAACCCGTTCCTGATCCGCTATGCGTGGCATTATCCTTATGCGCTCGACGTTGAAAGGCTGGCCGTGGATGGCATGGCTCTCGTCGGCGAGCGCGATTTTACGGCCTTCACCGTCGCCAATTGCGATGCGAAGACGTTTACGCGGACTATTAAGGAGGTCGCCGTTGATCGCGAAGGCGATCTGCTTAAACTCTTTTTCACCGGCGACGGATTCCTGCGCTACCAGGTTCGCACGATGATAGCCGCGCTGGCCGACTCGAACCGCGGGCGGCTGAAGGCCAGATCGATCTCCGAATTAATCGAAAGCAAGGATCGCGCGCTCGCGGGAGCCCCCGCCCCGGCGCGAGGGTTGACGCTGATGAAAGTCGAGTATTAGTATTCGACGCCTGTTTGTTGCCCTTTTCTCGGGCGCATAAACATCAAATCCGAATCGAAGGCGCCGCCATAACAACGACCATGTTGGAAGATTTCTTTGAAGTAATTGAGCCCGGCTCGCGGGACGAGGTGTTGATCAGACAGATCGATTTCACGCGCCTGCCGCGCCACATCGCGATAATCATGGACGGCAACGGGCGGTGGGCCAATCGCCGCTTCCTGCCGCGCGTCGCCGGCCACCGCGCCGGCGTCGAGGCGGTGCGCGCCACCGTGGATACGTGCGCGCGTTTGGGCCTCGAGGCGCTTACGCTCTACGCGTTCTCTGTCGAGAACTGGAAACGGCCCCCGTTCGAGATCGAAGCGTTGATGACTTTTCTGAAAGAGTATCTGCGCAAAGAGCTGGAGAACATCCACCGCAACAACATCAGATTTCAGACCATCGGCCGCACTAACGAGTTGGACGAATCAGTGCAGTTCGAATTGCGGAGCGCGACCCGTAAGACCGCCAACAACGCCGGGATGATTTTGAACGTGGCGCTCAATTACGGCGGGCGCGTCGAGATGGTTGACGCATTCCGTAAGCTGATGGAGAAGTTCCAGCGCGAAGGCCGCCCACCCGAGTCAATCACCGAAAACGAGATCGCGCGCCACCTTTACACCGCCGGTCTGCCCGACCCCGACTTGTTGATCCGCACCAGCGGCGAAATGCGCGTGAGCAATTTCCTGCTGTGGCAGATCGCCTACTCGGAGATCTATGTGACGGATACGCTGTGGCCCGATTTCCGCCGCCCGGACCTTTTCGCCGCCATCATCGATTACCAAAAACGCGAGCGGCGGTTCGGCGGCTTGAATGAGTCCGCGAGGCTCGCCGTCGTCAACGCTTCGTGATTGCGGATTGCGGGGATTAGCCACAGAGACACAGAGAAGAGCAGGGAAAGATGAAGGCTATCCTCTTTTGATTTACTCTGTGTCTCTGTGTCTCTGTGGCTAATCCCCGCCA
>DATCXQ010000597.1:0-4754 GCA_036565725.1 Blastocatellia bacterium
GGGAGCCATTTTTCGTCGACCGAGTAGCGATGAAAGCCCCCGCCCAATTGGTCGTATATTCCGCCGCGCGCCATCTTGTTCAGAGTCAATTCGACCGCGTCGAGCGCGCCGGCGTCCTTCGCGCGCCGCCACTGGCGCAGCAGAAACTCCAGCGCCATCGAGGGCGGGAATTTGGGTTTGCTACCGAACCCGCCATGAACAGGATCGAGCGCTCTCAGCAAATGATTCGCCGCGTGGTCGACGACAAAGTAACTCAGACCGCCTTCCGACTCCCCTTTCGGCGCGGCGACCCGGTCCAGCCGCCTCAATTCGCTCAGCATACCTTCGGCGCTGTTCTCGATCTCGTCGCGCCGCGCGCGATAGGCCTCGGCGACTGAGATCAGCACGCGCGGGAACCCCGGCATCCCGTAGCGGTCAGCCGGCGGGAAATAAGTCCCGCCGTAAAACGGTTTGCCGTCAGGCGTCAGAAAGACCGTCATCGGCCACCCTCCGCTCCCGGTCATCATCTGCACGGCGTTCATATAAATCGCGTCCAGGTCTGGACGCTCTTCGCGGTCGACCTTGATGTTGACGAAGTTGTCATTCATCAATTGTGCGATGGATTCGTCCTCAAAACTCTCGTCCATTTGCACGTGGCACCAATGACATGCCCGGTAACCTATGCTCAGTAGAATCGGCTTGTCTTCACGTTGTGCGCGCGTAAATGCTTCTTCTCCCCAAACATGCCAATCAACGGGATTATGCGCATGTTGCAAAAGATAAGGGCTGGTCTCGCTCACCAAGCGGTTCGTGTACTTTGGCGCGCCATCTTGGTTGAAATGCTTAATCTCCATCTTCCCTCCATGTCCAGCCTTTATGGCTTTTTCGTTTACCGCTTTTTAATTGATACATATGCACTGCCGACAACCCGTTCTCCCGACAAAATTCTTTCAGATTAGTGACAATCACTCTCTCTTTATCTGGACCAACAAATCCAGTATACATTTTTAGTTTGTGCTTCTGCTTGCCATTTTTGTATGTCCATCCGCGATGGCTGCATATCCTGCTATTCGCCACTGCAACCATGTGCGTTTTATCCAATCCCCGCTCACGACAAAAATCGGCGAGATTAGTTATCGGCCCAGCAGGCTGGCCGGCGGGATCTATGAACCCATCGTAAGTTTTCACGTAGGCTCGTCTGCGAACGCTGTTTCGGTGTGTCCAGCCCTTATAAGATTTCAGTTTGCTATTCCCTTTCGCAAGGCGATGAATAGAGGGGAAGTCCAAATCATGCTGACGGCAAAAGTCGAAGAGATTGGTGATTTTCACTTCATTGCCGTTGGGATCGATAAAGCCTTCCCAAACTTGCACGAAAGTATCCCCGGGCGATCCAGCAATCGGATAGATGTTGAATCCGATTTTCCTGTCGGTACACTGACACCTATCAATCCATTCCTGCTCGGCGCGCAATAAAAATGCCAGTGTCACATATTCCAGCACGGCGAATTCGAAGTTCTCTTCGCCGTACTTATTCCAGGCCTGTTGTAGATGCTGATTTCTGTGGACGCCTCGCTGCAGGCTTCGCCAGTGATGCGCCCATCGCGCAGACATATTCACTGCGCTGCCAATGTAGATTTTTCCATTTGTATTGCAGCGAATTTGATATACGCCTGAGGGCCGCAGGATTTTCTTAGTTTGACTCTTGCCGGGCATTCTAATCCTTTCGCGGCGAATGCGCCCAGTGTGGCCGGATGAAATGAATCTCTCGCCCTGCGCTGGCTTCGACCGTGTTCAGATTGTAAACTGGGAAGCCGAAAGTAAGCTTTGGAGTAAAGATCATACTACCGCTCCTCTGAGGGAAAACGAAAGTCGGATGAGTTATCAATGTTTGTTATTTGACCTTGATGGAACGCTGGTGGATTCGCGCGCCGATCTGATCAATTCGGTCAACCTGACGCTGGCCGAACTCGGGCGCGAGCCCCTGCCCGACACACGCGTTCTCAAATTCGTTGGCGAAGGCGCGCGCTTGTTGGTCGAGCGCGCATTAAGAGCCGGTCAGAACGGCGGGCCGCCGGACTACGATGTCGATCACGCGCTCGAAGTCTTTCGGCGCCACTACCGCGAGCACTTGTTGGATCAAACGCGCGTTTACCCTGAGGTAATAGAGACGCTCGCGCGGCTCAGTCATACCCCGAAAGCCGTTGTCACCAACAAGCCCTATGAATTCACAATCTCGCTGCTGGAAGGAATTGGGCTGTCGCGGTATTTCAAGGTCGTTATTGGCGGAGATTGTCTGTCGGAGCGCAAACCTTCTCCGCTGATGCTCCTGGAGGCGGCGCGCAGGTGCGGCGCCCCGGCGTCGGAGTGCTTGATGGTCGGAGACAGCCGTGTGGACGTCGAGGCCGGGAAGGCGGCGAAGATGAAGACCTGCGGCTACGTTCCCGGTTTTCGTGGGCGTACGGAACTGGTCGAGGCGGAAGTTGATTATGTAATCGAGCGCTTCAGCGAATTATGCGCGCTGGTCGAATGCGCCAGAGCGAAGTCATTTTATTAGATTCCGGGAAAGAAAATTTCAGTTCAGGAAATTGACAAAGAATGAGCCGCCATGCCCGGCCCGATTCCCGAAGGCCTTGGCCAACGTGAGCCAACGCGATTGGAGACAAGGGCCTCGAGCCGAGCATGGCGGCTCGTCAAAGTTCCATATTGGAGGTTGAATATCAATGGATCAAATCTTCAGCACTCTTTCGAGTGAGCGAGTTTGCGAAACACCAGCCATGCCAGATAGAAGACTCCTGCGAAGATCGCCAACTGGATAAGCAGCGGGAGCAGTGTGAAGACGAAACCGAGCACACCCAGAATAAAATTGAGAACCGCCGCGACCGCCACCAGCGCCAGAACTACGAGAATGATCGTGCCTATTGTCTGACCCATAGATCTACTCTCCTTTTAAGCCTCTGCAAATTCAGGCCCTGATCTAAATTTCGAACTGATTGCAACGGGCTATACGCGGGCGGCGCGACCGATGTTTCAGTAATTTTGGCCTGCCGGCATAGCGCCCGCGCGTGGGCGAGCGGCTGCGTACCGGTCATTTGCCCCCTTTAGGACGCTTGAAGAAATAGACCGGTTCGTTCTGAGTTCCGTGGACGCTCACCAATTCCCACCCTTTCGCGCCGAGCTTATCGAAGTTGCGTTCGAGCGGAAAATATTCACGGGCGAATGAGCCGTCCTGCTGTTTCCGCATATTCGGATAATTTTCATTGCCCGAGGTCGAAAGATTGGTTGAGCCCCCTGAGACGATCAGATACTCCCATTGTGGCTCAGTACTGTCCGTCCGATCGTCCGCTGCCTCATTGCGGCGCCCGTATGCCGCGAACGCGACGAACAGAGCCAGAGAAACCGCCACAACAGTCAGTGAAATATGTGTTCCTGATTTCATCTTGTTCTCCTCAGCGTGAATGGGACTTTTAGAGCTTATGGGACATATGAATCCTATAAGCCTCACAAAGCCTATAGTTGACACCCTTAAATCGTGGTTCCTATAATCCCGTTTTGAATTTTACAGAGCCGCCATGCTCCGCGCCGCCAGTTACCGCTCCGAATGAATTCCGCATAAGCATATTACGCGAGGACCGGAGGTCCGGCGCAACTTTTTTGAGGGAGTTTTCACTGTTTTGTCAGACCACCAGGAGATCGATCAAATTCAACAGCGTCGCCGCCATCTGGAAGAGATCGCGGAGATGGGCAATGACGCCTATCCGAACCGCTTCGACCGCACCCAAACCATCTCGCAAATAGTCGAGCGTTACCAGAGCTACGCCGGCAAGAAGGACGGCGAGGCGGAAGCCGCGCGAGTCAACGAAGAGTTGAAAGCGGTGGAGGGAGGGCGAGTCAGAATCGCCGGTCGGATTATGACGATGCGGCTGATGGGCAAGGCCGCCTTCGCGCACCTCTCGGACGGCCTGAGCCGGTTGCAGGTTTACGTCCGCAAGAACGACGTCGGCGACGAGGCCTGGACGCTATATCAAAAGCTGGACCTCGGCGATTGGCTCGGCGTCGAGGGTTTTTTGTTCATCACGAAGACCGGCGAACTTTCGGTCCACGTAACCCGGCTTCAATTTCTGGCCAAGGCGCTGCTGCCGATGCCCGACAAATATCACGGCGTGACCGATAAGGAGTTGCGCTACCGCCAGCGCTACGTCGACCTGATCGCCAGCGGCGCGGCGCAGGAAAGGCCTCCCGGCGAATTGACTTCGCGCGAGGTCTTCGAGCGGCGCGCGCAGATCATCCGCGAGATCCGCCGCTATTTCGACGACCGGGGCTACATCGAAGTCGAAACGCCGATGCTTTCGCCGCTGGCGACCGGCGCGGCGGCGCGCCCGTTCGTCACGCACCACAACGCGCTCGACATCGAGCTTTACGCGCGCATCGCGCCCGAGCTTTATCTAAAGAGGCTGGTCGTCGGCGGCTTCGAGAAGGTCTACGAAATCAATCGCAACTTTCGCAACGAAGGACTGGACTACAAGCACAACCCCGAATTCACGATGCTCGAATGGTATCAGGCCTATTCGGATTTCAACGACCTCATGGATTTGACTCAGGACCTCATCACGAAGCTGGTGGACAAGGTCTGCGGGACGCGCCGGGTGGTCTATCGAGACCGCATAATCGATTTCAATGAATGGCGGAGGATGACGATGCGCGAGGCGGCGCTTGAATATTGGCCCGCCGAAGCGACGCGGCCGACGCCGGAAGACATGATGGACCGCGAGCGGCTC
>DATCXQ010000601.1:0-10500 GCA_036565725.1 Blastocatellia bacterium
GATACCGATCATCTGTATCAATCGTCGCTCCGCGACTCAAACAACTACGTAACGGCTCTCCCCGGCTTTGAAAAGCCGGGCTAGGATCAAATGCCGCTCCGCGGCAGGGGAATTTCGATGCGGCGGGGAGAGACGGGAAAATGTATAAAGTCGAATCTGAACGCTCCCCTCTGATGGTTATACGTTCATTCGATGTATCGATGTCAGTTGTTCTGAATTGGTTCAGTTAATGACCTCGCTTGGTATGCTGTCAGTATTCATAGCCCGACACCGAAGGTTTTACACATGCAACACCGTTGCTCGTGCTACACTAACGAAAGTCTCGTTTTCTGCTATCTAATGAACCTGATGAGGTAAACCAACAATTTTTTCGGAAAGAAATATGACACTAGGTGTCAGGAGTGGTCGTATAAGATCACTTGCGTTCCTAACACCAGAAACAGAAATGAGAAAAGTCGTTCGGGCCGCTCGGACTGCGCCCTGAAACAATGACTTTCAAGCAGGAAGGAAACCGATGATTAGAATCTCTCCGTACGGGCGCTTCAAAATACATCCGAAGAAAAACAGGGCGATGACACTGATGGCCATAACGGCTCTTCTGGGCGCTGGATGCGGGAAGAAGCAGGAGATGGCGTTCAACCGTCCGCCGGCGCCGGTAACAATCGCTGCGGCGGTGGCTCAGGACGTGCCGGTCTATCTGGATCAGATCGGCAAATGCGTCGCGCGTGAAGTGGTCGAGATTCGGCCCCAGGTATCCGGACGAATTATGAATATCCACTTTGCCGACGGCGCCGACATAAAGAAGGGCGTCCCGCTCTTCACCATCGATCCGCGACCTTTTCAGGTGAGTCTTCAGCAGGCCGAAGCCAACCTGGCCAGAGACCTGGCGTCGAAGAAACAGGCCGAAGCGGCCCTGGCGCGCGACAGGGCGCAGGCGAAACTAGGCGAGGCGCAGGCCCGGCGGTACGCGCAATTGAACCGGCAGGGAGTCGTCTCGAATGAACAGTACGATCAGATGCAAACCAACGCCGAGGCCCTGACGGCAACAGTGGCCGCCGACGAGGCGGCGGTGCGCAACGCCGAGGAGGCGATTAAGGCGGACGAGGCCGCGATCGAAAACGCCAAGCTTCAATTGAGTTATTGCTTCATACAATCCCCCATTGACGGTCGCGCCGGACAACGGCTCGTTGATGTCGGCAATCTGGCGGCCCCCAGCGTCGGGACGCCCCTCCTTGTAATCCAGCGGTTGGACCCCATCTACGCCGATTTCACGATTTCGCAAAACGATCTATCGGCCGTGCAGCGAAACATGTCGCAAGGCGCGTTAAAGGCAGAAGTGCGTCTGCCCGACGAACCAGATAAAGCGGTCGTCGGCGCCCTGACCTTTGTGGACAACGCGGTGAAAGACGCGACCGGGACGGTGAATTTGCGGGCGACGATAGCCAACAGCGGCCGCAGGTTTTGGCCCGGACGATTCGTCAACGTCCGGCTCGTCTTGAGCGTTCTGCGCGGGGCCGTCCTGATCCCCGCCACGGCGCCGCAGATGTCGGCCAAGGGGCAGTTCGTTTACGTAGTCAAGGACGACTTGACGGCGGAGATGCGGCCGGTGACGGTGGGGCAGAGACAGGGCGAGATGGTCGTCGTCGATAAAGGAATCGCGCCGGGCGAGAAGGTCATCGTCAACGGCCAACTGGGCGTCACCCCTGGCGGCAAGGTTCTGGTAGAGCAGCCCAAGGGCGCAGCCCTTTCGAAGAATGGAGGGAGTTTATGAACCTTTCGGAACCATTCATTCGACGACCTGTAATGACCGTGGTGTTGACAGTCTCTGCGATCCTCTTCGGATCGCTGAGTTATTTCCGGCTCCCGGTGAACGACCTCCCGGCCGTCGACTATCCCGTGATCCAGGTGCAGGCGTCTTATCCGGGCGCCAGCCCTGACACGATGGCCAACAACATAGCCACGCCGCTCGAACGGCAATTCATGCAGATCAACGGACTGGAGCTGATCACTTCAAGAAACACGCAAGGCAATACGAGCCTCACGCTGCAGTTCAACCTGGACAAGGACATTGACGCCGCCGCCACCGACGTGCAAACGGCCATTTCACAGGCGACGGGCGCGCTGCCGATTGACCTGCCTTCCCCGCCGACATTCTCGAAGACGAACCCCAGCGATCAACCGATCATGTATATCGCGATGACCAGCGATTCGATGACTCGGGGGCAACTCCACAGTTATGCGAGCACGCAGGTCGGACAGCGGATCAGCATCGTCCCCGGCGTCAGCCGCGTGGACGTGTTCGGCACGAAGTCGGCCATACGGATCAAGGCGGACCCGGCGGCCATGTGGGCGCGCAGCATATCAATAGACGACGTGTCGAACGCGATCAGGAACGCGACGAGTTACACCGGCGCGGGCCAGTTCGACGGGTCGAGCGGCACTGCGCTGCTGCGCCCCAAAGGGCAACTCGAGACCGCCGAGCAGTACAACGAATTGATCGTCGGCGCGTCGGACGGGGCGCCCGTCTATTTGCGCGACATCGCCACGGCGCGCGAATCGGTTCAGGACGAACGCATGGACATGCGAATGTGGGCAAGAGGCTACCCGGTTCCGACGGCGACGGCGATCATAGCCGTCAACCGGCAGGCCGGGGCCAACGTCGTCGAGGTGGCCGAGGGCATCCGTAAGCTGATGCCAGTCATCGGCGCCGAGCTTCCCGGCTCGATCCGGATCACGCCGGTCTACGACCGGTCACAAACAATCGTGCATTCGGTCAGGGACGTGCAGGTCACCCTGATGATCGCCTTTTTGCTGGTCGTCATTGTGATCTTCGTCTTTCTCGGGCGCGCGACCGACACGCTGATTCCGGCGGTGTCGCTCCCGCTCTCGCTGCTGCTCACCTTCATCGCGATGCGGTTCCTCGGTTACAGTCTGGACAACCTCTCGCTGATGGCCCTCACTCTGGCCATCGGCTTTCTGGTGGACGACGCGATCGTCTTTCTGGAAAACACGGTGCGGCGGATGGAACGGGGTGAACCCGCTTTCGAGGCGACGTTGAATTCCGCGCGCGAGATCAGCTTCACCATTCTTTCGATGACCGTGTCGCTGGCGGCGGTCTTTATACCGCTCGTGTTCATGTCCGGACAGGTGGGCCGCGTATTCCGCGAGTTCGCGGTGACCATCATCGTCGCGATCTTCGCTTCGGGCCTGGTGTCGTTGACGCTTACCCCGTTGATGTGCGCTCGGATGCTCAAGGATCGTGGTCACGGTTTAAAACAAACGCTGGTGGAACGTGTGATGGGCGCGGTGGAGCGCCGGGTGCTCGGCGTTTACGGCTCGTCGCTCTGGTGGTTCATCAGGCACAGATGGGTTTCCGCGGCGATCTGGGTCGTCTGCCTCGCCGGAACGATCTGGCTCTTCATGATCATTCCCAAGACGTTCCTGCCGCCGGGCGACAGCAGCGGCGTCTTCGGGTTCTTTATGGGCAAGGAAGGCTCTTCGCCCGAACAGATGCGCGCGATCCAGGACCGCGTGGAAGAGACTCTGCATCAGGATCCGAACGTCCTGATGAACTTCAGCCTGACGGGCCTCGGACAGTTTCTCCCCTCCAACGCGGGAATCGCATTCATCACAATCAAGCCGCCCTCGGAGCGCGCGCCTATCCAGCAGGTGGCGGGCGAAATAATGGGAAAGATCAATTCCAACCCTGGGGTCTTCGCCTTCATGCGCCCCTTCCCCGTCCTCGAGATCAGCACCGGGGCGACCGAGCAGAATCAGGGGCAATACGCCTTTGCGCTCTCGGGCGTCAATCCCGGTCAGGTCTATGAGACTGCTGGGAAGTTGATGGCCGAACTCGGACAATATCCGGGATTTGCGAGCGTCTCGTCCGATCTCTTCAACAACACCCCGAACCTGGACATTGACATTCGACGCGACCGCGCGAAAGTCTACGGCGTTTCGGAAGCGCGGATCTTGAATCTGCTGCGCAACGCGTACTCGCAGAATTACCTCTACCTGATAAAGAAGCCGGAAGATCAGTATCAGGTGATTCTCGAGGTCGAAGACGCAGCGCGTTCAAAGCCCGAAGACCTCTCTCTGCTTCAAATCAGGTCGGACGACGGGCGGAACCTCATCCCGCTGCGCGAGCTGGTAACGTGGAAGACCACACTAGGCCCGCAGGCCGTCAACCACATCAATCAGTTCACCAGCGTCAGCATATTCTTCAATCTGAAGCCGGACGTGCCTCTCGGCGACGCCGTCGATTACATCAACAAAAAATCGGCGGAGATAACGCCCCCCACCGTGAGGGCCAGCCTGCAGGGCGAGGCGTTGACCTTCAGCGACACTGTCAGGAACCTGACCATCCTCATGCTGCTGGCGGTCTTCGTGATGTACGTGATTCTGGCGATCCTCTACGAAAGCTACGCTCACCCTTTGACGGTGCTCTCTACCCTGCCCCCGGCTCTGATCGGAGGACTGCTGACTCTACTCCTCTTCGGAGAGGAGGCGTCGCTTTACGCCTTCGTCGGATTGTTTATGCTGATGGGCATAGTCAAGAAGAACGGAATTCTGATCGTTGACTTCGCGCGCCAACGCATGGAGGCCGGCGAAACAGCCGCGAAGGCGATCCACGACGCCAGTATGGACCGCTTCCGGCCCATCATTATGACGACGGTGGCGGCGGTCATCGGCGCGCTTCCCATCGCGGTGGGCTATGGGGCCGACGGGGCGTCCCGAAAACCGCTTGGGCTGGTGATAGTCGGCGGCCTGATCGTCTCTCAATTCATCACGCTCTATATCACACCGGTGATCTACCTGTACCTCGAACAGTTCCAGAAGAAAGTCCTGGGCGGCGCCTCATCCCTTCGTTCAGGCCGTTCGAAGGGATCAAAAGAGCAAGCGCAGGGTTCTGTGGCCGGGGATTAGCTTTAGGCTGGCGTTTATGGCATTTGAAAAAATAATGCGCCCAGCATTGTAGGGGCGGGCTTTCCCCGCCCCATCGTCTGGATCACAGATCTGGGCGGGGAAAACCCGCCCCCTACGCCAAATTGCGTGGGCGCTATTAGATCGGTTTGCGAATCAGTGTAAGGGCAGACTGTGTATGGATTCACCTATTTATTTGTCCACTTTTCCTGCATCTATCAGAGGCAATCTGAAAATGAATGCGCTGCCGTCGCCTGGTTTCGATTGGACGGTGATCTCGCCTCCGTGCTGTTCGATAATATTTTTGGCGATATACAGCCCCAGACCAAGCCCGCTTCTGGTCCGCCGCTTGTCATCGGAGATTTGATAGAAGCGGCTGAAGACCGTTTTCAGATCCTCCGGCGGGATGCCGGGGCCGTAATCACGCACTTCGACCTGCGCCTTCGGCGGTCCGCTGTCCGTGTTCGTACG
The DNA here is from genome assembly GCA_036565725.1 of Blastocatellia bacterium. Taxonomy (GTDB): domain Bacteria; phylum Acidobacteriota; class Blastocatellia; order RBC074; family RBC074; genus JAJVID01. Next base: position 5,395 of record DATCXQ010000601.1, read on the forward strand.
ACTCAGTCTCAGGTCAATCCGGTCGCTTTGCGGCGCGTGTACGATCGCGATGTTCAAAAGGTTGTTCATCACCTGGAGCAGCCGCCCCTCGTCTCCGCGCACGATCAGAGGTTGATCATTCTTCCGCGAATCCAGCCGGATCGTGCGCGCGGGAGCGGTTAAACGCGCTGCCTCGATGGCCGTCTCGGCGACCCGGGTCAAATCCACCGATTGCGACTGCAGCGAGAATTTGCCGCTCCGCAACCGCGACACGTCCAGCAGGTCGTCCGTGAGTCGTTCGAGGTGTTTGAGCTGGCCGCGAAACTTGTTCGCCATATGAAGGATTTTTTGGTTGCGTTCAATCTCCTCGCCCGCCGCTAGCGGCTTTGAGATCAGGCGGGTCAAAGCTTCTGAGTACCCCATCAGCGGCACGAGCGGCGTCCGCAGTTCGTGACTGGCGAGCGAGATGAATTGATCCTTCATGAAATCCAGTTGCTCCAATTGCTCGCGCGCCCGAACCTGTTCCGTGATCTCGACGGCCGAGAAGAGGATATAATTCACCTTGCCATTTCTTTCCTTTCCTGCGAAATGGATCGGCGTTAGGACGCGGTTCCATACGGTTTCCGAATCCTGAAACTTGATGCGGATTTCAACTTGCCTGCTGGGGGCGCCGGTCTCAACCACCGACTTGAACATCTCGACCGCCTCATCTGGATCGCTGAATGTCAACTCGCGCCACTTGCGCCCGACGATCTGGTCGTGGGCGTAGCCGTGTCCTATTTCGAGCTTTTCCAGATAGAGCGGACTGGCCTGAAGCAATTCCATGGTTTCCGCGTCGTAAAGCCCGAGCGCCGTCTGCTGGGCATTTTCGATCATGATCTTTAGATGCTCGAGCCTCTCGGCCACCTCTCTGGCCCGCAGCCCCGTCACGTCTTCGGCATAGATCACCAGGCCGTTAACTGTCCCCAGGCTGTTGTGCGTGGGGACGATCGTGTAGACGGAATAATTATCGGTCATCTTTCCGCGTTCATCCGGCAAACGCGTGCGAATGCGGGAGGTCATGCGCGGTTGATCTTCACGGTAGGCTTCGCGCGCCAGGCCGACCAATTCGGCCATCTCCGGCTCGTGGAAGATTTCGGCGAAGGCATGCCCAATCACCTCGCGGCCGTCGAGCAGGCCGGCCGAGCTCCTGTTGAAGGCCTCGATGACGAAACCCGGTCCGCGCAACAACATAATGTAAAACGGCGCCAACTCGACCATCTCCGTCAACCGGACGCGCTCGTCGGCCAGGGATTTACCCGTCTCTATCAATTCGCTGGTGCGTTCGGTCAATTCCTCATTGGTCGTCTCGAGCTCTTCGTTCGTGGCCTGCAACTCTTCGTTGTTAGTCTCGAGCTCTTCGTTCGTGGCCTGCAATTCTTCGTTGGTCGCCTCGATTTCTTCGTTGGTCGCCTGCAATTCCTCCTGCGCCAACATCATCTCTTCGTTGGCGGCCTGCAGTTCCTCGTTCGCGTCCTGCAACTCTTTATTGAGGTCATTGAGCCGAGTGTTACCCCTGCTCAGGTCGTCCACCAACCGTTTTTGCTCGGTCTCCGCCGCCTCCAGCCGATACCGCGTCCGAACTTCCTCGGTGACGTCCTCGATCGTGATCACGGCCAGGTCCACCGGGCCGGATTCGATCTGCATGGGCGCGATCCGCAGGCTGAAATAGCGGTCCTCGCCGCTCTTCATCGAATCTACGGCCAGGGCGGGGAGCGCCACCGTCGCTCGTTCCCGAAACACGGTATCGATCGCCGTCCGCACCTTGTCGTAAGGCAGAATGCGCACCGTGTGTAGGAAGTCTTGATCGTGCGCGAGGTCGCGGAAGGTCAGCAGCCGCCGCGCATTCGCGTTCGCCGTCAGGATGCGGTAATGGCGGTCAATAATCACGACCCCGGAGGGAAGGAAACGGAAGATCAATTCGTTGTAACGGCGAAGTTCTCCCAGGTCGATTTCAAATTCCGGGTAGCCTTCTTGCACGAGCGCTTCTTTTTCGGTGACCCTGACCTGGCGATTCCGCTTGACGTCGCCGCCGCCATCGTAATCATACTGGCTCATCCATGATCGGGGCATGGCGTAGAGGCCCCGCTCGTTCTTGTCGGGTTGCGGGCTGCGCAGGCACCGGAAGACTTTCAATCGCTTGTCAATCTGTTCGTAGAACGATTGCGACGGACGCACTGTCTCCGCCTTCCCCAGGAACAAGTATCCGTTGGTGTGCTGCAGCGAGAAGGCGAAGAGATCGAGCACGTGCTGCTGCAACTCGGCGTTGAAGTAAATGAGCAGGTTGCGGCAGATCACCAGGTCAATGCGCGGGAATGGCACGCCGCGGCTCAAATCCTGATGGCCGAAAATCACCATCTGGCGGAGGGTTTTCGAGACTCGGTAGCCGTGATCTATCTTCTCGAAGAAGCGGTCGCGGTAATCGTCGGGCAAATTGTCCAGCACGTTGGGGGGATAGAGACCGCGCCGCGCGAAATTGATCGCCACTTCGTCCAGGTCAGTGGCGAAGATCTTGACGCTCCACTGCGGTAGTTCCGCGCCCAACAAATCGGCCACCAGGAGCGCCAGCGTGTAAGGCTCTTCGCCCGTCGCGCATCCCGCCGACCAGAACCGCAGCGTCTTATCGCTCGTTCGCGCCCGCTCGATGATTCGCGGCAGAATGTTTTTCTTGAGGTAGGCGAAGGCTTGCGCGTCGCGAAAGAACTCAGTCACCTTGATCAGAAACGACATCACCAGTTCGGCCACTTCTTCCGGGCGCCCTTCCAGATAGTTAGCGTAATCGCGCAGGTTCCCGATGCGCGTCACGGCCATGCGGCGGGCGATGCGCCGTAAAATGGTCGAGGGTTTGTATGGGCGGAAATCAATGTGGGCCTGGCGGTTGACCATCAACAGCACGTCGCGCAACGTGTCCTCGGTCTTCCCCTGCTGTTTGGGCATGCTGACGCCCTTGGCCAGGTCGTATATCAACGATCCCATCTGCTCGAGATCGGCGATGTGATCAACAGCGGTGGGAGGCAGCGCCATCGGCATCGAAGGATAGCGGGCAGTCTTGGGGTTCTGAATAATCACCGTCCCCCCGGCCTTCTTGACGTCTATGGCGCCCGCCGCCCCGTCCGAGCCGGAGCCGGTCAGGATCACGGCGATCAACCGGTCGCCGTAAGATTCGGCGGCGCTCGACAGCAGCAAATCAACCGACGGGCGCGGCCGGTTGCCGTAATCGTCTTCGAGCCTGACAAATCCGTCTCGGATCGTCACGTGGCGGTTCGACGGCGCCACGTAAACCTTGCCTACCTCAAGCCGGGTGCTGTCCTGCACGACGACTATCGGCAACGTGCTGCGCCGTTCCAAAATCTGGTCAAGATTGCTGGGCCGATAAGGATCCAGGTGTTGCGCCAATACAATCGGCGCGGGAAAGTCTTTCGGCAGGGAGCTGACCAGAATCGAAAGGGCTTCGATCCCTCCTGCGGAGGAACCAACAACTACCAGTTCATTGAATTCCGGAGGTGTTTTTTCATCCACATGCATCACCTTCCTTACATTACCTCGATCTCTATATTCCCGACCGGTCGTTGGACTTCAGCCTTAATCTCCGACCATCGCCGCGCGATGTGAAAGGAAATCATCATCTGATTTCATTCAAACTTCTTACCCAACAGTTGCGCTGAAGTACAACCTGGAGAAATCGCTCAAGAGTCATATTGCGCCCTCGGGTTGGGAAACTCAACATAGAAGTGAATACTTCATTTCGCGAAATGAAAATTGGCTGTCGTCTTTGCCAAAAGGGCGAAAGTAGGTTCAAACATTAATCGAGCGCCACATCCAGATGAACGCTCAAAACGTTAAGCCAACCAGCCGCCACACCTAAGAGGAATAAAACGCAATGCCCTGCAAGCTCTCCAAACCCGCGCTAATTGAAGCCTTCAAGAAAAACATTGCGAGTCTTGCGGCGATTTGAAAGTGATAAACGATCCAATGCCGCTCGTTTTTTTCTCTTTTTTCGCTGATTTCTTTGACTTAGAGAGACAGGAAGAAACCTCAGTGGTATGTTTGTACAACACGCGAAAAATCTGGGGGTAATAAAAATAACATGGCGAACTTAACCAGAGAGAAAAAGCGAATCCTCATGGTTGAAGACCACGAAGACGCATGGGAAATAGCGGCATTCGTTCTCGAAGATTACGCGCTCTTTTACGCGCACGACTTCAACGAGGGGTTGCGCCTGGCTCAGTGTGGATATTTCGACCTTTACATCTTAGACAACTGGTTGCCTGACGGAAACGGGATCGAGTTATGCCGCCGCATTCGCGAGTTCGACCCTCACACGCCGGTGTTGTTCTATTCAGCCTGCGCCTATGCGCGCGATTTGCAGGCGGCTTATAGCGCAGGCGCGCAAGAGTACTTCGTAAAGCCTGTCAGCTTCGCCGAACTTACGGCGGCGGTTTCGCGCCTGATTTCCGCCGCGTCCGAAGCGGCTTTTGAAGCTCGGCGTGCGGAGATTGGCGCCATATTAGAAGAATTAGCTATTCGGCGGACGGAAAATACCGACAGGCTAGAGAAGGCTAAAGAGAAACGTCTGCGCGCTGAGGAGAAAGCGCTCAGGGCCAGAGCGCAGAGTGCCTTCATTGCGGCTGGCGGAACCAGGGGCGATTTCGCGCGGGAATGGCTGTCCGTGTTTTCAGAAGAAGTGCGCGGTCCCCGTATGTCTGGCGCAGCAAGTGGCCATTGAACACGAACATTATAAGACCGGCGAGGTCTCGACGCATCGAGTGCGCAGGCGCATAATGGATGTGTAGGCGGCCTTGAGATTCAAGGGTCAATGCGGGCCGCCGACGAGCCGAGGAAACGAGGCTTAAGAAATTGTAGACTCAACAAGCCGGATGAGCCGGGAAAAGATCAGGCTCATCCGGCTTTTGTATTTGTGGTCGGCGCCCGGGCATAGACGTCAAGCGCCCATCTTTTCGGGAATTGGCTCTAAGTAGTCAGTAAACAACGTTCTCTCCTATTTTTCTGTCCCACATTTTTCTGTTGAAAGATCAGGCCAACAGAAAAATGTAGGACAGAAAAATGTCAGATAGTTTTGTTTACGGA
>DATCXQ010000608.1:0-6848 GCA_036565725.1 Blastocatellia bacterium
TGGCGGGCTGGTGAAGCCGCCGCCGAGGGACTCCCACCCGCCGGGTGAGGGATGCCAGCCGTTAGCCCAGGCTTTGTGATACATCGCCTTGTCAAGACCAACGCCGAAGATGTCGAGCCGTCCCGGCCCCCAAGAAGCGACGGCCGGTGGGCTGATAAACTGGCCGCCAAGCGGCTCCCAGGCGCTCTGTGAAGGATGCCAGCCATTGTCCCAGGCCTTGTGCCAGATCTCCTGGTTGGATCCGATGCCGAAAATGTCAAGTCGCTCCGGCCCCCAGGATGCAACCACAGGCTGGCTAATGAATTGACCGCCGATATGCTCCCATGCCACTTGCCAACCATTCGCCCAGGCTTTGTGATACATCGCCTTATCGCCGCCGATGCCGAAGATGTCGAGCCGGTTTAGGCCCCAGCTCGCGACGGCGAGGGCGAGCGGGCTCGTGAAGACACCGCCGTGTGGCTCCCAACCTGGGGACGGGTACCAGCCATTCGCCCAGGCTTTGTGATACATCGCCTTGTCGAGGCCGACGCCGAAGATGTCGAGCCGGTTTGGGCCCCAGCTCGCGACGGCTGGCGCTGCGCGGTCGACCGGGACAGTCTTTAGGAATTTCGTCTCGCCGTTTGGCGTCGTCTCTGTCTTCGTTTGCGACGAGTCCCCCTTCGGGGCTCCTTCAATGTTGTCCTCAAAAACGACTTTTGTTCCGCCCCTGGGCCACAACCACCAGCTAAGCCCGACGCCCAGGATTACCGTCCCGGCCGCCGCCGCGATGATCCACCAGGGGAATGCCTTCTTCGGGGCTTCCGTCGCCTTGACTTCGAGATCGATGGTCGGGCCTTCGGTGAAATCGTCATCCGGATTGATGACGGAGAAGGCGTCGAGTCTGAATTGATACTTGCCCGCGGGGGCGCCCGGGGGAGTGGCGACTTTGACCACGACCTGTTGCGTGGCGTTCGGCGAGAAGGCGCGTTCGGTCTCGCCGGCGACGCTCAGCCACTCCCCCTTCGTCGAGCCGAGCGGCCTGACGCGAAGCTGGCCGCGCAACGGGCGCGTCGAACTGTTCGTCACTGTGAAGGTGATTTCACCGCGCCCGTCTCCTCCGACGGCAACACGCTCGCTGGCGGCGGTGATAGCGAAAATTCTATTCATGATTTAGCTCCTTGCGCCGTTACAACGCCATTGCGGACAAGCGAGGTAACGAAAATCGTTACTGTACCTCGATCCGCATGTTATCCAGTCCCCAAGACTCGTTTTCGATCGTGGTAACCGCCGGAGGCGCTTCTCTCAAAGCGCCATAGAAGTTCAGGATAAGAAAACTCCTGTCGTGCGAGATAGTACGTTTGATTTTGTAGACGCTATCCCAGGGAACAAATTTCAGAGTGTTGACCAACGCTGCGCCAAAAGGTCCAATCCCCCCGATATTCTGGCAGCTTGGAGTTATAACCTCGCCGCTTTTACAACCGAATCTCTGTCTGTTCGTGCTTACATTGGTAAAAGTGGTATCGATTAAGGCAACGCCATCATCCGATTTGAGTCCCCAGATGTCGGGGCCGGAGACGGGCTCCTCGCCGTCCCAGGACTTCAGAATATAAAGATCGAATTGAACCGTGACGGTTTTGTGAGGCGGGAGCTTATCCAAGGTCAATTTGACCGATTCAGTACCGAATTGCCCCAGGAATCTCGTCTTGCCGTTCGCCGTTATATCCGTCTTCGAATTCGACCAGGCTAGCGTCAAGTCCTTGTCGAAGTCGTTGAAATTCTCCTCGTAGATGACTTTTGTTTCATCCGGCTTTTGCGCGGCGACGAGCAGCATGATCGTCGCGCCTTCCTTCGCCATCGTTTTTCCTACAGGCTCTTGCGCGAAGACGCGGTTGAGGCCGACCGATGAGTTGATCTGCCGTGTGACTTCAACTTTAAACTTCAGGTCTTCAAACTTCTTCATGGCTTCTGTGACATCAAGCCCGACGACATCCGGCGCCTCGACGCCGCCGCTGGGCCACAACAACCAGGTAAGCGTGACGATCAGAATCACGGCCCCGCCCGCCGCCGCCACAATCCACCACGGGAACGCCTTCTTCGGGGCTTCCGTCGCCTTGACTTCCAAATCGACGGTCGGGCCTTCGGTGAAATCGTCATCCGGATTTATTACGGAGACGGCGTCGAGTCTGAATTGATATTTACCAGCGGGCGCGCCCAGGGGGGTGGCGACTTTTACCACCACCTGTTGCGTGGCGTAGGGCGTGAATGCGCGTTCGGTCTCGCCGGCGACCTTCAGCCACTCCTCCTTGGTCGAGCCTAGCGGCCGAACGCGAAGCTGGCCGCGCAGATTGCGCGCCGAACTGTTCGTCACTGTGAAGGTGATTTCACCGCGACCATCTCCTGCGGTGGGAACACTGTCGCTCGCGGTTGTGATGGCGAAAATTCTATTCATGGTTTAGCTCCTTGTGTTGCTTCAAAGCTGTTGCGGAAGGGCGAGGTAAGGAAAATCGTTACTGTGCCTCGACTCGAACGTTATCCAGTCCCCACCCTTCGTTGCCGATGTTTCTGTTTGTCACAATGTTCTCTTTCAAATTGCCGAAGAAGGTCAGAATGAGATTGCTTTTGTCGTGCGCGAAAGAGAGCTTGATCTTGTAAACAGAATCTTTGACAGGCAATGTTGGGAACGTGTTGTACCCGAGAGAGTTTACTGCCGCCGCGCCGAAGGCCGCTTTCTCATCACCGAAGTAACAAGTGGAAGACACGTACTCAACGTTCCCGCACGCATAGTTCTGCCTGAAGGGATCCACATTGGAGAAAGTGGTATAAATCAGGGTGGAGCCGGCAAGTACATTAATTGGAGGGCTGGCGCGTTTACCAAGTTCCAGGCTGCTGGGATTCAATTCTCCCTGGAGTAGGCCCCACTCATCCGGACCGTCAGCGTTCCTGGGATCAAGACCTTGCCATGTGTTGATCACATAAAGGTCGAAGCTGACCGTGACGTTTTTGTGAGTCGGCAGATCATTCAATTTCACCTGGACCGCATCGGTCCAGAATTGTCCCAGAAATTTCGTCTTGCCGTCCGGCGTCGTCTCCGTCTTCGTTTGCGACCAGGCCCCCTTCGGGGCTTCGTCGAAGTTATCCTCAAAAACGACTTTTGGTCCGCTCTTGGGCCACAACCACCAGGTAAGCGTAACGATCAGGATCACTGCTCCGGCGGCCGCGGCTACAATCCACCATGGGAAGGCCTTCTTCGGGGGCTCCGTCGCTTTGACTTCCAGATCGACGGTCGGGCCTTCGGTGAAATCGTCATCCGGATTGATGACTGAAATAGCGTCGAGCCTGAATTGATACTTGCCCGCGGGGACGCCCGGGGGAGTGGCGACTTTGATCACGACCTGTTGCGTGGTGTTCGGCGAGAAGGCGCGCTCGGTCTCGCCGGCGACACTCAGCCACTCCCCCCTGGTCGAGCCGAGCGGCCTGACGCGAAGCTGGCCCCGCAACGGACGCGCCGAACTGTTCGTCACTGTGAAGGTAATTTCTCCGCGCCCGTCCCCTCCGGTGGGGACACGGTCGCTCGTGGCGGTGATGGCAAAGATTCTATTCATGGTTTAGCTCCTTAGCCGATGCGAATACGAGTTCGTATGTCACATAAGCCGGTTTCTCCGATTCGATAATCCGCTCAATCAGCGATCGATGAGGTTTGGTTGAATCCGGCGCGACCACTCGCAAATGAAATGGGATGGGCGCCCCGTCCTCCCCTGGCGCCTGCTCCTCGATAACGACCCCTTGAGTTCCGATCGCGATTTCAAGGAAGTGGTCGAGTCCCTTTTTCGTGCCACGCCATTGCGAAAGGTAAGAAGCGGATGCGGTCAAGGCGCGCAGGCAGCCCAGTCCGGTCGAGATCGTCGATCGCCTGTTGGACGCAGGCGCGCCTGCCCCGTCGAAGATCCGCTCAAGGTCCAACCAGCGCGCCAGGAAAGGGACAAACAAGTCCGGCGTCCTAAACGGGTTGAATATGCTGTCCAGCCGCGCGATCATTGCCTCCGAAGGTTCGTGCAGGGCCGACATGACCTCCAGGATCGCCACCGACGGATTGTCCCGGCGGATGGTGCGCCGAATCACAGTCGGCAAAAGCTTCTCGATCTCGCTACGTTTCATCTTCGCTCACCACCTCGATGTCGTGCTCGCCCGAACAGAAGAGCCATGTGTCTGGAATCGTCACGCTCTTCGTGAATTCTTTGCTCGAACAACCTTCGTAACTCGCCGCTCCGTCATCGCTCCGAAAGACGCCATCGATCCCGCCGGCGAGTATGAAATGGTTGTCGGGGCGCGCGGCCAGCGCCTCGATCGGGTGAAAGATGCGATCCTGTTTCGCCGCCCGAAAAGGCAGTCCGCAGCGAATCCCCGGCGTTTGCCAGGCCGCGTCTTCCTTGCTCGAATCGAGCCAGACCACGCCTGAATGATGCGTCGCGGCGATCACTTTCGACCCTTGGAAGGCCAGCGCCCGGCAACTCCCTCCAGCCCATCCCTTCACGTAATTCCGCCAGCCTTCCGCCGAACCTTCGGGCTCTATCCGAAAGCACCCGCGCTCGGGGTCATTGCCGCCGACCGCCACCGCGGCCCATAAGAACGTCCGAACGCCGTCCCGCTGCGCTTCGAGCACACGCGCGTCCTCGCCCTTAAGACCGATGTTGTTAAAGGTCCCCGATTTGCCGCCGTCGTGGGACACGAATATTCCGCCGTTCGATTGCGAGGCGACGGCGACCAGGTTGAGGCCGCGCGCCGTAGTTGTCGCGGCCACGGCGTAAAATCCGCGGCCTTGATTTGCGGTATCGACCAGGACCTGCACCGGGCTGGCGTCTGGCCGCAGGGCGAGTTCATAAAGCCCCGTGTCCGTCGCCAGCCAGAGGATCGGCTCGGCGCCGCGTATCGCCCAGGCGAAGTCGTGAATCCTGAATTCCATCTCGGCGGCCTGTCGCCAGGTCTCGCCGCAATCCTGCGAGACGCGCAGGCGCGAACCGACGGCGTCGCCTGCTAGAACGGTCACAACCGCCAACAATCCCGCTTTGCCCGTATGGACGCGGATGATGTCTATGCTCTCCCCCTCGAACCTACCGCTCGGCTCCCAGCCGTCGCCGTCGTTTAGAGTGCGAAAGAGCGACGAATCCGCGCCGGCGTACCAGGTCTTGGGTTGGAAGGCGTCGGCGGCGAGCGCCATCACGCCTTTATCCGGCGCCTCGTCGATCAGAAAGGCGACGTCGTCCACATACCTGACGCCCGGCTCCTGGCGCACCGTGTCGTAAACGTCGAACTGGCGCAACGGCTGTCCGAAGCTCCATCCGCCGCGGCGCATAGGCGTCGGCAGCGGGTTGATCATCTGATGCAGCCGGTCGAGCACTCTGGCCTTGACCGCCGCCGGATCTTCGCCACGGTGCGTGACTACTCGCGCCTTGACGCGTACGGCCTTGTATCGAACCCAGTTGACCAGACATGTCGTGCCCAGAGGCCGGCGTTCATCCAACGCCGCCTGAACGCGCGCGCGCGCCTCTTCGGTCTCCTGCTCTTTGAGCTTTTCGGCGCTGACGGCGCCGTTGCTGCGCCGCGTCTCTTCGAGGTAGTAGGGGACGAGAAGCGCCTCGATCGTGCCCGGCGCGGCATGTTTCCAGAGCGCGGCTTTGGTGAACGCCTTCGCGCGCGCAACCACGCCGGAGACGCGCTCGGCGATCTGCTCGAAGTCTCTCGCCGTCACCGCCCGTTTGAGCGAATGCAGTTCCTGCGGGCCGCGAAAGAGCGCGTTTTCCAACGATTCGACCGGACGCCCTCCGGTCGCGGCGACCACGTTGGTCACCTCGACGCCGGGAATCGGGTCTTTCAAAACGATCAGCGTATTCGGCGCCAGATTCCCTTCGGGGCCTCCGCCGCGCCGGTACCAGGCGCGAATCTCGCGCCCGGCGCCCGCGACCTCGGCCAACCGTTCGGGATGCGCGCTCAAGCCCTCGCCTTCCGGCATCCGCAGCGCGGGAATGAAGGTGATGACGCCAGTCACGCGGTCGGTCAGATAGACGAAACGGTCCTGGCCGATCTCAGAGAGGTTATCGACCTCGCGCCAGATGCGAAAAATCTTGTCGCCGTGTTTGAGCGCGGGTACGCGCTCATTGAGTTCCTGCGGCAAAGCCTCGACGCCGACGATCAGGTCCAAATCGTCACCCATAGGAGCGATGATCGGCGGGCGCGCAACGGTGAATGTTTGTCCGGGCATCCCGTCGCCGATCCCGATCAATTCGCCTTCGACCAACTCGCAGTGGCAGGCGGGAGCCTCGGCCGATCCTTCGCCCGGCTCAATCCTGACCGCGCGAGTGGTGACGAAGACCGGCGCCTCGCCCGCCCCCGACGCCCGCCCGATCGTGACCCGGGCGCCGCGCGGAATCTCCACCGTAGTATTTTGCGGCCGGCTCAGGCTGAAGCTCAGAGAAGCCGTCGCCGCCGAAGGCGGATAAAGCTTGACCCCTATCAATCTCAGAAACTCGACGTAAGCCTTCTGCGGCAGACGATTGAGGCGATAGATCATCACTTCTGTCAGGTGGGCGAATACCTCCAGCAGGATCATCCCCGGGTCGCCCGGCGATAGGTCGGTCCACTGCGGACTGTATTTCCTGATCACGCCGGCGGCTTCAGCTAGAAGCTGCTGAAAATCGCGGTCGTCGAGATTGGGCGTTTCGATCGGCATTTATCGCACCTCCCCTGTCAGATTCACTGAAACCATCAGGCTGTCCCGCGTCTTCGACGAACTCAGCCGGTATTCCAGAAGAATGTTCAGCCGCTCCGGGTACGCCTCGTCGCGACCGGCGTCGAGCCGTTCGATCACGATCCGG
>DATCXQ010000612.1:0-2826 GCA_036565725.1 Blastocatellia bacterium
CTGCAAAATCAACCGTCGCTGCCGCGACTCACGGACGGATACGCTGATGGTCCCGGCTTTGAAAAGCCGGGCTAATCTCACACGGTCGCTACCGCGACCGGGAAAAAGGTGGTTGCATTATTTTTTCAAAGACCAACCACCCACGGCTAAATTCAAGGCGCCGCTACGCGGCGTGGGGAATGTCGTCTCGGTTTTTTGCGTAGTTTGGGTTATGACGAGTTACGACTCGCCACCACCTGCTGAGACGTGGCTCGCAATTAAATGGTTTCCATCGCTTTCAATTACGCCTGCGCGAGGCGCCAAACAGCGAGAATTGAAGATCGTGTCATCGCGCGCAACGCGATTTTCGATCCTCAATCTTCAATCTTCGTTCTCGATCCTCAGTGGTTGTGCGGATGCGGATGCTGCTGGTAATGCAGCCGGAGCAGGTCCTTGCCGTAGTCGTTTCCGTTCGGAGTCCTGACGACCGTGTGGATGTGCTCCCGATCCACCTTTCGCGGGTCGGCGGCGAGGCGGCGCAAGCCCACCGGCAATTGGTGATCGAATTCGATCAGGATTACCGGGTTCTGGATGCGGTAATAGAAGACGTCGTTCAGCCCCGTCCCGCCGATCCAGGCGAAGCGAGTGTCGTCAATATGCCGCCGGACCTCGTCCATCTTCACCCTGGCATGTCCGTCGCGCGTATTCCTGATGTACTCCCACATCAGGTCCAGCAACTGTTCTTTCTGTTTCGCCGAGAGTTCCGAGGCTCGAACGCCGGCGTAATCCAGAACGACGTTATCCTTGAAGGCTTCGCTCACATTGTTGTTGCCGGTTTTGGAGACCTGGATGATCGCCTTCTTGCGCTGCGCCTCATCAAGCGCGTTGATCAACGCCAGCCCCTTGTTCTGCTCGTCCTGCAGGACGACTGTTCCTTTGTATTTGCCCGACCGGGCGACCACCGGTTCGGAGCCCGTGAAGGTGGGCGTCATCACCACCTGGTCGCCGAGCACGAAATAGTTAATGATCAGATGGTGGCCGTCGAGTTGCCATCCCCACGGCTCCTTGTCCGACGGCGCGCCCATGACCGTGATCCAGTAGCGCCCCTCGCCGTATTCCTCGAAGTTATCATTATTCAACTCGCCCAGCGTGTAGTTGAGCCGCATGATGTCGTGCGACAGTTTCAACCCTTTGGCGCTGAGCGAGGCGCGCAGCAATCCGAAGGCCGCCTCACGCTGTCGCTCGGTCATCTCCATGAAGCTCACGCCCTGCCGGACATAGAAGTGTTGGTTCATCCACTTGCGCCATTCCGGGTCTTCCACCGAGAAAGTCGTCCTGGCGCGCTGCTCTTCGGTCAGAGAGGTCAGAAACGCGCCGGCGGCCTTGCGAACCGGCTCGGTGGAGACGCCGGTCGAGCGGATGGGGAAGATGCCGGGAATGATATTTCCATCCGTCGTGACCCCTTTGAACGGCTCGGCCAGCCCCCGGGTTTCGGCGTCTTTTGACATGCGTTGAAATCGCTCCGCCCGATCGCCTTGAGGCTGCTGCGAGAGCGGCTTGACGCCGTACGCCACGACGCCGATGAGCGGCAGAGCGCAGAACAAACAGAAGAGCTGTTTGCGCAGCCTATCTCTATTCAGTTTTTCCATATCGTCTCCTGCTGTAAAGACCGAGGATCGAGGAGCGAGGATCGTGTGATGTCTATCAATTCTCGATCTTCGATCTTCTATCCTCTATCCATTATCCAAGCGGTTGATTTTCGCCATCAAAGTTTCTTGAGAATGCCCTTCCATCGCTCCCAGGCTTCATTGCGAGCCCATTTGTTGGCCTCGTTCAGATTGGCCGGGTCTTCGCCGGCGCGCATAAAGCCATGCCCGGCGCCTTCGTAGACGACGGGATCGAATTTCTTGCCGACTCCTCTCATCAGGGCCTGAGTCCTGGGGATCGTCGCGTTGACGCGCTCGTCGGCGCCACCGTAGAAGCCGTAGACGGGCGCGTTGATCCTGGCGACGTCTTCTTTTTTATCCGGCCCTGAGCCATAGAAGACGAAGGCTGCGACCAGATTGGGGCGCACTGTGGCAAAGCGAAAGGCTTGCGAGCCGCCGTAGCAAAAGCCCGCGACCGCGACATTGCCGTTGGCGGTGGGCAATTTGGAGACGTAGTCGGCCACCGAGTTCAGGTCGGCGGCGATCTGCTCAGGGGGCAGCGCAGCGATGGCTTGGCCGATGGCGCTGCGGTCGGCGAAATCGGCGGTCCCGCCGCCTTTCGGACCCAGGCCCGAGAGAAGATCGGGAGCGATGGCGATGTAACCGGCTTCGGCCAGTTGATCGGCCAGACTGCGCACCCAATCGGTCAACCCCATGACCTCATGGATGACGACAATGGACGTGGCTTTGACCTTGACTTCCGGGTAAGCGAGAAAGGCGTTGACGGTCCGGCCGCCGCTCTTAACCGAAACCCATTCCTTACGGCGCGGCGATTTGTCCGCGCGTTGTTTGGCCCATTCCTGTCTGGACGCGCTGAAAGAGTGGCTGTCGGCGCCATGATGAAAGGCCGGCGCGTCCTGCGCGGACGCGGAAATAGCGGCCAACGACAGCGCCGCAATAATTACAAACGCTGTTCTCATAGTGTTCCTCCGAAAATAACCACGTAGTAACGACTAACATGGTCTTTGAAAAAATAATGCAGGCGCCTTTTTCCCGGTCGCGGCAGCGACCGTGTGAGCTTAGCCCGGCTTTTCAAAGCCGGGACCATCAGCACATCCATCCCCAGTCGCGGCAGCGACGGTTGATCCTAACCCGGCTTTTCAAAGCCGGGGGAGCGGTCGCATAGTGGTTTTAGTCGCGG
>DATCXQ010000628.1:0-6088 GCA_036565725.1 Blastocatellia bacterium
CGTCGGACAGGATGCTCGCGTCGAATTGTTCCGGCAGCCACTGCCATTCGCCACCCATGCGAAACGCGAAGCGCAGGCGTTCGTAATCCACCTCTACCCGCAGGCGCACGGGCGCGCCGGCGTCGATGGGAATCGGCTCGGTGAACATGTCCGGCAACTCCGGGTGACAGGTCATCACGCGGATGTGTTTGCCGATGACCTCATCCGTCGAGACGTACAGGTAATGGAACTTGGAGCCGTTGTAGTAGCAGATCAGCCCGGCCTGTTGCTGGTAGTGCTGCGGCTCGAACTCAATGGCCGTTGAAGCGCTGTAGCAGTGCGCCTGCTGCCGCCGCGCGACGAGCGCTTGGCGAAATAGGCTTCCAGTGGTCTCGCGCCCGAAAAGGCGCAAGTAGCCGGGCCGCGCGGTCAGGCTGAACAACTCGTCCGGCCACGGCGAGCGCAGCCATTGAAACTCGAGGGGCAACGTCGGGGCGTCGAAATCTTCGCGCGTCGGCGGGGGTGGGAACGGGCGCCGCGGCAACTCCGGCGCGGCAGTTTCGCGCTGCGGGAAGGCATCGCGGTTCTCCGTATACAACCATTCGTCAGCGCCCCACACCATGTGTTGAATGGCCGTCTCGCGCCCGAGCGTACAGCGCCCGCGATTTCGGAGTGGGCGACCGCAGAGGTAAACCATGTATGTGTCGCCGTGCTGCGTCTCGACGAGATCGGCGTGCCCGGCGCGTTGCAGCTCCGCGTCCGGGCGGTTGCGCGCCGTCAGGATGTACGTGTCCGGGTGCAGCTCATACGGTCCCAGCAACTCGCGCGAACGCGCCATAGTGACCGCGTGCCCCCAGCCCGTGCCACCCTCCGCCGTGATCAGGTAGTAATTGCCGTTGCGCTTGTACAAGTGCGACGCTTCGGTGAAGCCGATTGGAGTTCCTTTGAAGATATTGCGCCGCTCGCCGACCAATTTACGCTCGGTGGCCGAGTACTCTTGCAGCGCGATGCCGCCGAACCGATTCTTGCCCGGCCGGTGATCCCAGAGCATGTTCACCAAATATTTTCGCCCGTCGTCGTCGTGAAACAGCGACGGGTCGAAGCCGCTGCTGTTCAGATAGACAGGGTCCGACCACTCGCCGTCAATCGTCGGGCAAGTCACGAGGTAGTTGTGCATGTCGCGCAGCCCAGCGCCGACGCCGCCCGGCTGCGACGTGCGCCCGTAGCGTTTGACGTCTGTGTAGATCAGGTAAAACAACCCGCCGTCATACGACAAACACGGCGCCCACACGCCACAGGAGTCCGGGTCCCCCAACATATTCAATTGACTCGGGCGGTTCAGTGGGCGCGTCAGCAACCGCCAATGCGCGAGGTCGCGCGAGTGGTGAATCTGCACGCCGGGGAACCATTCAAACGTCGAGGTGGCGATGTAGTAATCGTCGCCCACGCGCACAATCGAAGGGTCGGGATTGAACCCGCGCAGGATGGGGTTTTGGATAACGGCAACCGGGTTTCTCATAAGTAACACGCACTCCCGTTCTCAGGCCTCGACCGCTTCGGCCTCCTTCACATCGGCCCTGACCACTGTCCACAAAATCACCGCGCCGACGACATCCAGCAAGCCAAGACAAATGAAGAACGGCGTGTAGCCGATCTTCAGAACCAGCGCGCCGATCAGCAGCGAAAAAACCAGCAGCCCGGCGTTGCCGAACGTGCCCGCCATTCCCGCAACCGTCGCCACTTCGTTCTTCTTGAATAAATCCGAAGACATCGTGATCACGGTCACGGACAAGGTCTGGTGGGCGAAGCCGGCGAGGCTGAGCAGCGCAATCGCGGCATACGGACTTTGCACGAGGCCAACAAAGCCGACGCCGAGCATCGTGACCGCGCCGAGCGTGAAGGCCGCGCGCCGAGCGTTGATGAGGCTGATGCGCCAGTACTTTTGCAGCCACAGACTGAAAGTCCCGCCGAAGACGCACCCGATGTCCGCCGCCAGAAACGGGAGCCACGCGAAAAGCGCGATCTGCTTCAAGTCCCAGCCGCGCGTCTGCGACAGGTATAGCGGCATCCAGAACGTCAACGTCCCCCACGTGGGGTCGGCCAGAAAGCGCGGTAGCGCAATGCCCCAGAAGTTCCGCCGTCGCAGCAACGACCGCACCACAGGCCGCGTGCCGTCATGCCGCAAATGCTTCTCCTGCCCGGCGGCGATGTAGTCGAACTCCGCCGGCGAGAGCTTGGGGTGTTTCTCCGGCGGGTGATAGAGCCGCAGCCACACGGCCACCCAAACCAATCCTAGCGCCCCCGTAATCACGAACGCCGACTGCCAGTTGTATCGCAAGATCACCCACGCGACGAGGGGCGGCGCGAGCATCGAGCCGAACGAAGCGCCGATGTTGTAGATGCCCCCCGCCAGCCCGCGCTCTTTGGCCGGGAACCACTCCGCCGTCGCCTTCATCCCGGCCGGATTCGCCGAGCCTTCGGCCAGCCCCAACAGCCCGCGCAATCCAGCGAGCATTTGCCAGTTGTGCGCCAGCCCGTGCGCCATGCTGATGAGCGACCATGCGACGGCGAATAGCGCAAAGCCGCGCTTCAGCCCGATCACGTCCAGCACATAGCCGCAGAGGGGTTGCAGCATGATCGCGCCCTGGAACGCGCCGACGATCCACGAATACTGCTGCGCACCGATGTGCAGGTCTTTCAACAGCGTCGACGCGGCGACCGAGAGAGTGCTTCGCGTCAGGTAGTTGACGATCGAGCCGAGCATAATCAGCCCGATCATCCACCACCGGAGTCCTCTGATTTGAGACATTGCCGACACAATCCTTAGCTCAGAACGAATACTTCAGCCCCAGTTGAAGCTGGCGCATCGGGATCGCCGTTGAGCTGATGACGCCGAAGCCCTGACGCGCGGCGTTGGCGGGCGCTCCCGGAAATGCGGCGCCCGCCAGGATGTTTCCGTTCGGCGCGCCCCACGAAGGATGGTTGAACACGTTGAACGCTTCCAGCCGGAACTGGAGGGCGTGGCGTTCGCTGTAGGGCATGGCAAACCGCTTGGCCAGCGCCATATCAATGGACTGGAAATGAGGGGTGATCAGGGTATTCCGCCCGACAGCGCCGAACGTGCCAGCCGGCGCCGACGTAAATGAAGCAGGGTCGTACCATCGTGAGGGTGTGCGGTTCGCCGCATAGCCGTTGCCGACGCCCGTGTAATTGGGACGATCGCTTCCTTGATTGCCGGTTCCAGCGTTATCCACCCCGCCGATGCTGAGGGTCTGCGGAACGCCGCTCTGGATCGTCATGTTCGCGCTCAGTTGCCAGCCGCCGGCGAACGCGTTGGCGAACGAGTTCTGAATATCCAGGAGCTTGCCTTTGCCTAACGGAAGCTCATAGACGCCGCCGAGCACGAAACGATGGCGTGTGTCGAAGGCCGACAGCGCATACTCGCACCTCAAACAGCGATTGTCTTGCGGGAAGAGCGTGTCGAAACCCTGATTGCGGATGCCGCTGCTGTTGTCCATGGACTTGGACCACGTGTACGACGTGATCAAGTTCATACCTTCGCTGAAACGCCGGGTCACTTTCACGCTGCCGGAGTTGTAGTTGGCGTTGAAGCCGTCTGCCACCAACTGGATGACGCCGAAATTTGGGAATGGGACGCGCGAGGCGATGCTCCCGCTGGTTCCGGGGACCGCCTGGTTGATGTTTTGGAAACCGTAGAGGCGCCGGCTGACTGATCCGAGATAACCGGCCTCAATCACCCAGTTGTTCCCGAACTGCCGTTGTACGTTCAGCAGGTACTGCATGGTGTACGAAGTCGCATGGTCGTACGAGGCGGTAAAAGCGAATGGCGGCGGCACCTGGGCGGTTGCCCCGTTTCCGCCGGGAATCGCGTTGTTCCAGAACAGCGTCGGAGTCCCGATGTTCGAGTTGAGCGTGACGCGGGCCGCGATGTTGCGGGCCAGGTCGAAGTACATGGCGTTGCCGATGTCCTGCATGTAGAAGATGCCGAAACCGGCGCGGATCACGGTCTTGTCGTCGAAGTTATAAGCGATGCCGATGCGCGGGGCGAAATTCTTGTACTTCGTCTCCAACAGGTTGTTGTTCAGACCGCCGCCGCAAACGGCCTGCGTGCTGGTCCAACGGATGTTCAGGCCCTGGTACGGGTCCGTGCAGTTCTTGCCCTGCCGGACAAAGAATGGCCAATCCGCTTGCGGAGCGTTCGCAATAAACTCGATCTTCGGGATCTTCACCGTGAAGTAGTTGCCCCGCGTGTTGGTGAAGGGCGGCGTCAGTTCGTAACGCAAGCCCAACGACAGCGTCAGCTTGGGCGTGACCTTCCAGGTGTCGTCCACGAACGTATGATAGACGTTGCGCTGGAACTTCGCGTCGGCGATGGCGACGGCATTTGTGGACGTGAAAATAGCGCCCAGCAGGAATTCGGCGAAGGCGTTGCCGCCGGTTCCCTGTGGGCTCCTGGTCGCGTTCGCCTGGAAGGAGAACAGCCCGCGCGAGAACTGGTTGCCGATCTGGTTGTAGTTCTGCCGGTTGTACTCGAAACCGAACGCGAAGCTGTGCTTCCCGTGGAGCCAGGACACCTTGTCCACTAATTGCAGCGTGTTGTTGTTGTTGGCGAAGGGGCCGTCGTTGGCGTCGCCAATGCCGACGAACCCGGTCCCACTAAAGCCGATGTTCGGAATTCCCCAGGTGACCGGATCTCCGGGATTCTGGCCTGGTATGCCGATCTCGGCGACGACGTTGTTGCTAAAAGCCGAGAGGGTCCCGAGAGAGTTAAAGAAGCGGGAGTAGCCGAAACGCGCGTCGTTGACGAGGTTTGGGGTAATCGTCCGGGTGTTGGATCCGGTGTACTGCTCGTAATTCGTCACGATCTTCGAGCCGGCGCGATTGATGCCTTGCGTGGACTGGTTCTCGTCGCCCCAGTTGTAGCGCCCCATCCATTGCGACTTCGGCGACTCGATGAAGTCCAGGCGGACGACAAATCCATCTCGGTTGAGCGGCGCAGAGTTGTTCTGCACATAGTTGTTGGTAAGTCCGGGAAGAGTGGCGGAGTTGTAGTAGTTCAACAGCTTCAGCGAGATCGGGTCCAACCGGTTCGTGGGAATGATGTTGCCCGGGAAGGGCTGTCGCGTGAGCGGGTCGTAGATAACAGCGCCCGGGAGCAGTTCGCTGAAGTCGCCGGCGAACATCTTCGCGGTCGGTACCGAGAAGGTCGCCTGAGAGGTCTGCCGGCGGCGAAGCGCCTCATAATTGGACATGAAGAACAGTCTGTCGCGCCCGTTGAATAGCTTCGGGATGCGCACCGGCCCGTCCAACTCGTAGCCGAAGTCGTTCCATTTGAACGGCGACTTCTTGGGACGGGCGCTGGTGAAGGCGTAGGGCTGGGCGTCCAACACGTCGTTCCGCAGAAATTCGAAGAGGGCGCCGTGATAGGCGTTGCCGCCCGACTTGGTGAGCACGTTCACTTGCGTGCTTTGGTGACCATACTCCGCCGGGTAAACGCCCGTTTGAACCTTGAACTCCTGGATCGCGTCGATGGACGGAAGGGCGATGTAGGAATTGAAATTGGGGTCGGTGTTATTAACGCCGTCGAGCGTGTAGTAATCGAAGAAGATGCGCTGTCCGCCGGTGGAGATCGATTGGCCGGCGCGGTCGCCGCCCTGGCGGGAGCCAGCCTGCCCCGCGGCCGGCGAGAGTACGTTCACGTTGGGCGAAAGCGCGACGAGATTCAGGTATTGCCGGCCGTTCAGCGGCAATTCAGTCACAATCTTGTTCTCAATCACCGTGCCGACGGTCGCGGTTTCGGCGTTGAGCAGCGCGCTGTTGCTGGTGACTGTTACCGTCTCGCCGACCTGGCCGACTTCCATCTTTACATCCAGTCGCGCCGTCTGCTGAACTTCGAGCGTGATGTTATCGAGCCGCGCGGTCTTGAAGCCGGCCTGCTCGACTTTCAATTCGTAGACGCCGGGCATCAACGAGGGGAAGGAATAAAGCCCTTCGCTGTTGGTGACGACTTTGCGCGCCGCGCCGGTCGCCTTGTTCGTGACGGTCGCTGTCGCGCCCGTCACGGCGGCGCCCGATGAATCGGTCACCA
>DATCXQ010000633.1:0-23473 GCA_036565725.1 Blastocatellia bacterium
GGCGGCGGCGCGCTGACATCGGTCGGCGACGACAATCTCTTCATGGCCCAATCCCACGTCGCCCATGACTGCGTAGTCGGATCGGGCAACGTGTTCGCCAACAGCTCTGCGCTCGCCGGGCACGTTACGGTCGGCGATCATACCACGCTCGGCGCCTACGCGGGCGTGCATCAATTTTGCCGAATCGGCGATCATGCCTTCATCGGCGGGTTAACAAAAGTGGTCAAGGACGCGCTGCCTTACGCGCGCACCGACGGCATGGAGGCGAAATGCTACGGCGCGAACACTATGGGTTTGCGCCGCAAGGGGGTCTCCGGCGAGATTATTCGCCACATTCAGCAGGCCTTCCGTCTGCTGCTGGCCTCAAGCCTCAATACGGCGCAGGCGCTCGAACGCATCAAAGCCGAGATGCGCGGCATCCCTGAAATTGATTACCTGATCAATTTCATCGAAACATCGGATCGAGGCGTAACCAAATAGCCACATGCGAATGCTGCCCTCCAAGAGGAGTCGGGAGTGGGGAATGGGGAGTGGGGAGAGGATGCTATTCCCACTCCCCACTCCCGATAATTTTCCGCAGGAGGATTTATGGGACTGGATTTGCGAAAGCTCGATGACCTGAAGGAAAAGATGCAAGTCGAGGAAGACTTCGGCGCCATCTGGAAGTTCTTCTTTGATAATTTCGGCGAGAACCCGGAGTTCATGGCGCTGGGCGCGCAAGCAGACGAGGAGATGCGCCAGTTCCTCGAGCCCATCCTGGAAAGCATCTGCAAACAGTTGGTCAACCGCGAAGTGATGGTCGCGCAGTTCATCCTGACCGTGTTCCCCGATCAGAAGTTTTATCACGGCCCCTGTCTGACCGACGCGGGCATCGCCGTCGTCTTCTATTTCGATGATTTGAAGATGGGGATGTTTTCGCTGACGCCCGGACTCGGATCAGGGCTGGTCCATTACGGGCGATTTTCGACGATCCCGGCGGCGGGCAAAAATTCTTTTCTCGTGCAATCGAAGAGCAATACTTCGCATTGACCGTAGTCAAAGTGGTCGAGCTAAAGTTTCTACTTGGCTGCGGCGTTGAATCATTCTTTTCTCGTGCAATCGAAGAACTCAAAGCTGAAATTTCATCCTCTGACGCCGGAGCGCTGGCGCGATTTTGAAAATCTCTTCGGCGAACGCGGCGCGTGCGGAGGGTGTTGGTGTATGTGGTCCCGCCTCTCGCGCTCGCAGTATGAAACGCAGAAGGGCGCCCGGAACGAACGCGCGATGAAGAAGCTGGTTGACGGCGGCCGGGCCCCGGGAATCATCGCCTATCAAAACGGCCAGCCGATCGGATGGTGTTCGGTCGCGCCGCGCCAGGAGTTTTTACGGCTTGAACGTTCGAGAATTTTGAAGCCGGTTGATGAACAACCTGTCTGGTCGGTCGTATGCTTCTTCGTCGCGAAGGAATATCGGGGCGGCGGCCTTTCGGCGAAATTGCTCAAGGCCGCGATCGATTTTGTTCGGGTGCGCGGCGGGCGAATCGTCGAGGGCTATCCGGTCGAGCCGAAGGAGAAGCAGGCTGACGCTTTTGTGTGGACTGGGTTGGCTTCGGCTTTCGTCAAGGCGGGATTCAAGGAAGTCGAGAGGCGGTCGGAGACGAGACCGATTATGCGGTATGAAATTAAGCGGAAAAGCAATTTCAAAGCTTAAACTAACCGAGCTTTTTAGAAAGCTCGGCGCTGAGGATCCTGAATCATGGGCGAATTCGCAGGTTGAAGAAGGGATCAATCAACTCGGTCGCTTTCTCTTCCTCCGCCAAGCTTGGCGCAAAGTTATCAGCGAAGACGATCAATCCTGGATACAGGATAATATCAGTCACTCCGAACAGTATCCCGGAGCCCCATGCTCAGGCATTGGGCCGGCATTACAGCGGCTTTTGGATAAAGGCGCCAATCCTCAAGACATCACGGATGTTGTTCGTATAATGCAGTACCAACTCCTCTTCCGCTTCTGCTATTTGCTTGGCGACCCTGGAGACCTTGAGCCGGAAGTGGAACACATTGCTTGGGCGCTTGTACAGATTGACAGCGACACAGGTGAGATTGTGGATGAAATATGCGCTTTGCACGAATCACTCCTGGAGACTGATCCGACGAGGCGAGAAATGAGGCCGAGGGCTTCTTCAGAGTCCGAAAGATGAAGTACGGTTTGATAGCGGGTAACGGGCGCTTCCCCTTTCTCGTGCTCGAAGGCGCGCGCAGAGAGGGTATAGAACTGGCCGTCGCCGCGATTAAGGAAGAGACCGATCCCGCCATTGAAAATATCGCCAACACTGTCGAATGGGTCAGCGTCGGCCATCTCGGCAAGCTCATCAAGTTCTTCAAGCGCGAAGGCGTGACGCGCGCGATCATGGCCGGTCAGGTCAAGCACGTTCAGATTTTCAAGCTCAACGCGCTGCCCGACCTGCGGATGGCGCGGATGCTGGCCCGGTTGAAGCGGCGCAACACTGACGCGCTGATAGGCGCCGTCGCCGCCGAATTGGAATCCGAAGGCGTTATGCTTATCGATTCGACGACTTTTCTTCAGCCTTTGCTGGCGCGCGAAGGCGTTTTGACCGGCCGCGCCCCGAACAAGCGCGAGATGGCAGACATCGAGTACGGGCTGAATGTCGCGACGGAACTGGCTCGGCTCGACTTGGGCCAGACCATTGTCGTCAAAAGTGAGGCCGTGGTCGCGCTCGAAGCGATGGAAGGCACTGACGCCACGATCCGCCGCGCATCCGAACTGGTTCGCGGACGCCCGATAACAGTAGTCAAAGTGGCGAAGCCCAATCAGGACATGCGATTCGACGTGCCGGTCATTGGGTTGAACACGGTCGAGACGTTGCGCAACTGCAACGTTACGGCGATGTCGATCACGGCGGACAAGACCCTGATCTTCGACCGCGACGAGACGATCGCCGCAGCCGACCGAAGCCGCGTCGCCATGGTCGCTCGATAATCTATTGCTTCGTCGCGGCCTGTTGGCATAGCATACGTCCGCCTCGGATTTACAGCGTTTGGCGCCTGCGTGAAGAATAGTTTCAGCCGCAGAGCGCACAGAGATCGCCGAGCATGATGGCTCTGTAACCTCCATTATCTCTGTGGCTATTCCTCAGGCTCCTGAAAACCGCCGTAACAGCTTAGTCTTTCAACCGTCCGAAGCCTGCTGGCGTCCGAAATTTTATGTCACAAGCCTGGGTAATCTGGCTGATCATCGCCGCCATCTTTGTCGTCGCTGAGGTCTTCACGTCCGGATTCTTCCTGCTCTGGTTCGGGGTCGGGGCGCTGGCCGCCGCGATCATGGCGATGCTCGGCGTCAGCAGCCTCGCCGCGCAGACGCTGGTCTTTCTGGCCGTCTCAGTCGCGCTGGTCGTCGCCTCGCGGACGATCTTTGAGAAATTCTTCGATCGCCCGGCGGATGCGAACCGGCTGAGGTCCGGGATCGAAACGATCGTCGGTCATGTCGGCACGGTGGTCGAATCAAGCCGCGGCGCGCTCAACGAAGGCGCGGTCAGAGTATACGGTTCGGTCTGGACCGCCTTTCCCGCCGAGGGCGAGTGGCCCCTGCGGGAGGGCGATTCAGTCGCCGTCGAACGTATTGAAGGGAACGCGATATACGTGCGGCGAACGGCTCTGCGGGCCCGCCCACTCGCCGAGATTTCGGAGGAATAATCAACTGGAGGAAATTATGGAATTGGAATATCTGGCTATGTTGGCCGGCCTGGTGGTGATAGTTACGGTGATAATCTTAGCCGCAAAAGCGATCCGCATCGTGCCGCAGGCGGCGGTCTTGTTGATCGAACGTCTGGGCAAATTCAACCGCGTGGCCTCCGGAGGGCTGACTCTCCTCACGCCGGTTGTGGATCGCCCGCGTGGAGTCTATTGGTCGGGGGTTCGCCCCGGGACGACCATGATCGACCTGCGCGAACAGTTCACCGATCTGGCGCCGCAGCCCGTGATCACTCGCGACAACGTGACGATCATGGTCGATAGCGTCATTTATTGGCAGATCACTGACCCGATCAAAGCCGTTTACGAAGTCAACGACCTGGTCGGCGGCATCGTTCAATTGACGATCACCGCGATGCGAAACGTGATCG
Source organism: Blastocatellia bacterium (assembly GCA_036565725.1). GTDB lineage: Bacteria > Acidobacteriota > Blastocatellia > RBC074 > RBC074 > JAJVID01. The sequence continues at coordinate 4,121 of DATCXQ010000633.1, forward strand.
GCGAACTCGACCTCGATCACGCTCTCAGTTCGCGCGACACGATCAACAGCAAGCTCCGCGTCATGCTCGACGACGCCACCCACAAATGGGGAGTCAAAGTCACCCGCGTCGAATTGAAGAACATCAACCCGCCCGAAGACGTGCGCGTCACGATGGAGAAACAGATGACCGCCGAGCGAAACCGCCGCGCGGTCGTCTTGCAGGCCGACGGCGAGAAGCAGGCCGCGATCACTCGCGCCGAGGGCGAGAAGCAGGCCGCGATCACGCGCGCCGAAGGCGAGAAGCAGGCCGCGATCCTGCAGGCCGAAGGTCAGGCCCAGGCCCGCTTGACATCCGCCGCCGCCGAGGCCGAATCCATTCGCCACATCGCCGTGGGCATAACAAACGGTCAAGGCAATCCGGCGCAGTACCTGATTATGATGAAGTACATCGAATCGCTGAGAGAGATGGCGCGCTCGAGCAACTCGAAGGTCATCTTCATGCCGGTCGAAACCAGCAGCGTGCTTTCGAGCATCGGCGCGTTCAAAGAGGTCTTCGGTGATCAGGAACCCACGCCAGTCCAGCCGAGGTTGAGGCAGTAAAGAATTTCAGGTTTCAGGTTTCAGGTTCCAGGTTTCAGTTAGGGACGATCCCTGACACCTGACACCTGACACCTGGGACCTGATCAACTCCGCGTATTTTTCGGGAAACGCTCTTGCGCGCCCCTCACGGTTCATCACGATGTGGCGCGTCTCGCCTTCAGCCAGCAGCGCCCTGTCGTCCGCCCGCAGAACTTCATAAGCAAATCTGATGGCGCGGCTGCGCAGCTCGACGACCCGCGTGCGCACGAGGATCTCGTCGTCGTACCGGGCCGGAGCGCGGTACTTCACGTGGGCCTCGGTGACCGGCAGAAACGCGTCGGCCCCTGTTTCCATGTCGCGGTAATTGAACCCGTAATCGCGGCAAAGTTCGACCCGCCCGACCTCGAACCAGATCAGATAATTCGAGTGATAAACGACGCCGGCCTGATCGGTCTCGGCGTAACGGACGCGCAGCCGCGTCTCGCTCCATTTGTGGTCTTTGGCTTCGTTCATTAAAGCGCAGCGTCTCCGTGAATCCTTTTCTAACGCATTGCTCGTAATCGTGAAGTGGCGCGCATTGTTTAACCCGAAAGTAGGTTTGTGTCAAAATTAGTTGACTTCTCGCGTTTGCGCAGGCCAATCTATCGTCCTATGGAACAACGGTCAGCAGGGCAGCCGGCAGCTAATCCGAACCGCGCTCATCTGGAAAAACTCGTTCGGGAACTCCGCGAATTGGAGGACCTCTTACGACAGGGTGGCGGCGCGGACAAGATCGAACGCCAACATGGTCAGGGCAAACTGACGGCGCGCGAACGCGTCGCTCGCTTGCTCGATCCGGGCGCGAGGTTCCAGGAAGTCGGCCTGCTCGTCGCATATGACGAATACGACGGCCAGGCGCCGGCCGCCGGCGTCGTCACCGGCTTCGGCCTGGTCGCCGGTCGCGAGGTCGTGGTTGTGGCGAATGACGCCACTGTCAAAGCCGGGTCGTGGTGGCCTGAGACGATCAAGAAGATGCTCCGCGCTCAGGAGATCGCCATGCGGTGCCGCACGCCGATCGTCTACCTGGTCGATTCGGCCGGCGTGAACCTGCCTTATCAGGGCGGCGTCTTTCCGGGGCAATACGGCGCGGCGCGGATTTTCTATTACAACTCGGTCATGCGCCGCTACCTGAAAGTCCCGCAGATCGCGGCTGTGATGGGGCAGTGCGTCGCGGGCGGGGCTTATCTGCCGGCGCTTTCGGACGTGATCCTGATGGTCGAGGGCACGTCGTTTATGGGGCTGGGCGGGCCGAATCTGGTCAAAGGCGCGACGGGGCAGAAGGTCTCGAGCGAGACGCTGGGCGGCGCGCGGATGCACAACGCGATTTCGGGCGTCGCGCACTACCGTTCGAAAAACGACGAAGAGTGTATCGATAAAATCCGCGAGATCATTTCCGAATTGCCCGCGAAGACGGCGACGCGCGTGAGCGTCGTCGAAGCCCGCGAATCGGCGCGCCCCTCGATTGATCTTTACGACATTCTTCCCGCCGACCACCGCGCGCCGTACGACGCGCGAGAGATGCTCAATTGCATTTTGGACCGGGAAAGCTTCGACGAATTTCAGGCCGATTACGCGAAAGAGATGATCGTCGGCCATGCCTGTGTGCGCGGCGTGAGCGTCGGCGTCATAGCCAACAACCGCGGCTTCGTCCCCGGCGAGCCGGGCAAAGCGCCACGGATAGGCGGAATCATTTATACTGAGAGCGCCGAAAAGACGGCCTATTTCATCGAGACCTGCAACCGCCACGGAACGCCTCTTCTCTTCATTCAGGACGTTTCCGGTTTTATGGTCGGCGTCGAGGCCGAACAATCGGGCATAATTCGCGCGGGGGCGCGCTTCGTCGAAGCGATGGCCACCGCGACCGTTCCGAAGATCGTATTAACAGTCAACCACGCCAGCGGCGCCGGATATTATGCGATGGCCGGACAAGGCTTCGATCCCGATTTCATTTTCACTCTGCCGACCGGGCGGATGGCTGTGATGGAAGGCGAATCGGCGGTAATGGCGCTTTTTTCGGCCCAGTTGGACAAATTGAAGGAGCAGGGCAAAGAGCCTGACGAAAAATTGCGCGCTGAGATGAATCGCGTGCGCGCCGAGTACGAACGGCAACTCGACGCCCGCTTCGCCGCCGCGCGCGGATTTGTTGACGCAGTTTTAACACCAGAAGAAGCGCGGTCCGCGTTAGAATTAGCCCTGCGGACGGCGCTGAATAACCCCGGCCCTCATCTCGGACAATTTGTTTTCTAATTTGCGCGATGTCGCGCGTAAGCAAGCGTTTCTAATCTGGCACGGCGCCATACGCGTAGGCAAGTATTAGCCCAAGGACGGAGCGCTTGATTACGCGCGTAGTACTGTTAATATTTGTGGAACTTTGATCGCCGTTAGCTTTAGGAGGAAACACTTTGATTGAACTTTACTTGATGCGTCACGGAATCGCCGCCGACCTCGGTGAGGCTGGTGTGGTCAAAGACGCCGACCGGCCTCTCACCCCAGAAGGGCGCGAGAAGATGAAGTTGGCCGCCGTAGGCTTGCGCAAGGCCGGGATGAAATTCAATCTGATTCTGACCAGCCCGCTGCTGCGATCCCGCCAAACCGCCGAAGTGGTCGCCGACGCTCTGGAATTGCAGCATAAAGTCAGGACCATTGAGTCGCTGGCGCCCGGCAAAGCCTTTATCGAAGGCGAGGGCCGCCATGCCGAAATCTTCCTCGAACTCGGCGCCTATCAGTTCGACCGCGCGCTGCTTGTGGGCCACATGCCCGACCTGGCAGAACTGGCATCATTCTTGCTTACTGGTAACCGCAACCTCAACATCGAATTCAAGAAAGGTTCGATATGCGCTATTGAAGTGTCGAGTCTGCCGCCCCGCGGCCCGGGTTTGTTGCAGTGGATGCTGACGCCGAAGCACATGCGCATGTTCGGAAAGTGAGTATTATGAACCCCTGGCACGACGTGGAGCTTGGCGACCAGGCGCCTGAAATTTTCAACTGCATCATCGAAATTCCCATCGGCTCGAAGGTCAAATACGAGCTGGACAAGAAGACCGGCCTGCTGCGCGTCGACCGCGTGCTGTTCAGCGCCGTTCATTACCCGGCAAATTATGGCTTCCTGCCCCGGACCTACTGCGACGACAACGACCCGCTCGACGTGCTTGTGCTCGGCCAGGTCGAGGTCGCGCCGCTCTGTATAATGCGCGCCAAGACCATCGGCGTCATGCAGATGATCGACCAGAACGAAGAAGACGATAAGATCATCGCCGTCCATTACGACGACCCCGAATACCGCGAATACCGCGACATCTCCGAACTGCCCGAATACCGGCTGAAAGCGGTCAAGAGGTTTTTCGAGGATTACAAGGCGCTCGAAAACAAACAGGTCAAGGTCGAACGCTTCATGGGGCGCTACGACGCGCTCAACATCATCGAGCAAAGCATCAAGCTTTACGCCGACTTGAAGCCGCAATTAATCAAAGCGGGTACAAGTTAAAGCTGAATACAATCAACTACTCCAAAGGCTCCGCCGGCTTGAAGCCGCAATTAATCGGAACGTAAAAGCAGGGGCTTACTCAAACTTTTTCGACTTTATCTTTAATCCGGCCGTCTAAATCTGCGAGGAAATCGCCCTGAAGAGCAAGCCGACGGTCGCGAACGTCCCCCGATGATTAGGATTTTTCGCCGAAGCGGCCTGACCGACAACGACGAGTTGAAAGAGAGCGGGTCTGATTCACGTATCGAGTTATGGAATTTAGCGACGATCAGATCATCGAGCGGACACTCGCCGGTGAGACCGACGCGTTTAGCCTGCTTGTGCGAAGATGGGAGAGGCCTATTTACGGACTGTCGCTGCGCATGCTCGGGCGCGATGAGGACGCGCGCGACGTTTGCCAGGAGACTTTTCTGGCGGCCTTTCGGAACCTGGGGAAGTTCCGAGGCGACGCCAAATTCTCTTCCTGGCTTTACCGTATTGCTCTGAACGCCTGCCATTCCCGGTTGCGGAGGCAGGGCGCGATGGCCGAGCAGTCAATAGACCACGAAGACGACAGCGGACGCAAATTCGAGATCGCCGACGGCGGCCTGGAGGGGCTACCCGAGCGGTTGCAGCGCGATCAACGCGCCGAGCTGGTAAGAAAGGCTTTGTATGCGCTGCCCGCCGAGATGCGGCAGGTGATCATAATGAAGGAGTATGAGGAGTTGACCTTCGCCGAGATCGCTGAAATTTTGCAGGTTCCAGTGAGCACCGTGAAATCGCGCCTCTACACCGGACTGCAGCAGATGGGCGCCCGACTGGAAAAGATGCGTGGAATATTGTGATATGGCAATTGGAAATGAACGGAGGCCATAGACCATGAATAACGAAAAGAACGGATTCGATTCTCTGAATGATTGCGGGCGTAAGGAAGATCTGGTGACCTATCTTTACGGCGAAGCGCATGCGACGGAGCGCGCATCGTTCGAGAGTCATCTGGATTATTGCGACGGATGCCGCAATGAATTGACGACCTTCGGACGCGTGCGCCGCGATCTGGGCGCGTGGCAATTGGGACAGGTCGCCCGCCCGGAGATCGTGCTGCGGCGGAGCAGGCTCGATCTTCTGCGTGAGTTGGTCGGGATGTTTCCGGCATGGGCCCGTGGCGCGGCGTTCGTCGGGGCGGCCGCGGCGGTGTTACTGGTCTCGTTGTCATTCGCCGGTACTAGGATCAGCCTGAAGGACGGCGGCTTCGTCGTCAGTTTTGGCCAGACAAATAACGGGTCGCCGCTCGACCCTGCGGTCTCGTCCGAAGAGGTCGGTCGGTTAGTTCAAAACGCCGTGGCCGAAGAGCGGGAGAAAATGGAAGAGCGATACAACTCCCGGCTGGCGAGTTTTAAGGATCAACTCGACGCCGACCATCAGGCCGAATTGCAGGCCGCCAGGGCCGAGCAGCAGGAGCAGCTCAAGGCCGCGCGGGTGAAGTTGCAACAAGAGATGCGCAGGTTCAATCGGCAAAATACTTCCGCCGAGATCCGCGCGTTTTTCGCCAGGGATGATTCCAGCGACCCGTGGGGAGACGGCAGATGAAAACAATTGATGCCCCAACCAGACGTAAGAAATCGCAGGCGACGAAACCACGCAGGCAAGGATACCTGCGCTCCCAGGGGAAATCGCGTGTGACCATTTCGGCCTTGACCGCGGCGCTGCTCTCAGTAGTCTGCGTGATGGTCTTCTGCGCGAATACGGTTTCGTCTCAGAATCTGCGCAGGCAGATGCGGATTCAAAGGAAGATTGACCGGAAAACGCCTCGCCCCGCCGGCAACCGCAATAAGTTGACGCCCTCGAACAGTGGGAATGAGGAGCCGGGCGCGCCGGATCAGCCTGAAGCGGTGGCCCCTCGCGTAACGGGTCGGCAACCTGGGCCTGGCGTAGATGGAATCAGACAACGCGGCCTTCAATCGTTCTTCACCCAGGAAGAGCAGTCGTTGTGGATTCCGGCCTTCGGCAATCGGGCGGCGATTCTGATGATCTTCCGGCAACTCGACCTGGCTCCCGAACAGAAAATCAAGATCAAGGATCTCAGACGACAGGTGGGAAACCGGCTGCGGCTGTCGCGCCAGGAAATGAATCAGCTCGAAATGCAATTGGAAGAGGCGATTTACGGCAGCCCCGATCCCGCAAGCCTTGACAGTTATGATGCGGCAAAGGTCAAGGAGCTAACCGAACAGGTCGTACAGAAGCGGGCTGAATTTTTCAAGCTGCATACAGATATCGAATCACAATTCCGGCAAATTTTGACGCCCGACCAGTTCTACGTCTACCGCCAATTAATGATCGATGTGGTGCGGCCGGGGAATCGTCCACTGGTCAACCCTGGAGCCCGCCAGCAGCAACGACAACGACGGATGGGAGTCCAGCCGAATCCGCAGAACAGACCCAACCCGCAAGACCAGGAGAATTGAAGATAGAAGATTGAGGATAGAAGATCGCGGCGCCCGTTCGATCTTCTATCTTCGATCCTCTACCACCTTCACCGCATTAGCTGAAAAGGTCACTTCTTCGCGAAATGAGATTGCTGGTGTTTTTTCAGGAGCGCCACTCCGTGTCGAATCGGGACGCCGAAGCTGGCCGTCGTTTGCGAACTCATCAGGATGGCCTGGTTGATGCCGATCACCTTGCCGTTAGTGCCGAAGACGGGGCCGCCCGACCCTCCCTCGTCCGTGCGCGCGTCATAAACTAGTTGCGGCGAAACGTCGCTGATGTGGCCCTGCGTCGATTGTGGGCGAATCTTCGAACTGGCGGCCAATTCGTTGAGCTGAGTCCGGTATGAGAGGTTGCCGTAAAGCCGGCGGTTCGCTTTGCTGATGTTGTTGGTTCGCGCGATCAGCCCTTCGAGTCCCGCCGGATAGCCGAGCAGCACGACCGATTGCCCGCTGGCGACGCCCTCGCCGGTTTCATCCAAAGGAAGCGGCAGCAGTTCCGCCGCGCCCTGGTCGAACGAGCAGAGCGCGACGTCCTCGCCGGACGAGAATCCGATGGGGGTCAGCTTGAACGGTTGAGGGGTCTGGGGAAAATAAGCCAGCAACTCCTTCAGTCTGGGGGTGAATCCGCGCATCTTGATCAGGCTGGCTATGTCGTCTTCGTCCCACGCCTGAATGACGTGACGATTGGTTAGCACGGACCCCTTGGCGGCCAGAAATCCGGTGCCCATGAACTCGACCTCGTAAACGCGCCCGTTGCCGTCAACGCTCAGATTGATGTTGCCGTCGGGGCCGATCGGGTTTTCGGTCCCGGTCGGCTCTTTGAATTTGATCTCTCCGCCCGCCCTCGGATCGACAAAGACGTAAGTGCCATAAATCAGGCAGACGCCCTGCCCATAACTGGTGACGATCTTCTCTGGGAGGGAGAGCGAACTGCGAATGTCGCTGGCCTCGTTGCGCGCCTCCTGCAGAGACCCGCGGAGTTTGTCTATCTCGCCTCGCGTGGCGAGCATCGTCTGTTGCAGCTCGTTGATCGCATGGTTGTTGCGACGCCCTTCGAGAAAACCGAGCGTGTTGAAATAAATGATCGTGAGCAGGATGAAAGCGGCCACGCCGGCGATCGTGTAAAGCACGCGCCGCGGGATTTCGGCCACCAATTCGCGCAAGAGCTGTTTGACGAAGACTAGCGCGACGTCGGTCCTGGGTACCGAGCGCCGCCCCTTGGAGAGGCCGGCCGCCCCGGTCGCCATGGACGTAGTTAGCAAGGACGGTCGCGCATTCGCCAGCATGACCGCGCCAAGGCGCAGCGAGTCGGTAATGTCATCGGGGTCGGTCAATGCGAAGGCTCGCAGCCGTATGCCGGTCTCGCCGAAATAGAACGTGTCTCCGTCGCTCAGCGCTTCGCCGACGGCGACCGCTTCGCCGTCGCGCGTGACGCCGGCCTCCGGATTTACGGTCGTGATCCGGTAGGCGCTCTCTTGGCGCCGCAGCGTCAGGACGACGGATTCCGGCGGCAGCGAGAGCCCTTCGGCCTCGATCACCACGTCGCAATCGGGCGCCGTGCCGACGCTGATCACTTCCTGATGAAAGATGCGGGTCGTAGGTTGTTGGACGCCAGCCAGACGTATGACAACCCCATTGCCTATTGAAATACTCATCGAAATGTCTTTCTTGTTATGACCGTAGCCCTGGGGGCGTTCAGAAGAAAGAAAATATCACATTCTGTTCGTATTCCAAGCCACAATCCCCGAACGCGAATTTTTTTCGGATAATGGAATTATTCTCAGACTATATATGCGTCCTGGCGTCCGGCCCGGACTACTCCCACTCGCCGAGTTTGATCTTCTTTTTGATCTTGCGTTTAAGCAGGTCGCGTTTGAGCGGGCTGAGAAATTCGATAAAGAGTTTGCCGTTGATGTGGTCGGTTTCATGAATCACGCAGCGCGCGGCCAGGCCGTTGACCTCGAAAGTGAATTCCTTGCCGTCGATGTCGATTGCCGAGACGGTGACGACCTCCGGCCGTTCGACCTCGAAATAGACTCCGGGGAAGCTCAGGCAGCCTTCCTCGTTGAGGACCTTGCCTTTAGTTTCGACGATCTGCGGGTTGATGCAGACGACGCGGTCTTTGGCCTCTTTGCCGGCGCTGACGTCCATCACGAAGAGTTTCTTCGAGAGCGCGACCTGCGGCCCGGCCAGGCCGACGCCCTTGGCCTCGTACATCGTTTCGAACATGTTACCGACGAATTCGGCCAACTGGCCGTCAATATTATTGACCTCTTCGCCTTCTGTCTGAAGCACGGGGTCGCCGTATTTGACGATTGGTAGAATCATCACGTTTCTCTTTCCATCTGTGGGGTATTTTCGGAAAACCTGACTCGCCTGTAAGTGTGCGCCAAGTTGACCTTGACTCCGATTGAATCAAAATGAGTCTGGGATTGCAAACCACTTATTGGCAATCCCGGGTCAATAGTCCTGAAGCTGTCTTTGATACCCCTCAAAATTGTATTTCATTTCGCGCATCGAATCGCCGCCGAACTTCTCGCGCATCGCGCGCGCGAGCGTAATGGCCACCATCGCTTCGCCGATGACGCCGGCGGCCGGAACCGCCGTCACGTCCGAACGCTCGAAGTCGGAGTCCATCGGCTCCTTGGTCTCGATGTTAACGCTGCGGAGCCGCTTACGCAGCGTCGCTATCGGTTTTAAATACCCTCTCACGCGCAGCTCCTGGCCATTGGTCATCCCGCCTTCGAGCCCGCCGGCGCGATTCGACGTCCTGCCGAACGTTTGCGAGTCTTGATTATAAACTATCTCGTCGTGAACTTGTGAGCCTGGCTTCGACGCGTTCGCGACGCCTTCCCCGATCTCAACCGCCTTGACCGCATGAATGGACATGACCGCCTGCGCCAACTGGCCGTCGAGCTTCGCCGACCAGCTCGTGTGGGAGCCGAGGCCAGGCGCGCAGCCTTTCGCCACCACTTCAAAGACTCCGCCTAGCGTGTCGCCTTCCTCAATTCCGGCGCGGTCAATGCGTTCGATCATCTTCTGTTCGGCGGCCTTATCTGCGCAGCGCAATGCGGCGTCGTCGTAAACGCCTGCGATCCGCTCCCAGCCGATTTCCTGGTCCTCAATAGAAATCTCGCCGAGGCGGATGACGTGACTGGCTATCTCGACCCCGAATTCGCGCAGCAGCAGCTTCGCGAAGGCCCCGACCGCGACGCGCATAGTGGTTTCTCGCGCGCTCGCGCGCTCCAGGATGTCGCGCAGATCGCGCCGGTCGTATTTCATTCCGCCCACGAGGTCGGCGTGTCCGGGGCGCGGCCTGATCACCTTGCGGTCGCGTTCGGCCCGTTCTCCGACCCGTTCTCCGAGAGGATGCTGAGGCTTCTCCGCGGCCATCACTTCGAGCCAGTTTTTGAAATCCTTATTTTCGACCATTATCGCCACGGGCGACCCGAGCGTCTCGCCATGCCGCACGCCCGCGAGGATTTGCGCAGTGTCTGTCTCGATCTTCATCCGCCCGCCGCGCCCGTAGCCCTGCTGCCGCCGCCAGAGTTCGTGGTTGATGAAGTCCTGGTCAACGGGCAGGCCGGCGGGCAAGCCCTCGATCGTCGCGATCAGAGCGCGCCCGTGCGATTCGCCGGCTGTTGTGAAGGAGAAAGTCATTTGTATTTACAAAGCTTCAGATGTGTCGGACCAAATCGAAGTATAGTTTCCGATGGCGATTCGGGCAACAAAGCTTCGAAAGCCGGTCGGATCCATTGTTGAAGGGACGTTCATTCTTCGTTTATTCGTGGTTGATTTCTGCGCGCTGGCAATCTCAGCCGCGACTTTGTAAACTGCGTGTCTTCGCAATTTAAATTCATTAAACAGGTAGATTATGGAAAACGCCAACAAGATCAGTCGTCGCGCGTTCGTGTCGGCTTCGGCGGCCTCAATCGTCGCCACGGCCGCGAGCGCAAACAGAGTTCTCGGCGCGAACAACCGCCTGCGAGTCGGAATCATCGGCTGCGGCGGATTGGCCCAGGGGGCGCACATTCCTTCACTAATGAGGATGAAGGAGGCGGACAACGTCGAAATCGTCGCTGTCTGCGACGTTTATCAGAAGCGGCTAGACCAGGCGGCCGCGACGACCGGCGCGGCCCCGGTCAAAGACTACCGCGCGGTGCTCGACAGTAAGGATGTCGATTACGTGGCCATCGTCACGCCCGAACACTGGCACGCCCGGATGACGCTCGACGCCGCCGACGCCGGCAAGCACATCTATTGTGAGAAGCCGATGACCTGGTCGATCGAGCAGGCGAAGCAGGTCGTCAAGAAGATTCAACAGACCAGCGTCAAAATGCAGGTCGGCGTCCAGGGGATGTGCGACGACTCTTACGAGACCGCGCAGAAATACGTCAAAGATGGCAAGCTCGGCCGGGTCGTTCAGGCACAGATCGATTACTCGCGCAATCACAAGCGCGACTTCTGGGTCAGCGACGAGCCGGACAAGGACGTCCGGCCGGGCGAGAACCTGGACTGGAACGCATTTCTAGGCCCGGCGCCGAAGCGACCCTTCGACCTCGACCGGTTCCTGCACTGGCGGCGCTACTGGGACTACTCGGGAGGCATCGCGACCGACCTCTTCGTTCACCGCATCACGCGCATCATCCGCGCGCTAGACCTGAAGTTCCCCAACCGCGTCGTCGCCGTCGGCGGCAAGTGGGAATTCCGCGACAGCGCGGCGGAGATTCCCGACACGTTCAACATGATGCTCGATTACCCTGACGGCCTCTCGGTTGTCGTGCTCTCCTCGATGGCCAACGACACACCCGTCCCGCACGTGCTGCGCGGCCACGAAGCCACGCTCGAATTTACGCGTGAAGGATTCGTCATCCACCCGCAGGGGCGATTCAACAAGGAAGGCGACAAGCCAGAGATCGTTCACAAGAAGACCGGCGGCGAAGACATCATGCTGCATCACCGCAATCTGCAGAACGCCATCCGCGGCGGGGAGGCTTTGAAGTGCGACGTGATGACCGGCTATTACGGAGTGGTGGCCGTGCGGCTGGCCGTCGAATCGTACCGCAAGAGCAAGTATATGAAATGGGACGCGCGGCGGGAGAAGGGAATCGAAGCGTAAATCATCTGCCGTCGCCCACCAGCACAAAGCCCGCCCAATAAAACGGATGGCTGGCGCCAGGATTCTTCATCAACTTCAAGGCCGCTTGCCGCAAGGCTTCGGCCTTCGTCATCTTCGCTTTTGACGACGCCATCAGGCGTTGATGAAAACCGAGCATTAACTCGCGCGTGCTGGCCGATTCTACTTTCCATTGGCTGACCAGGGGCGCCGGCGCCCCGGCCACGAACATCGCCCAGCTTAATCCGATCACACCCTCGCCCGCGCCGAATCGCCCCCGCGCCGTTTCGCACGCGGAGAGCACAACCAGGTCGGCGCGTAAATCCATCTGCGTTAGCTCCCACGCTTCAAGCAACCCGTCTTCGTTTCTACCTCCCTGGGCGAGTACGAGGTGTGAATACATCGGCGAGGCATTGTTCAAAATCCCGTGTGTGGCGAAGTGGAGAATCCTGGCCTGTGCGGCCTCGGCCTTGAGGCGATCTTCACGCGCCTCCGCGCCTATATAGATCTTGCTACGCGCGCTGCCGTACAACTGGCCGAGCGCCTTGACCTCCTTTTCGGCTTCCGGCAGGGGATTGAGCTTTTCATCGCGCAGGGCCACCGCGGCGCGCCCGATCGTTTCTTTGCCAATGGTCGGATTACCGAGCGCTAGCACGGCAGTGCCCGTCGTTTCAGCCCGGCGCCGGTTGCGCTGCGCCTTCATTTCGCGCAAGACCGTCAGCGAGGGGACATAAGAGACTGCGCTACTTTCAAGCACGTAGCGTCCGGCCTGGGTGAGCAGCGCCTGGAAGGGCAAATCCCAAAGCTTGTCGTCAGGAGCTATGATGAGATTGGTTTTGCCCCGAAGCTGCGCCTCGGCCGGTTTGAGCAGCAGTTGATAGAGTCCTCCGGCTGATGCGCGAAAGCCGAGGTCGCGCCCGGCGAGCTGCAGTCGAAAGCTTTCGGTTTGTTTGATCAACTCATCTCGTTTGATTGGAAGCGCGTAGACTTGCAGGCCGGCTGATTTAGTGATGGCGAAGAGGTAGGTCATCTCATCTGTCACGAGGTATTCCAGCAGCGCGCTGCCGGCATTGGGTAGCAGCGCCGCAATCTCATCGCCTTTGACCACCGGGGCATCGCCGCGCTGCGCTCTCAGTTCTGGATGCGCCGCGTAGAGAGATGTCTGAAATGCTTCATACTTGAGGCGCGCTTTCTCGCGTAGGGATTTCAGTTCGTCGAGTCTGGCCTGATCCGGACTCTCTTGCTGGCTGGCGCGCGTCACCTGGGTGTTGAGAGAGACGAGTTCCGAGCGTAGTTTGCTTTCCTGCTCCTGCTCCTGGCCTGTCATGGCTTTGGCGCTGTTAACGCGGCCGGTTTTGAGCACGTCCAGGAGCACGCGCGCCTTGGCGTATTCGGCGAAGGTCAGGGCGTCAGCCGGCCGGCCTTCACGCATGAGCAATTCAATCATTGCATGATAGGGGGAGACTTTGGATTGAAAGAATCGCTGTTGCGCTTCCACTCCGCCTGCGACCTGATAACGCAGCGTCTCAATAATAGTGATAGCCTCTTCCAGCGCCTGGCGCGCCTCGACTGGTCTATTCAAATGCCGATAGGCCCTGTGAACGATAGTCAGAGAGTCCCAGAGCTTTTCGCTCGCGCCAATTGACCGGGCGACCGTAGCCGCGCGCTCGGCGTATTCCAGCGACTTGACGTAATTTTTCTGCAATCCATATGTATTTCCAGTACTTTTTAGCGCGCCGGCGATGTTATCTTTCAATCCGAGAGCCTCGTACATCGCCAGACTCTTTTGGAATCGCTCAAGCGCCTGCGCGTAGTCGCCTTGTCGGCTATGAACTATCCCGATGTTGAATATTGTCTCGGCGACGCCGGCTTTGTCTCCCAGGGACTCTACCAACGCCAGGCTTTTCTGGTAATACTCCAGCGCCTGCGGGTAGTTACCTTGGTCACTGTGAACACTCCCGATGTTACTCAGCGCCCTGGCGCTTCCGGATTTGTTTCCAAACGACTCAAAAATCGCCAGGCTTTTCCGGTAATACTCCAGCGCCTGCTCGTACGAGCCTTGTATGTCATGAACAAGCCCAATATTAACTAGCCTGTTGGGAATCCCAGTTTTGTCTCCAAGAGATTCGGCCATCAGCAGGCTCCTTTGAAGGTACTCTAACGCTCGCGCATAGTCGCCTAGATGCCATTCGGCAAGCCCAAGGTTATTCAGTGATCTGGCGATACCGACTTCGTCTCTAATCTCCTCGCGTATTTTCAAGCTCCTCTGAAAATACTCCAGCGCCTGCGCATGATTGCCTTGTGAGCCATGGACAATCCCTATGTAGTTGAGCGCGGTGGCGACGCCGGCTTGATTACCCAGGGCCTCTCGGATTGCCAGGCCTTTCTGAAAGTAGTCGAGCGCTTGCGTGTAGTCGCTTTGTTGCCGATGAACATTCCCAATGTCGTTAAGGATACTGGCGATCCCGGCTTTGTCGTCAAGGGCCTCGTACATCGCCATGCCCTGCCGGTAGCGCTCCAACGCCTGCGCGTACTCGCCTTGTGACAAATGGACATTTCCGATGTTGTGCGTCGCGCGGGCAATTTCAGTCCTGGCGCCAATTTTTTCCGCAACGCTTTGCGCCAGGCGAAGGATTGCCATTGCCTGAGTATATTCTCCCTGAGAGTAAAGGCGGTCGCCCTGATTGACCAGCGCGCGCGCCAGCTCAGCCGTCGCAAACTCTTTTTCTTCCGCCAACAGCGCGGCGCGTTCCTGATCGCTCTTGGCCGCCGACAGAGCGGCGCCGATTTCATCATAGGTTGAAGCTTCACCCCGAACTTTCCAGTGACCTGCTTCCTTCACGCATTCCAGCGTCCGAAGCGTCTTTCCGTACCCGGCTTTCTCTTTGCCGGTCCTGGCTTCAGTCACTCGCGCATCGGTTTCCACGCGCACGCGGGCGTTGGCGCCTTCCACTTTGACGGCGCGAATCGTCAGATTGCGGAGTTCGATCTTCTCGCTCCCAGCGAATAACTCTTGCGAGTCTTTCCGGCGGGCTTCAAGTTCGGTCGATTTGTCGCTCCACAAACGCAGAAAACCGTCCAGGTCTTTCGCCGCCCATGCGTGAAAGAAGGCTTCAGCCAGCGCGCGAAGCGCAGTTTCATCGGATGAATGTTGCGGCGCTAGAGCTGAAGACGCCGACTGAGGTTGCGCCAAAGCAGAGTTGATGAAGTTGAGGCTCATTGCCAGTAAACACAATGACACGCGTAACGCGGATGACATAGAACACACTCCCTTCCGGTGGTCGAGAACTACGTCCAGCCCGCTAAAAAAGATTCTGGCGGGCAGTAATATGACGGAAAGTTCAGCAACTTCCTCTAGCGGAGTTCAATTCCCGAATTCTATCTGCGGAGTAAGTTCCTGTCTGCCGGCTGCTACCGGGGCCGGAGTTTACTCCGTCCCACCGAAAAAGCAAGGCCCTGGTTCATGTGAGTAAGGCGATCTGCGGATATTGACCCTGGAGGAAGCCATGAAAACTTCAAACATCGCATCATACACGACCGCTCGGATCCTTTCTCCTCACTGGCAAACATAAATGATTGCGCGAAGCGGCGCCTGACGTCTCCCAATGGCCCGGCGCGCGCAGGCTCTGATACAGAATTTACTCCGTTACGAGTGGTGAGAAACCGACTTGCCGGGCGCCGCCAAGATCGGCCATCCGGCGAGCCTGCGAAGCCGCTTCGGGTTCAATCATCACTGCTCAAAGATCAACCTGACAGACAGAAGGAGTTTTTTATGCCAATGACGGATTATGCAGATGAAAATCCGGCGACGGGCGAGATCGAACTCAACGTCGAAGGCGACGAGGTCTATTTGAACGCCGAGGAGATGGAGGAAGTGATCGCCCCAATACTCGCGGCGAACCACAACGAGACGCTCGTCAATGACGAGGTCGAGTTGGCGGCCGAGGAGATGGAGGAAGTGATCGCCTCCAAACTCGCGGTGAACCACAACGAGACGCTCGTCGACGACGAGGTCGAGTTGAACGTGGAGGAATTGGAAGAGACAATAGCTCCGACTCCGTCAATTCCCATTCCGCCACCACTGCGCAATCACTGAGTCTACTTCAGTCGGACGCCTAAGCATCATGCAAACAGAGCAGCCAATATCTGGAAGCCCTGTGACAACCCGCCAGCGTAAATCACTGGCCGCGCTCCAAAAGCTGATTCGTCAGCTTAGCCGCGCAGCCGATGAACGGCGCGCGCAGGGGCGGTACGACTTAGCCGAACCACTTTACCTGCGCGCTCTGTCGCTGGCCGAACTGTTTTGTGAATGTGAAGATGTCGCGGCCCTCTGCAACAACCTGGCCGTGCTTTACAAATACATGGGCAGGTTCGATGAGGCCGAGCGGCTTTACCGGCGCGCATTGCCACTGATGGAGCAATCGCTCGGACCGGAACACTCGGAAATCGCCACGCTCTATCACAACCTAGGCGGGCTGGAACATGCCCGAGGCCGCTTCGCCGCGGGAGAACCGCTGGCCCGCCGCTCGGTCGAGATTCGTGAGCGGGCGCTCGGGCCGGATCACCCGGATGTGGCCGCGGACATCGCGGCGCTCGCCGGCATCCTGGACGGGCAGGGCAAGTATAACGAATCGGAACCGCTCTACCGGCGGGCGCTGGCGATCTTTGAGCGCGAGTACGGGCCCGAACATTACGAGATTGCCGTCAACCTGAACAACCTGGCCGCGCTCAAACATGCGCAAGGGTGTCTGGACGAAGCCGAGAGGCTTTACCGCCGCGCTCTCGTGATCAAAGAGAAACTACTCACGGCAGAACACCCGGACGTGGCGATGACCCTCAACAACCTTGCCGTGCTCTGCAAAGCGCAAGGCCGCTATCCGGAAGCGGAGGCGCTGTATCGGAGGGCGCTGGCGAGCTTCGAGCGGTCGTTCGGGCCTGAGAGCCTGAAGGTCATCACTTGCCGGAACAACCATGCGACTCTGATGCGGTTGATGGAGCGGCGGGCAAATGAAAACTGATTACTGCGCCTACCCGCCAAGAATCGCCGCGGATGTTGAAATCGCCGAACAGCGAGACGGCGACCGCACCGCCTTTGTCATCAACTCCCCATCGGTTGGCCGTTACCTGCTCTTGCGGACGGCGGAATACCGCGCGCTGCGACTGCTCGACGCCAACCTCACGCCCGCCGCGGCCTGCGATGAATACATGCGACGGCACGGCGGGACGTTGAGGATTCCGACTCTCACGAGGTTTCTCACCCGTCTCGATGAAGCCGGAATCCTCGCGGGCAGTCGCGCTGAAGGCCTTCGCCCGCAGGGACAACATACGCCCGCGCAGTTTTACACTCGCTTCAGGCTCTTCAATCCTGATCCGCTTTTCACGCGCCTGGTCGGCGCGCTCGGTTGGGTATGGACGATGCCGTTCTTCGTCGTCTCGCTCCTGTTGACTCTCATGGCGGCTTTGCTGGCCTTGATGAACAGGGCCGAAATTTCGCATTACGGCGGCTACATTCTGCGTGAACACTTCATCACGGTCCTCGTCGCAGGCTTGCTGGTGGGAGTCATGCACGAGTTCGCGCATGGGCTGACGTGCAAGGCTTTCGG
Organism: Blastocatellia bacterium; assembly: GCA_036565725.1. Classification (GTDB taxonomy): domain Bacteria; phylum Acidobacteriota; class Blastocatellia; order RBC074; family RBC074; genus JAJVID01. The sequence continues at coordinate 21,388 of DATCXQ010000633.1, forward strand.
CGGAAGGGCGACAGAAGTCGGCGTGTTGATGATTTACTATTTTCTGCCGGCGCTCTATTGCGACGTTTCCGGCATCCATCTGATCCCTCAACGCGGGCGGCGCCTGTGGGTGATCGCCGCCGGAGTTTACTGGCAACTGCTGGCCGGGACGCTGGCGCTGCTGGCCTGGATGACGCTCGCGCCCTATACGCCGCTCGCAGACCTGGCCTTCTGCTTTTTCCTGGGCAGTGTGATGGACGTGGCTTTCAACGGGAACCCACTGATCAAACTGGACGGGTATTACTTCCTGAGCCAGTGGCTGCGATTGCCGAACCTGATGGATCGCGCGCGCGAGTGGTGGCGAGGCTCCTTGCGGCTCCTCGTTTTCAATGAGCCGAACGAGGCGGCGGCGCGATTCAGCCGGCGTGAGCAGGCGATCCTTGCCGCGTTCGGCTTGTTGTCGTTCGTTTACACGGTCGCGCTCAGGTTGTTCATCGTGATCTTTCTCGGCTCATATCTGATTGACTGGTTTTATCTGCCGGGATTGCTGCTCACTTTGGCCCTGGCGTTCTTTTACGCGCGGCGGCCGCTTAGGCGGTTAATGGCGGTGGCCGTCTCCGCGCTGCGGGCAATTGTACGAAACTCGCGGATGGAGGCAAACATGGAGACTCAGGATCAGACCGCGCAGACCCCGTCATCAGGAGATTCTGGCGAAATCAACACCGGACAGAAATCATCACGCTGGCGGCGCCGGCTCGTCCCGTTCGCCGTCGCGCTGTTCATCGTCTTGATTCTCTGCATGCCCTGGAACGCTTCAGTAGGCGCCTACGGCGCGCTGATCGCCGTCCCCGGACAGGAAGCGATCATCCGCGCCCCTGAAAGCGCCACGCTCGTCGAGCTGCGCGTTCGCCCCAGCGACTTGACGGCGGCAGGCGCGGTGATTGGCCGGATGAGCGACCTCGAACTTGAAGAGCAACTCGCGCGCGCGCAGGTGGAGCTTGATCGGGCGAATGCCGAACGTGACCGTTTGCTCGGCGAATTGAGAGCGCGTGAAGAATCAATCGCGCGGGCCGAATTGAGCCTGATGCAGCGTCAGAGAGCTTATGATGAAAGCGATTCCGAGCGACGACAGATTGAAGAGCGTGAGCGCGCCGAACCGAACACGTTGAAATATCTGACTGCATCCGTTTCCCCCACTGCGGCCCCTGCCGCGGCCGCCGTAGACTATCCGGCGGCCATCGCTGTTCTGCAATCAGAGGCTGACCTGCGCCAGGCCAGGCTCTCAGAAGCCGCTCTCCATCTCGACCGCGCGCGCAGGCTTTACGCGCAGGGCCTCGCGCCGCGCAGCGAGTTGGAAAAGGCGGAAACGAGCGCTTCGACTCTGGCCATCGAAGGCGCCGCCGCGCGCCGGCGGCTGGAAGCGTTCCTCATCGAACACCGTCGCCGTCACGCCGACCTGGCGACTGAAATGCGATTGGCGCAATCAGACGTCGGGGCCGAGCGGCTGCAGTCCGTAAAGTTGAATGACGAATTGCGCGCGGCGAGCGCCCTCATCTCCACGCTGACCGATCGCCGTGATCTGCTCCGGCGCAGGCTGGCGCATCTTGAACTCGTCACGCCGCGCGCGGGCGCGGTGTTCGGCGAGGAATTGCCGCGGCTGGTGGGGCAGTATTTTCCGAAAGGCGCTGAAATTTGCCGCGTGGCAGACACGCGTCAATTGCTGGCGCGCATTCAGGCGTCTGAGCGCGAGGTCGGAGATGTGCGCGTCGGCCATCCGGTGCGGCTCAAGGTCGGGGCCTACCCTGACCATATCTTTCGCGGCAGGGTCGCGAAGATCGGCGGCGAAAGTGAAACCGATCAGAATAATCAGGTGATCTACCGTGTGGAACTGGTAATTGAAAATAGGGACGATCTGTTACGGCCGGGGATGACTGCGTTTGCGCGAATAGACTTTGGCCGCCGGATGATCGGGCGCATTCTGCTCCACAAACTCAGACAAGCTTTGCGTCCGGAACTGTGGATGATCTGATTGGTCGTCGTTTTAAGGGCAAAAGTTTTCGACCTATGCGAGTAGGCGCCCGAATCAATGCCGCTAGCGGCATTGATT
>DATCXQ010000100.1:0-5281 GCA_036565725.1 Blastocatellia bacterium
GAGGCGGGGGCGAAATCGATAAACAGACTCGCAGATTTGATTGACGCTCTCGACTCCACCGGCGGCTCTCCTCTCGAAATCACAGTCGCGCGCCGCCGCGAGCGCCTGAAAATCACTTTTAAGCGCTGAGCGCGCGAACAAACCTCCACAAAAAAACTGTGCCGCGCGCGTAAAGCGGTCGGTACTTATGTGCGACCGCTTGCTTACGCGCGCGGTACTGTTTATGCTTGCTCCGCATTCAATCAAAAGAGGTACCGCGCGCGTGAGCACGCGGTCTTTCATGTTTATGTCCGCTTGCTCACGCGCGCAGTTAACGGCGCGGTCAGATTACGCTCATAAGAAGATTCGATGTCAGCAAAGATCACCGTTATCGTTTATATCCTGATCTGCTTCGAAGTCGGCATATTGCTTCTGATATTGCCCTGGTATCCGCCAACGTTTTGGGATGAAAATTTCTTTCTCTATTACGTCACGAACAAGCTCAACTCGACGTGGGTCCCAAACCTGCTGAATAGCGGTTACGCTAAAGGAATAGTGACCGGTATCGGGGCGCTGAACATATTCGCCGGACTGATCGACGTTTTTAAATTCCGCGAGAGCGTCGCCACGCTCGCCGCGATGGGCAATGAAGAAGCTGATATTGCTCTATCTGATAACCAGCCGACTGGCCTTCCTCCGCAGTCCTGAAATCACTTACGAAGACCTGCCGCGATTGCAGCTTGAAGCGATCGATAAAGCGGCTCGCGCAGGATGCAGGCTCATTCAAGTTCGCGAGAAAGATATGGGCGCGAGGGCGCTCGCGGCTTTCACCCGCGCGGCCGTTGAGCGCGCGCGGCCTCACGGCGCCCGCGTGCTGGTCAACGACCGGCTCGACGTGGCGATGGCAGCGGGCGCGGACGGAGTTCACCTGCGCGCATCCTCGATCCCGGCCCGCGAGGTTCGCGACGTGGCGGCGAAAAAAGGCCTCGATGATTTTCTGATCGGGGTTTCGACGCACTCGGCCGCCGAAGCCAGGTCGGCTGAAGAGGGCGGCGCCGACTTCATTGTCTGCGGGCCGGTTTACGACACGCCGTCAAAGAGAGATTTCGGCCCTCCGCTCGGCCTCGAACGCTTCACCAAGATACTGGACGCCGTGGGAATTCCGGTGTTGGCCATCGGCGGAATCGACCTCTCGAATTATAGTGAGCCGCTTCGGCGCGGCGCGGCTGGCGTCGCAGCCATTAGCCTTTTCACCGATGTGGACAGTCTCGAACAGACTATTCGATCTATCTTGAACACTCCGCATCCGATCTAAAGCGTTTTCCACTTGGGGATTCAGGAATAACAAACCACGGGGAGCACGGGTTGATTCAACCTTAACGTTCAATCGGAATTTTTACCTGCGCATAAGTCTTCCAGCTTGTCACAGTAGGATCATTCAAGACCCAATTCTGCGCGAACGGAGCCGTCGGTCAGCGCCGCCATCAACGCTGCGACATCTCCAATCCTCCTGCCCAACTTCGCGGGAACGACTTCGCAGGCGGCCACCGCCTGCGGCAAAGCCTCTTGGGCCAACGTGCGGCGAGCCGGCGCGAGCACGCGGTCGCCCAACACGACGGCCAGCGCCCCCAGCGCGATTATCTGCGGGTTGAGTGTGTCAACTAACAGGGCCATCCCGCGCCCCATCCACTTTCCGGCTTCGGCGGCGACCTCCAACGCCTGTGGATCATCAGCCACCATCGCCTCGACCACTTCATGAATCGTCGTCTCGCGCGACCACCGTCCCGGAAACATTCGAGAGGCCAGCTCGACCAATCCCTCGCCGGAAGCGAAGCCCTCCCACGAACCCGCCTTGCCGAATCCCATCGGGCCTTCCCATGCCAACCGCAGATGGCCGACTTCTCCCGCCGTGTCCGTCGCGCCTCGCACCACTTGCCCGTTGACGATCAGCCCCGCGCCCAACCCCGTGCCGAAGGTCAGAAATACGAGATGACGTAAATCATCGCGCCCCTCCCCAACCCCGAAGTGAAATTCGGCAAGCGCGCCGGCGTTGCCGTCATGCTCGACGAAAACCGGCAGACCCGGAAACTCGCCCGCCAATCTCTCTTTCAACCTGACGCCGCGCCAGCCAGGCAAATGCGGCGGATCGATCAGGACGCCTTCTGCGATCTTCAGCGGCCCGCCTACCGAAACGCTGATCGCGAGCGCATCGCGGCTCGATTGCCTCGATGATTCAATCGTCTTCTTTATAAGAGTGATGATTCGCGGAAAGGTTTCGTAGAAAGGGCGGGAGGCTTCTGTCGCGATCTCTTCGCGCTGAAAAATCTCGGCCTGCGCGGAGCCTTCAACGACCGCCGTCTTCGTTCCCCCAATGTCCAGGCCGATGATCGTCCGATTCACAAGGTCCATTTCGAAACAACCAGGATTGGGATATCAAACCGCCGCAGGACGCCGCAGGTACGCAGAGAAAGACCAGTCTTGATTGTTCTGCGGCGTACCTGCGGCGTCCTGCGGCGGTTTGACTATCTGTACTAATGTTACGTGGTCTGATTTACCTCATTTCCTTTTCGGCACAGCCTTCACGAACGACGATTGCCAATTGCGTAGCAACCGCCGCATCGCGTCGGCCTCCTCCTTCTGCTCGTGCTGGCTGAGGACGTCGATGTATTTCGTTAGCATATCGCGGACGTTCTTATCGTCTTCGCCGACGCTCGCCGGGACGATCTCGACCTCGGCGCCTTTGGCCAGACGGCGCCTGAGCGCGCCGATATCCAGCCCCAGTTCTCCGTCGAGTTTCAGATAAACGACGCCTCCGGTCATGCCGGAACAGAGCCAGGGGCCGGGATCGCCCAGCACCATGCCGCGGCCGGAGGTCATGTATTCGAACGCGAAGCCTTTGATGTTCGCCCGCGACGCGATGCAGCCCAATTCGTCCGTGAGCGGCCCGCGCAGTTTGCCCGCGATTATCAGATCAGCGCCCGACAGCCTGATGCCCGCGCGCGAATCGGCGTCGCCCTGCACGATCAGCGTTCCGCCCTGCGCGCCGTAGCCGAAGCATTTGCCGACCGAGCCGTCGAAGCGGATGCCGTCGTGGTTCATGCCCTTCAAAACGGCGATCGTGCCGCCGCAACTGGATTTCGCGGCGCTGTCCTGCACGCCACCTTCGACGATTATGTCGACGCCGTCAATGTTGTAAGCGCCCAGCCCGTTGCCGGAAATCGAGCCTTCGGTGAAATGCAGCTTGGCCAGCTTGAAGTGCGCCGGCGCCTTGTTCTGGTACTTCGCCCGCGAGAGTTTGCCCGAGAGGTGTGTGCCCAACGAGCGGTCTACAGAGGTGACCTTGTCGTCCTCAAAGATCGCGATGGATTTGCCCTGCTCGATCAGGCCGTAGATTTCGTCCGAAACGATCTTGGTCAGCGATGTGCGCGGGCGATAGGCGCGACCGATGTGATCTTCGCTCAGCTTCTCGGGCTCGAAGGCCTCGGCGAATTCGATTCCCTTGAGCAGATATTCGAGGTCGATCTGATCGAGCCCGCGCGTCTGCCTCATCAGGTCGGAGCGCCCGACCAGTTCCTGCGTGCGGTGGAAGCCGAGCCGCATCGTCCAGATGCCGACCTCGTTGATGACTTCTTTGAAGAAGGTCACCAGCGCGTCTACGGATTTGTCATAATCGCGCGGAGCGTATTTCTTGAGGCCGGCATCCTTGGCCTTCTCGACCGACTGATGATGCGCGGTGATGCCCACGTGACATGTGCCCTGGTTGCATTCGCGGCAGCTCGTGCATCCGACCGCGGCCATGGCCATCGTGCCGAAGCCGACGCGGTTCGCGCCGAGCAACATCAACTTGATCACGTCCGCGCCGGATTTGATTCCGCCGTCGGCCCAGACCTCTACCCGGTCGCGCAAACCCGCCTTGAGCAGAGCGCGGTGGGCTTCTTTGACGCCGATCTCCACGGGCATCCCGACGTGGCGCAGCGCGTGTTTGCGCGCCGCCCCGGTGCCGCCGTCATAGCCGCTGATGGCGATGATGTCGGCGCGCGCCTTGGCGATGCCGGTGGCTATCGGGCCGATAAAAGGCACGGCGGGAATCTTGACCGAGACCTTCGCGTGCGGGTTGGCGGTCTTCAACTCGGCTATCACTTGCGCCAGGTCTTCGATCGAGTAGATGTCGTGATTGTTCGACGGGGAGAGCAAATCGACGCCTTGCGGCGTGTGTCGCGTTTTGGCGATCAATTCCGTTACTTTCATTCCGGGCAGATGCCCTCCCTCGCCCGGCTTCGCCCCCTGGCCGATCTTGATCTCGATGAAGTCGGCGCTATTGAGCAAGTGAATGTTGACGCCGAAGCGCCCGGAGGCCACCTGCTGGCCGCGATACTCCTTGTACCGTCCCATCATGTCCGGGATTTCGCCGCCTTCGCCGTTCATCGCCACGATCTTCAAACGCTTGGCGGCTTCGGCGTATGCGCGGAAAGTCGTTTCGCCCTGCGAGCCGAACGACATCGCCGCGATAAATACCGGAGCGCTGTGGGCGCCGATCTTCGTGTCGGCCAGGTTGCGGGTGACGATCGAACGTTCCTGCAGGTCGAGCAGGTGGCGAAGCGAAACGGGAGCGCTTTCCTCGATCTCGGCCAGTTTCTGAATGAAGTTGTCGTAGCGCTCCTCCTTGCGCGCCACCTTGCCCGCCGCGCTCCAGACGTAAGGCTGGCGGCGATATTCTCGCATCAGCCCCGACGTGCCGCTCAGTTTCGTCGCGCCCTTCTTGGCCTGCTCGCGGCGCGCGGCGAGACGATCGCGCAATTCCCGGTCAAGCCTTTCGAGCGTCAGGCCCACGCGGTCCGAGCCGCAGTAGTTTTTGACGCCGAAAATATTGGCCATTTCGTTCGACAGCCCGACCGAGGCGAACAGACGTCCATAGCCGTCGACTTCGTGAACGCCCATAGTCGACATCACTTTCTCGATGCCCGTGTGCTGCATCACGAAGAGGTTGCGCAGCGCCGTACGCGCGGATTCCGTGTCTACGGCGTCACGCAGCGCGACCTCGTACATCACGTAAGGCGCTACCGCGTCCGCCCCTGCGCCCAGGGCGAAGCAGATGTCGTGCAGGTTGCGAATCTGGCCCGACTTCAAAACGATCCCGCATTTGCGGCGCAGGCTTTCCTGCGTCGGCGCCGACGAGACGGTCGTGGAATCCGAATGGCCGAGCCCGTTATTGCCTAATCCGCTGACGACGTCGGACGTGACGGCGCAGCCCGAAACGGAAATCTCTATCGGGGCGTTCAGCGCCTGATCGACGGCGGCCAGC
>DATCXQ010000677.1:0-3196 GCA_036565725.1 Blastocatellia bacterium
GAGCCGCTATGGCAGCCCGCGCAATACGAGGCCACGAAGGGACGGACTGTTTGGCTGAATCTCCGCGCAAGGTCCGCGCCGGTCTGGTTGGCTGCGTTCAGCGATGGAAGCGCGCCAGATCCGAACATCGACAGCGAAGACCCGAGCATCAACAGCGAAATTGTTAACCGCACGGAACGTAGCATACAAGGAAATCAATCCAGGAACGGCTCCCATTTTTCCAGCATCGCGCGCAACTCTTCACGCTCTTCGGCCCGCACATCTGGCAACGGCGGTCGCACAGGACCGCCGCGTAAGCCCACCATATCCATCATAACCTTCATCGCCGACACTTCGTAGCCTTTTCGCCGCGCGCGCAAGGCGTATAGCGGGACGACGCAGTCCGACATCAAACGCGACAATTCTTCACTGCGTCCCTCGGCCGCCGCGTCGTGAAGCGCCAGCGATAATTTAGGCGCGACCGTGGCGATGCTCGACGTGTACGTTCGTACGCCGATCGAATAGTAACCCGGAACCATGTCGTCGCCCGCTCCGCCGATCCAATGCAGACGGTCTCCGACTCGATCAATGATCATCTGAAGACGGCGGAGATCGGCCTGCCCGTCCTTCCATGCGACCAGCGTGGGAATCTTCGCCGCCAATCGTTCGACCTGCGCGGGCGAGAAATTGGCCCAATCTCGGCTGTAGATCAGCAACCCCAGATCGCTCGCGTCGCCGATCGCGCGGTAATATTCGATCATTCCCTCTTCATCAGCCTGCGGATAATAAGGCGGCAGAGCGAGGATTGCGTCGGCTCCGGCGGCGGCGGAGCGCTTCGCCATTTCAACCGCCAGCATCAGATTGAATCCTACGCCGGCGATGACCGGCGTCTTGCCGTTGACGACCTCGACTGTCGTCTCGATAACTTGCGCGTGTTCATCCTGCGTCAGCGAATAGACCTCGCCTGTGCCACCCGCGGCGACAACAGCGCAGACAGGATGATTCATCAACCGCGTCAGGTTTTGCCGCAGCCCTTCGATGTCCAGCGACAGGTCGTCGCGAAACGGCGTGACCGGGAATGCGACGACTCCACCATATTTTGCGCGTAGTTCTTCAGGTTTCATCATTTTTTCTCACTCGCTTGGGAAAATTGCTTTGCTTGTTCACGCGCGGCTTCCGTTTCATCGTATCGAATCGGCTGCACGCCGTTTTCTTTGATGAAGCGAACGACGCGAGAGTCTGTGTAGGCCAGCCGCTCCCAGTTGAGATTGTGCGCGACCGAATCACCCGGATAGCCGTCGTGCCCGAGATTGCGCGTCTCGGCGTCGTCGTAGCCTGGATGGCTGACGATAAGGTATTCGCCGTCGGGCGCCGAATTGAGCGCAGTGATGAGTTGTTCGACATAATCGCCCTCCCTCTTACGTCCCGGAACGTTCCAGGGGCTGGGCAGGTTCGGAATGGGTCCGCCGACGCCGCGCGTGTCAATGATGCCCTGACTGCGACACCACGGGCCGAACTTCTCGGCCAATCCGGGCACGCGTTGGACCGTGCCCATGTGCAGATCGGCGTATTTGATGTCGAAGCCCAGACGCCGCGCGCGGTCGAGTTGCGCCTGCAATTCGATCAACGCCTCGTCGGCCTTAGCGTTCGCCCAGACGGCCTCGTTCGTTTGATGCAGCGTACCGTCTTTGCCGATAAGCGAAGGGACTTTCTCCGGCGACGCCACGGGCTTCCAACGCACGTTGTCCCACTCGGACGTCAGGTCGCAGTGAAGGCCGAAGCACAATCCTTTCGCCTTGGCCAACATCCTGGCGGCCTCTTCGATGTAAGGCGTGGCGGCGAGGACAGAGCAGTTTTTGAGAATGCCCTTCTCGTAGCACTCCTTGATCGCGCGGTTGAGACTGCGCGCGCAACCCAGGTCATCGCCGCGCGTAATCAATCGAATGCGCGCCGCATTTGACCCGGCTTTCGATGAGACGGCGAACAACCCGGTCAATCCGATTGCGCTGTTTTGCAGAAATATCCTTCGATTCATATTCATGATTACAGATCGTCGCAGTGAAAAGTTACATCGAGCCGAATCAGTGATTCATCGCCGCAATGCGAATAATCGCGTTCAGACTGCGTTCCACATCGTCTTCGGTCGTCGCCCACGAAGATACGCTGATGCGCATCGCCGCGCGTCCTTGCCACACCGTTCCCCCACACCAGCAGGTTCCGTCGGTTTGAATCGCCTCGATGGCGCGCCGGGTCGTCGCGTCATCGCCGAAAGAGACCAATACCTGGTTGAGTACGACGTCGTTCAGTATTTCGTATCCGGCGTCGCGCAGCCCTTCGGCGAAGCGCGACGCGTGGCGGCAGCATCTCTCGATCAGATCGGCCAACCCCTCTCTTCCCAAAGAGCGAAGGGCCGCCCAGACCTCGAGGCCGCGCGCCCGCCGCGACATGTCGGGCGTGTATTGGCTCGGCTCGCGTTCGGCGCCGGCGATCAGATAAGCCGCGCCGACGGTCATCGCCGCGCGCAGATGTTCGGCCTCACGCACGAATACGATCCCGCTGTCGTAAGGCGCGTTGAGCCACTTGTGCGCGTCGGTGGCCCAGGAATCCGCTTCGAAGACGCCTGCGGTCAGATGGGCAAGTCGCTGGCTTGCCGCCGCCCACAATCCGAAAGCCCCGTCAACGTGTACCCACGCGCCCGCGTCGCGGGCCGCCGCGCAAACCTCTCTCGCGGGATCGAACGCCCCCGTGTTCACATTGCCCGCCTGAATACATACGATGGTCGCGCCGGAAAGGTTGGGCAGCGCGTCCGCGAGCATACGCCCCTGAGCGTCAACAGGCGCGCGCTCGACACGCGCTCTCCCGAGGCCGAGAAGCGAAAGGGCCTTGAGTACGCTCGCATGAACTTCATCGCCGACCACGACGCGGAGCGGCGGGGCGCCTATCAGGCCGTCCTCTTCGACGTTCCAACCCGCCTTCAGCAACACGGCGCGACGCGCGGCTGCGAGAGCGGCGAAATTGGCCATCGTCGCGCCGGTCACGAAACCGCCGCCGGCCCCCGCGGGCAACCCCAACACCTCACGCAGCCACTTGAGACAAACGTCTTCGACCCTGGCGGCCACGGGCGACTGAACGCGATAGCCTGCGTTCTGATCCCAAACGCCGGCCATCAAATTCGCGGACAGAGCCGCGGGGAGAGTTCCGCCCGTCACGAAGCCGA
>DATCXQ010000679.1:0-6259 GCA_036565725.1 Blastocatellia bacterium
TCGCGACGCCGAGCCGGCAGCCGCCGAAGGCCGACGTGGCGCAGGCCGACCCGGCGAGCGGATACATCACCCCGTCGGGCGAAAAGGCGACCCCCTTCGATGACATCACCAATTACAACAACTTCTACGAATTCTCGACGAAAAAAGATGGGGTCGCGCCCAGGGCGAAGAATTTCGTCACTCGCCCGTGGACCGTCGAGGTCGGCGGGATGGTCCACAAGCCGAAGACCTTCGACATCGATGACCTGATCAAGCTCGCGCCGCTGGAAGACCGCGTCTACCGCTTCCGCTGCGTCGAGGCGTGGTCGATGATCATCCCGTGGCTGGGCCTTCCGCTCAAACGATTGCTCGACGAGGTCGAGCCGATGGGGTCGGCGAAATACGTCGCGTTCACCACGCTCTTCGACCCGGAGCGGATGCCGAACCAGCGCGGCGACGTGCTGCCGTGGCCCTACGTCGAAGGTTTGCGGTTGGACGAGGCTATGCATCCTTTGACGGTCCTCGCCGCAGGGCTGTACGGCAAAACGCTCTTGCCTCAAAACGGCGCGCCGATTCGCCTGGTCGTGCCGTGGAAGTACGGATTCAAAAGCATCAAGTCAATAGTCAAGATCGCCCTCACCGACAAGCAGCCGCCAACGACATGGAACGACGCCGCGCCCAATGAATACGGCTTCTATTCGAACGTAAATCCGGAGGTCTCGCACCCGAGATGGAGCCAGGCGACCGAACGTCGCATCGGCGAATGGGGGCGGCGCGACACCCCGATGTTCAACGGTTACGGCGATCAGGTCGCACAGTTGTATTCGGGGATGGATTTGAAGCTTAATTTTTAGAGGGCGGCTGGCGCCTGGCGCCTGGCGCATGGTTGATGATTTCGCCAGACGCCAGACGCCAGGCGCCGGGCGCCAACCACCAAGTTATGCCTGACGTCAAATTTTCCAAGCTCCTGGTCTTCGTCAACAGCGCTGTCCCGTGCGTTCTGCTGGGCTGGGACGCTTACCATCACAGGCTGGGCGCAAACCCACAGGAATTCGTTCTTCACACGACGGGAACATTGGCGCTGGTCTTCTTGTGTCTCTCGCTGGCCGTCACGCCGCTCAGAAAGGCGCTGGGCCTGCCGTGGCTGATCCGGCTCAGGCGGACGCTCGGGCTGTTCGCCTTCTTCTACGGCTGCCTTCACCTGCTGGCTTACACCTGGTTCGACAAGGCGTTCCAGCTAGGCGCCATCGTCGAAGACACGCTCAAGCGGCCTTTCATCTTTCTCGGGATGTTCGCGTTTCTCGTTTTGGTTCCGCTGGCGATCACTTCGACCAACAAGATGGTCAAACGTCTGGGCGGGCGGCGGTGGAGTCGTTTGCACAAGCTGGCTTACGTCGCGGCGGTTTCAGGGGTGATCCATTACTACCTGCTGGTCAAGGCCGACACGCGGATTCCGCTGGCGTTCGGAGTGGTGTTGGCCGCGCTGCTCGGCTATCGCGTTTTGAACAAATTCATGCCTTCACTGACCGAGCGGCGTTTGGCCGGAACCCCGGCGGCAAAATCCTGAGATGTCATCAAGCCCGCGTTAAACTTTCTTGCCGCCGCCTGTTTCTAGAACTTCCAAAGCCGGCTTCACGTATATCAGTAAGGAAGACGCCCGCAGCAGACGGCGCAGCCAATCGCCTATCGGCTGTGCGCGAGGCGTTAGACGATGAACACCATACTCTTCATTTCGATTCTCCTTCTCGCAGTCGCGGCTTTCGCGCTTCACCGCCGGAAGCTCCGGACGGCGCCCAAAGAACCCGATTCTTTTCCTGAACAACGTAGCTTCGATGGGTTGTTCGCCGAACAACACGCCGAAGAGATGAAACTACTCGAGCAAGCCGAGGCTGAGCGGCGCGCCCAGGAAGAGAGTCGCGGTTTGCTCAGTCGCGCAGCCGAAGGCGACAAGACCGCGCTTGATGAAGCGCACATGCGCGGCGACGCCGAGTTCTATCGCGATATCTTGGGAACGCTCGTCGCATATCTCGACGGCGATGAAGATGATCTGCGCTCGATTGCGGACCACATCGTCGACAGCCGAGCGCTGCGTTCGAGCAGCGAGTTCGCCGCGATGATGATCGAACGATTGAGCGCCGCGCCGGATCAGAGTTCGCTCGCCTGCATGCTTCACCTGGCGGCATTGAGCGACGACGCGGCGGTTTTCAAACGGGCGGTCGAGGTCGCATTGAATCTTTTCGGCGAAGGGCGATTGCCGGGGCTTTCAGCCGGAGAATTCCTTGCGGCGGTCGAGAGCGCCTACTGGCTGATCGAGGCCGAAGTAAGGAGTTCCGGCTCAGGTTTTCTTCTCAAACGACTGATCGTCGATGTTCGCCGTGGGCTGGCGGCGGCGTCTCGGCGCTCAGGCGCTTAGAGCGTTTTGCGAATACGCGTAGGGGCAGACCTGCGTGTCTGCCCCGGTTATTGCGTGTAACCCCCATCAGGGGCAGACACGCAGGTCTGCTCCTGGTAGCAAAGGACAAAATTATGGACACATCAGAATTACTCACTTCACCCGTGACATACGTCGTGGCGGTCTTCGGGCTAATCGCTTTGCTGCTCCTGCTGACCAGATTTCTGGTCAACGTCGGCGCAATGGAGATTGCAATCAAAGAGCGCCGTTACTTCGGGTCGAGGATGCCGCCGGGCCGCGTGGTCGCCACCGAAGGCGAGGTCGGCATCCAGGCCGACGTGCTGAAGCCCGGATTACACATCATCAAATGGCCCTTTGAACGCGTGGTGAAGAAGGCGTCGCTGATCGAGATCGGCGCCGACGAGATAGGCGTGATCGAGGCGATCGACGGCGAACCGCTGCCTCCGGGCCGAATTTTCGCCCCCGACCGCGCGCAGAACGCGCACAACAACTTTCAAGACCCGATCGCGTTCATCAAACAGGGCGGCGTAAAAGGCATCCAGATGCGGACGCTGCCCCCGGGGTTGTGGCCCATCCATCCTTACCTGTTCCGCATTTCGATCGCGAAGTCCATCATGATCCCGCAGGGCAAGATCGGCGTCGTGACGGCGACGGACGGCGCCCCGCTTGACCCTGGGCGTCTGCTCGGAATGGCCGTCGTAGGCCATCGCAACTTCCATGACGCGGAGCAGTTCATCCAGGCCACGGGTCAGAAGGGGCCGCAGGTCGAAATCCTGACGCCCGGAACTTACCGCATCTTGATCGATTCGATCGCGGTTGAAGACAACACGGTCAAACCGGGTTTGTTCAAAATCCAGTTCGCCGACGCGACGGTCATCCACGAGAACCACGTCGGGCTGGTCGAGGCTTTGGACGGCGCGCCACTCAACCCGCGCGATTACGTCGCCGCGCCCGTGTCGGGTAACAACAACTATCAGAACGGCCACGAGTTTATTCAACGAGGCGGCCAGCGCGGCCCGCAGAAAGACCTGTTGCTGCCCGGCACATATTACATCAACCCGCTAATGTTCAAAGTGATTACCGAAAAGGCGGGCGAGGTGAAGCCAGGTGAGGTCGCCGTGATCGTCTCGAACGTGGGCAAAGATCCGACCGAAGAGATTCGCCGGGCCATGGCCAACAAGGTGCGCGAGAAACTGGAACGCGAGGAGCGCGAGCAGTTGGCGATCGCCGCGGCGCATTTGGACAACCTCGACGGCGAGCCTGGCGATGACCTCACCCATTTGGAAGAAGAGTTGAAACTGGGTGATCCGGCTGAGCTTCGTCTCGACGCCGGCGCCCACGAAGCCTACGTCATGCCCGACGGGTATCGCGGGATTCAGGAGATGGTGGTAGGCCCCGGGCGCTATTACGTCAACACCCTGGCCGTCACGCCGGTCATCATTCCGACGACGAACCAGACGGTCGAATGGACTTCGGAACAATTGGCGGACACATTCAACCCGTTCGAGGTGATCTCGAAAGACGGCTTCACGATGCAACTCGAAGTCCGCGTCGTCTTCCGCGTCAAACCCGAAGACGCGCCGTTCATGGTCGCCAAGATCGGCTCGATTGACCGGCTGATTCAAAACGTTATGCATCCGCTGATCGACTCGATCTTCCGCAACCAGGCTTCGGAGTCTTCGGCGATGGCTTATCTGCAGAACCGCCACGAAGAACAGGAGCGCGCCGAAGCCCGCGTCCGCGTACACCTGCTGAAATACCACGTGGACGTGGTCAACGTGCTGATCTGCCACATCCGCCTGCCGGAGGATTTGATGAAGACGCAGACTGAAAAGATTCTGGCGGAGCAGCGACAGAGTATGTACGACGCCCAGCGCGAGGCCGAACAGAAGCGCATCGAGTTGGAGAAGACCAAAGCGCACGCCGACAACCAGAAGGGCTTGATGGAGGCCACGGTCGGCGTCGAAATCTCCAGCCGTCGCTCCGAACAGCGCAAGGCCGAGGCCGAAGGCGAAGCGAGCTACATTCTGCAAACCGGCAAGGCCGAGGCCGAGAAGATGCGATTGATCGGCGAGGCGCAGGGCGTGGCCTATCGCGAACAGGTCAACGCGCTCGGCCCACAGGGCGTCGCGCTGGTCGAGACGCTGAAGGTGATCGGCGAAAAAGGCGTGCGCATCACGCCTGATGTGATGGCCACCGGCGGCGGCGAAGGCGCGGGCGGCGGCCTGGGCACGCTGCTCCTGCTCAATCTGTTTCGCGATCAAATGAAGGTCGGGCAGAACGCCGAGTCGCAGGTGAACGGCTCGGTGAAGCAGTGGTAATAAATAGCCATAGAGCGCACCGCAGGACACGGAGGACATAGTTATTTCTCTGTGTTCTGCGGCGCCCTCTGCGGCTAAGACGTCATTTCACTCTTAAAAGCTTTAACGCCGCGTTCTGAAAGGCGCGGCGTTTACTATTAGGCGTTGCGGGCAGAAAGAACCAGGTTAGGATTCTGACCGGGCGCGGCAGAGTAGCGGGCGCGCTTTGTCCTTCCTGCGGCGGGAAGAACACCGACAGCGCCTCTCGCGGGTTCTCTCGCAAATCGTCCAGGGTCGCCACCTGATGCACACAGGAAATGGAGCAATACGGCGCGCAGGGTTTTACGGCTTTCGACTCGCGTTCGAGGTCTTCACGCGTGTAAGAGGCGAGCGGAATGGCCGGATGACCTCGCTGCTGCGAACAGTAATGAACCAGGCCGTCCTCGCAAATGTATAGGTAGCGGCCCCCCGCGCGACAATGCCACTGGTTCGGCAAACCGCGAACCAGATTCTTCTGAAACTGGTTGTAGTAATCGAAAGAGAAGAAGGACTTCCGCCGGGAATTCATGATTTCGTCGTAGACGCGCCGCTGCGGCGGCTCGAGCGGCTGTAATTGGCCGGAGTGATCATGAAGGACTCCCACCGTCCCCTTGAAGCCGAGTTCCTGCGCGCGGCGCGCGACAGTCAGCGCGTCCTCGGGTCGGCGGATCGAACTCCCTAACACCGAATTGATCGTGACATCGAACTCGGCGCGCTCGGCCAACAGACGAAGTTTCTGATCCAGGACCTTGAGACTCTTCTTCGAGACGTCGTCAGGGTCGACGTTGTCGATGCTGATTTGAAGGTAATCGAGTCCGGCCCGGTTCAAACGCTTTACGCGCTCGGCGGTGAGCAAATAGCCGTTGGTGATCAGCGTGGCGATGATGTTAGCGCCGCGTATGCGCTCGACGAGGGTTTCCAATTCGGGGTGAAGCAGCGGTTCGCCGCCGCTGAAGGTGATGGCCAGCGTTCCGAGCGCGGCTAGCCGGTCTATGCGACGCGACATCTCTTCAACAGGCACAGGCTCGGAGGTTTTGTCGTATTCGTTGCAATAAGCGCAGGAGAGATTGCAGCGGCGGACGGGGATGATTTGCGCCAGTATCGGGCGATGTGGAGATTTCAGCGCCGCCGCGACCATTCGCGCTTCACGATAGCGGCGGTTTATCGCTCGGGTCTTTCTCCTCAAACGCAAAAAAAACGTCCAGGTCATAGGTCAAAGTCGCGGCGTGACTAGTCCGATCTGGTCCTGATACTTGCCCGCCCGGTCGGCGTAAGAGGTTTCGCAGTCTTCGTCGGATTCGAAGAAAGTCACCTGCGCTATGCCTTCATTGGCGTAGATGCGTATCGGCAGGTCGGCGGAGTTTGAAAACTCGAGCACCAGCCGTCCGCGCCATCCCGGCTCCAGCGGCGTCGCGTTCACGATCAACCCACAACGCGCGAAAGTTGATTTTCCGAGGCACAAGCCTATTACATTTCGCGGCATGTTGAACGTTTCGACCGTCACGCCCAGGGCATAGGAATGTGGCGG
>DATCXQ010000713.1:0-3870 GCA_036565725.1 Blastocatellia bacterium
GCAGCGCGGCGAGCGGCGCGAGCGCGGAGGGCGCGGACGCGGCGACCGCGGACGCGGCGACCGGAGAGGCAAGAAGACGGCTCCGGGGACCATCCAGCCCGCCATCAGCGGAGTGCGGCCTTCTTCGGTTGAGGCGGTCGAAACTGTCGAGGCGGTGATCCATCCGGCGCAGGCGACAGAAGCGCCGGAGCCGGCCACCGCGGCGCCGGCCGCAGTGCCTCCAGCGCCGCCAACCGTCGAGACGCCTGAGGCTGGGGGCGAAAAGGCCCCGGCTCAGGACGCGAGCGCGGCGTAATATTCGATTCTAATGCCTTATTGATTTCGACGGCGCAGCCATAGGCGCCATGCGCGGCTGCGCCGTTTTTGCAGATTGAGGGAGAATATTTATGGCAGAAGTTACAGCAGAAATGGTTCAAAAACTGCGGGAGAAGACGCAGGCCGGGATGATGGCCTGCAAGAAGGCGCTCACCGAGGCCGGCGGCGATTTCGACAAGGCAGTCGATATCCTGCGCAAGGCGGGAGAGGCCAAATTCGAGAAGAGCCAGTCGCGCGTAGCTGCGGAAGGCGCCGTGGGGGCGTACATCCACATGGGCGGCAAGATCGGCGTGCTGGTCGAAGTGAATTGCGAGACCGACTTCGTCGCTCGCGGCGAGGATTTTCAACGCCTCGTCAAAGACCTGGCCATGCACATCTGCGCGTCGGAGCCGCTCTTCGTCAGCAAAGAGCAGGTCCCGGCCGAAGTCGTCGAGAAGGAGCGCGAGATCGCCCGGAGTCAGGCGATGGCCGATCCGAAGAACGCCAATAAGCCTGCGAACATTATCGATAAAATGATCGACGGGCGGATGGAGAAATTCTTCACCGAGGTCGCGCTGCTCGAACAGCCGTTCGTGAAAGATCAGACGCTGACGGTCGCCGACCTGGTCAAGCAAATCACGGCCAAGACCGGCGAAAAGATCAGCATCCGACGATTCACCCGCTACAAGATGGGCGAGGGGCTGGAAAAACGCGCCGACGATTTCGCCAAGGAAATTGCGACCTTGACTAGTCAGTGAGGATGTTCGTAGTCCCGCGTTCAGGCGGTCTTCGACAGACAGACCGCCTGAACGCGGGACTCAAAACAGCCGCCTGAAGGCGGGACCACGAACAGCTACGAACGGAAAGTTAGACGTGTCCGATTCATCAGGTAAAAAGCAAATGCGGTTCCGGCGAATTCTTCTCAAACTCAGCGGCGAAGCGCTTATGGGAGAGGTCGCTTATGGGGTCGATCCCAAGGTGGTTATCCGCATAGCTAAGGAAGTCAAAGAGGTGCATGACCTTGGCGTCGAAATTGCGCTGGTCGTCGGCGGGGGAAACATCTTCCGCGGGCTGCAGGCGAGCGCGGGGGGCATGGACCGCGCCTCCGCCGATTACATGGGTATGCTGGCGACGGTGATGAACGCCATCGCGCTGCAAGACGCGCTCGAAAAGCTGGACGTCTTCACCCGCGTCGTCTCCGCGATAGAGATGCGCGAAATCGCCGAGCCTTTCATCCGCCGCCGCGCCATCCGCCATATCGAAAAAGGCCGTGTTGTCATTTTCGCCGCCGGCATCGGACAGCCGTTCTTCACCACCGACACGGCGGCGGCGATGCGCGCGCTGGAAATTCAGGCCGATGTCATTATGAAGGCGACCCGCGTCGGCGGCGTCTTCACAGCCGACCCCCGAAAAGACCCGAACGCAGTCAAGATAGACGAGCTTAGCTATATGAGAGTCCTGCAGGAAGAGCTCGCGGTGATGGACGCCTCCGCGATCTCGCTCTGCAAAGATAATGATTTGCCGATCCTCGTCTTCGATATGACCGAGCCTGGCAACATCAAACGCGCGGTGACAGGCGAGCGCGTAGGCTCGCTCGTCAGGGCGGAGACCGGATCGAGCGCCAAGTAAGCGATCGGGAATGGGGAGTAGGGAATGGGGAGTGGGAGTCAAGTAAGTGACTTCTTTGGCTTCATTTCCCCACTCCCCACTCCCCATTCCCCACTCCCGATTTTTTTCGGAGGACAATATGGTCAAAGAGGTCAGCAAGGATACGAGAAGCAGAATGGAAAAAGTGATCGAGGATTTCCGCCACAAACTCGCCACGGTGCGGACGGGGCGCGCATCGACGAGCCTTCTCGATAACATCACCGTCGAATATTTCGGCACGCCGATGCCGTTGAATCAGGTGGCGACGATCCATGCGCCCGAAGCCTCGATGCTCACCGTCCAGCCGTTCGACCCGTCATTGATCAACGACATCGAGAAGGCTCTCCGCACGTCAGAACTCGGCGTAAACCCGTCGAACGACGGCAAACTGATCCGCATCCCGATCCCGCCGCTCACCGAAGAGCGCCGCAAGCAAATGGTCAAGATCGTTCACGAAATGGCCGAAGACCATAAGACCGCGATCCGCAACCTCCGCCGTGACTCGAACGAAAAACTCAAAAAGGCCCTTAAAGACAAAACGATTTCAGAAGACGAAGAGAGAGGCGGGCTTGACGACGTGCAGAAATTGACCGACCAGCACGTGACCAAGATCAGCGACCTCGCCAAACACAAAGAAGATGAAATCCTGAAAGTCTAAATCAAAGGCTTTGCCACAGAGACACAGAGACACAGAGAGGAAATAATAAAGATCAATAGAGGCGCTCTTTTTCTCTTCATCCTCTCTGTGTCTCTGTGTCTCTGTGTCTCTGTGTCTCTGTGGCAAAGCCTTTCTTCACATCGTCGAGCGGATCAGCCCGCCATCAACCTGCAACGAAACCCCGGTCACGTAACTCGCCCGCTCCGAGGCCAAAAACGCCACGGCCTCGCCGATCTCGCGCGGCTCGCCGATCCGCTGCAGCGGGATTTCAGCCGCTTGCCCGGCGAAATACTCTTCGTGAGTGATTCCCCGCTCCTTCACGCGAACGTCGGCGAGCGCGTATTGCCGGTCGGTCAGGATGTGCCCGGTCAGGATCGCGTTGACCGTGATGTTGTGTGGCCCGACCTGATTGGCCATCGTCTTGGTCAACCCCGACAGCCCAGCGCGCAGCGTGCTGGAAATCGTCAGCTCATCCACGGGTTGTTTGGCGACGAGCGAAGTCAGGTGGATGATCCTTCCCCATCGCCGCTCCCGCATTCCTGGAATGACCAGGCGCGACAACCGCACCACATTCATCAGGGTTGATTCGACGCCCGACAGCCAGCTCTCGTCGCTCAATTCCATAAAACGTTTGACCGGGGGACCGCCGGTATTGGTCACCAGAATGTCCACCTTGCCGAAGCGGTCAATCGTCCGTCGGTGCCAGTCTTCCAGGTCGCTCGCCGAAGAAACGTCCGCTACGACGGCGAGCGCTCCGCCATGCGCTTCGATCTCCGATCGGGTCTTTTCCAATTCAACGGCGTTGCGCGAGCATATCGAAACCCTGCAGCCCTCTTGCGCCAAGGCCAGCGCGCTGGCCTTTCCGAGGCCTTTACTCGCCGCCGCCACCATCGCCACACGATCTTTGATGCCCAGATCCATCTTTATTCTCCAAATAAAATAAACAGGATTTACAAGATTGTTCAGGATTGAGCTTAATCCACAAATCCTGAAAAATCCTGTAAATCCTGTCTGTTTTTTTGCCGTAATGATCCGCGAGTTAGAAACTAAACCTCACGTTGAATTCCATTTGGCGCGCAGGCGCCGAGCTGTTCGACAGCCCAAAGAACGGTGTGCCGAGCGTGCCGCCGAATTGTCCGTAATTGACACGGTTGAGCAGGTTCGTCACGCTAAGAGTAAAGGTTATGTTATAACGCGAGCCTTCCGCGCCGCCGAAGGGGCCGCCAGGGCCGCCCATCATCACCACTCCACCCGGACCACCTGGCCCGCCG
>DATCXQ010000733.1:0-11937 GCA_036565725.1 Blastocatellia bacterium
GCGCCTCCGAAGTCGCCACTTACGGAGGCGCCAGGTCGCTACCGCTCCCCGTACCGTACCGGCTCACTTCTGGCCGCCGTCACTGGTCGAAGCCGTCGCCGGTTTCGAATCTGAGGCGGCGTCGTTGTAATAGCCCAGCCATCCGATCATCATCTCTTCCCAGGTCTGATCGCCCCATTTCACAACCTTCGTCGGATCGGGGTTGTATTTGTTGCCCGGCGAGTTGTCGAAATGGGCCGTGCATTCGATCTTCGCGCCTTTAGGAATCGCCAGCGGCTCTTTCGGCACGTAGTAAGTCTGCCAGTTGAAATCGTAGCGAGGCACTTTCAACAGGACCTTGGTTGCGCCGTCAGGTAAGATCGCCTTGATTTCAAAATCCTTGCCGCGCAAATGCATGTGCGGCATCAGGCTGGTCAGATGCGCGTCCTCTTTGAACACGAAGCTCGATTTGACCTCGTGGTTCGGCTCGCCCGCGGGGATTGTAAAGCTCATGTTCAACACCGGCCGCGTGAGAACCTGGTGTTTCGGGCGCTCTTTGGCGTACTTCAATCCGATGGTCGTCACGTCCTTGGTCGCCTCGCCGTTCGGCGTGTAATGCATCTGAAAGATCAGTCTCGCGCCGGCAGGAATCTTTTTGCCGAAGCCGGGGCGGTATCTGGCCGGCTGTTCGCCCGGCGCAACGCCCGCCAGAAGATTGCCATCGACGCTGGCGGGATTCTTCGGGTCCTGAATGAAGACGATCACGTGATGCATTGCGGAGCGGCCGGTGCTGCGAATCTCGGCGTCCGTGATCCAGCGGTCTTCTTTCAGGTTGGTCGGCACGGTCAGATACTTGTACGGAACCACGCCAGTCGCCGGAACTGACTGCTCGGCTATGGAGAAGGTTTCGTCCGGCTGGCCGATGGTCCACCCATCAATAAATTTCGGCGCGGCGGGCATGTCCTTCGGATCGCCTTCCTTCGCGCCGCCGTCAACCCACGCGACAATCGTCGAGATCTCAGCTTGCGTCAACCGGCGGTCGTTGAGCCATTCGCCATGATTGGGATCGGCGTGCCAGGGCGGCATCTCGCGGCTCGCGACCTTCTCCCTGATCGATTTAGCCCACGGACGCGCGTCCTTGTATCCCATCACGGAAAACGGCGCGACCTCGCCCGCGCGGTGGCACTCGGCGCAGTTCTTGAAAAAGATCGGCGCGACGTCTTTGGTGAACGTGACGTCCTTCGGCGCCGATTTATCGCCGCTGTCGGCGTTCGTCGCCGGCAGACTAAGAAGGCAAATCGTAGCAAGGGAGATTGCAATTACAGAGACAATCGTTGCTTTTCTCATTTTTCATTTCCTCGCGTCGGGATTGGGTTATTGATCTTCTTCGCCCGAATTGTCTGATTATTGATGTCAATGGTCAATTCGTTCACTTCGCCCTTATCGTTTCGGACGAACGCGAGTTGCGCGCCCATCAGATTGATTGTGAACCTGTCCTCGAAATCGAGTAATAGCTCGTTCTTTCCGAAACTCGGGGCGACAGCGAAGAGTTTGCCGCCTTCGCGCATGATCGTGAAGTTGATGCCCGGACCGACCTGATATTCGCCGATGTAAGCGTCGAGGAGTTTTGGGTCGAGTTTGGCGATTACGCGGATGACGTCGGCGTAACCCACTAGCATTTCGTCGTAGGTCGGCTCGCCGAACCGCACGGGCTTGGCCGGGTCGGGGTTGTATTTGTTCTTCGCCGAATTGTCGAAATGCGCGGTGACCAAGAAGCGCGAGCCTTTAGGAACGGGCAGCGGGTTCTTGAGTATGTAGAGCGTCTGCCAATTGAAGTTGTATTTATCGACGCGGAGCATCGTCTCGCGGCGGCCGTCGGGGTAGACGACTTCATATTTCATATCCTTGCCGCGCACGTGCATGTGCGGGAAGTAGTTGACGAATTGAAGGTCGCGCTGGACGCTGTAGCAGGCCGTGGCTTCATGATTCTCGGCGCCGGGCGGTATCAGGAAGAGCGAGTTGATGACCGTCAGCGTGTCAATCGTCTTCTCGACGGGCTGTTTGGCGAAGACCATGCCGACGCTCGTGCGATCCTTCTCCGGCTTGCCGGTGGTCTTCGAGTAATGCATCTGCAGGATCAGGTTCGATCCGGCGGGGATTCGCTTGGCCGTGCCTGACGGATAAACGTCAGGGTTCTTGCCGGGAGCGTAGAAAGTCAGGATGGTTGAGCCTGCGCCGGCGGAAACCGATCTGGCGTTCGTGTTCGATTTCGCGCAGGCGTCGTCCACTACCGGCGCGTCCATCTTCGTCCGCCAGACCGTGCCTTCCTTGAAAAAGAGCGCTTCGGGGCCGGGCGCGCGTTCGAAGACCGACGCGCCGTTGCGCGGATCGAATTCGCGGCCGCTGCGCTTGGCCATGGTCTTCGCCGCTTCGATCATCTGCGGCGTTTCGATGAAGACGACGGCGTGATGCACGACGCGTTTATTCCCGGGACGGAATTCGGCGGCCTGGACCCATTTGTCTTCGGTGAACTTGGTGGGCACGCGGAAGTAGATGTAGTCGTCGGCCCCGCGCGAGTCGAGCGTGAATTCTTCGGGCATCGTGAGCGTAACGTCGGGCTTGCTAATCCTCCAGGCGTCGGAGAAATCGGGAGCGGGGGGCAAATCTTTCGGATCGCCTTCCTTCGCGCCGCCGTCGACCCAGGAGACGATAGTGTCGATCTCGCTCTGTTTCAATCGCGTGTCGTTCGAAAATTCGCCGTGACGCGGATCGGCGCCCCACGGCGGCATCTCGCGGCTTGCGACCTTCTCGCGGATCGATTTCGCCCACGGGCGCGCGTCCTTGTAGCTCAAGACCGAAAAAGGCCCGATGTCGTCCGGGTGATGGCACACGGCGCAGTTCTTGAAAAGTATCGGCGCGACGTCTTTTGAGAAGGTGATTTGTTTACTCGCGGGCTTGTTGTCGTTCGCGCCGGTAGTCGGCGGCGTGAATAGGCAAAGCGCCGCAAGTACAAAAATTGCTGTGGTCAATAGAAGTCTTCTCATAGGTTCCACTTCACACGTTTCGATTTGGCGGTTTATTTAATTTGAACTCTTCCCCCGACTGCGCCTCGCGCCGCCAGTTAGTACGTGATTAACTGTGACGGCAGGTGGGCGGTAATGATATCGCTTATCCGCGCCTCCTGAACGTTCGCCAGTAGATCGACTTTGGTGATCGCCGTGTTTGGCATAGCGGTCGCGACCAGGAGGCGCCGGAAATATAACATGGTTGTCGCATTGACCGGCTGCGCGCCGAAAAGCATCCGCCAGATCATTGCCCTTAAAAACAACCCGTGCCCGAATACCGCCACAAATTCCGACTGACAAGACCACAGCCCGTCAATCGCCTCCTGAACGCGCCGGATGAAATCGGCGAACGATTCAGCGCCTTCGCCGTCTATGTGATGCGGGTCGCATCTTGACCAATACGCCTCAACGAATGGACTCCTGTCGGCGGCGGTCGTATCTCGGTACCGCGCCGGCGACAAGTAAGTAAACTCCTGAACCTCCCATTGCTCCCGCCGGGCCGTGGGAAAACGTCGTATCGTCGGCCTGGCGCTTTGTTGGGTTCGGATGTATGGCGAAGTGACAATGAGCTCGGGCGCCTGCGTAAAAGAGTCAGCCAAATACAAAGCCTGCTCGATCCCTTTTCCCGTAAGTGGAATCGTGTCCGGCCGCGAAGTGACCAAACCTGCATTCCCTATACTTTCCGCATGCCTGATCAGCCAAACGTTTTTTGTACGAAGTTCCATCATTGCGCATATGCGCCTCACTCCTTGCCAGGGAATGAAGCGCATAACGTTTTACAGCCTTTGGGTTACTTACCGTCCGAACCGCCGCCGTTATGCGCGGTCGCGTTCTTCGCGCTCTTCAGATCAACGGTGTATTCCAGCCAGCCGATCATCATGTCTTCGTAGGTCGGGTCTCCCCAGCGAATATCTACATTCGGGTTCGGATTGAACTTGTTCTTCGCGGAGTTGTCGTAGACCGCCGTGACCACGAACTTCGACCCTTTGGGGATCGCTATCGGCTTCTTGTAGTAATAGACCGTCTGCCATCCGAAGTCGTAGCGCGGAACGTTGAGCACAGTCTCGCGCTTGCCGTCTGGGAAGACGACTTTAAATTCCATCGCTTTGCCGCGCAGGTGCATGTGCGGCATCGCGTTGATCAATGTTATGTCCTGCTCGGTCGTCCAGCAGGCCGTGACGCGGTGGGTTTCGGCGCCGGCGGGGATCTTGAAATAGTTGTTCGAGACAGGATGCGTCGTGACCATCTTCTCCATCGGGCCTTTGGCGAAGACGAGACCGACCATCGAGCGGTCTTTCTGGACGGAGTTGGCGGCCTTCGAGTAATGCATCTGGAAAACGATCTTCGATCCGGCGGGAATTTTCTTGACCATTCCCTGACCCCATTTCGCCACCGGCATCCCCGGCGCGAATCCGACCAGCAGCGCGTTTTGATTCGGATCGCTGCCGCTGCCGTCGCGCTTGAATCCCGAACCGCCGCTTGGAAGCTGGCAGCCGTCGTCGTAAACCGGCGCGTCCCTCTTCACTTTGGTCAAGGTCCCGTCCTGATAAAAGACCGAGTCGCGTTCGAACTCCTCTCGCATTTTCTTGAGCTCTTCCGGCGTCAACTTTGGCGCGGGCTTGCCTTCCTTCGGGGGGCGGATGAAGGCGATCAGGTGGTGGACGATCTGGCGGTTGCCGGGACGCGCTTCGGCCATCATCACGTACTTGTCTTCCTTGAAGCCGGGGTCGGCCTCGAAATATTGAATCTCGTCGGGCCCGTTGGCTTCGAGCGTGAACTCTTCGGGCATAGTGATGACCATGTCCGGCTTGCCGATGTTCCAGCCCTCGGCGAACGCAGGCTGAGGAGGCAAATCTTTCGGATCGCCTTCCTGTGAGCCGCCGTCAACCCAGGCGGTTATGGCGTCGATCTCGGCCGGCGTCAGACGGCGGTCGTTCTTGAACTCCTGAACGTGCGGGTCGGCGTGCCAGGGAGGCATCTCGCGGTTGACCACTTTCTCGCGTATCGATTTCGCCCACGGGCGAACGTCTTTGTAACTCATCACCGAAAACGGCGCGGCCTCGCCAGCGCGGTGGCATTCGGCGCAATTCTTGAAGAAGATCGGCGCGACGTCTTTGGTGAATGTGACCTGTTTCGATGAAGTCTTAGTCGTGTCGGCCTGGCTCGCGGGCAGCAGGAGCGAACCCGTAATCGCGAGGCAGAAGATGGCGGCTATGATGACGCGCGCTTTGTTCATAATAGATGGCGCTCCTTTCTGGGATGAGGAATGCTTTCGCGACGTGATTCCTCAATGATCACTACCTGGCGAGTCTTCATCCGCAACAACCACGATGAAACTCCCCAAAGGCGAAATGCGGATTGGGAATCGAATGGCGATCCCGCAATCCGCAATCCGCGATCCGCAATCAGTTATTGTCCGCTTCCGGCGTTCGTCGCCTCATTGGCCCGCTTGGCGCGCGTGTTAATCGCGCCTTCCAGCACGGCCTCGACCACTTCGCCCTTGTCATTTTTGACGAAGGTCATGTCGATGTCGCTGTACTTGAGGAAGAATTTCGATTCGGACATCGGCAGGAACTCCATCTTCGATTGCAACGGAATCTGCACGAAGAGCGAATTGCCCTGGCGCGTGACGGTGGCGAAGACGTTCGGACGGACTTCGTATTTGCCGGCATAGCTGTCCAGAATCTTCGGATCGATTTGCGCGACGGTTGGGTACTCGGTGACGTAGTCCATAAAGCCGAGCATCATTTCGTCGTAGGTCGGCTCGCCGTAGCGCACATCTTTCGTCGGGTCGGGGTTGAACTTGTTCTTCGTCGAGTTGTCGAAATAGGCTGTGACCATGATCTTGGCGCCTTTCGGCAACTGCTTCGGCTCTTTCAACGAGTAGTTCGTCTGCCAGGCGAAATCGTAACTCGGAACATTGAGCAGTGTTTCCGTTTTGCCGTCGGGATAGAAGACCTTGTACTCCATCGCCTTACCGCGCAGGTGCATGTGAGGCATCATCGCGTAAATCGTCGTGTCACGGCGGAGCGTGCGGCAGGCCGTGACGCGGTGGCTGTCGGCGCCGGCGGGAATCTTGAAGAAGATGTTGCCGACGGAATTGGTCGTCATCAATTTTTGCGGCGGCTCCTTGGCGAAGATCAGTCCGACCATCGAGCGGTCTTTCTCGACCTCATTGCCGCCGAGCGTCTGGTTCGAGTAATGAATCTGGAATCGGATGATCGAACCGGCCGGAATCCGCTTCCCGACTCCCGCCTCCCAGATGTCCGCGTTGTGCCCCGGAGCGTAGCCGGTCAGGAATTGATCGCCGCCGCCGCCGCCGCCGCGCTGATTCTTCGGCTCACACCCGTCGTCAACCACCGGCTGGTCAGCCTTGACCCGCAGCAAATATCCGTCGCGGTAGAAGGGCGAGTTCTTCAACTGCGCCTCTATCGCTTTGTACCGCTGCTCGGTGTTCATCTTGGCCATATTCGCCGAGCCGGGCGGAATGATGAAGGCGATGATGTGATGAACGATCTTGCGGTTGGTCGGACGCGCTTCGGCCCTCACCACGTACCTGTCTTCTTTGAAATTGGTCTCGACGTCGAAATATTGATATTCGTCGGCGCCGGCTTTGTAGGTGTACTCTTCGGTAATCGGGATTACCAGATCAGGATTGCCGATGTTCCAACCGTCGACGAATTTCGGCGCCGCCGGCATCTCTTTCGGGTCGCCTTCCGCCGCGCCACCGTCAACCCAGGCCAGGATCTTGTCAATCTCCGGCTGGCTCAAGGTCCGATTATTTTGGAATTCGCCGAAATGCGGGTCGGCATGCCAGGGCGGCATCGTCCGGTTGGCGACTTTCTCACGGATCGATTTCGCCCACGGCCGAACGTCTTTGTAACTCAATACCGAAAACGGCGCGCTCTCGCCCGCTCGGTGACACTCGGCGCAATTTTTAAAGAAGATCGGCGCGACGTCTTTGCTGAATGTGACTTTCTTGGCCGCGACCTTTTTGGAAGTGTTGTCGGCATTGCTGCTGGCGACGAATATCAGACCAATGGCCAGACAGAATGCAATGCTCGCGCTCAGGGAGAGATTTCTTCGTTTCATAGGATCCGCTCCTTCTCAGGATGTTGGTAAGTGTTGTTAATAGTTTGCGCATGCTACGTATTTTTTACGCGACCACACCGCAATCTAAATTTAATAACAAACCGTGTCAAGCCGATTTGTCCAGCCTTATCAGTCATTTGTGTATAAATTGACCAGCCGGTCAGTGTAATTAGTTGACCGGTCGGACAATATTCGATCTTGAAATGAATGAGCACTCAGTCATTTTTTTCTCGTTCACCCGATCTTTATGATCGCGGTTTCAGTGGAGAATACGAACCAAAAAAATTCGAGGATGCGTTTTTTGCCTGAAAGTAAGAGGAGTGGAAGTCTATTTTCGTTCAGCCACGGTCACGGCCCACCATCCGCCGCTGGTCTTCTCCATCGTCGCCTGCCAATACCAGCTCGAAACATCAGACCAACTCTCTTTGTCCGCCGAGTCGTAGATGCGTTCGTGGACCTGGAGCGCTTCGTCGCCCCGTCGCGCCTCGAAGACGCCCCAAGAATGACCGGCATGATCCTGCGCGAAGAAAGATGAGTGAAGCCGCCGTGGCGGCTGCGGGTTCCGCGCTGAGCATCCTGTGGAAACCCGCAGTCGCTGCGGCGGCTTTTCAGTTGAGTCTATGATCCATAGCCAACTTTTTAACGCGCTCGTCGAGCTGGCGTTGCAAATTGTTTCTCTCCTCCTGCAATTTCTTCTCTTCCTGCCGCAGTCTCTCCAACTGGTCTTCGCCCTGCGCGATCTTGGCGACGTAGCGTTGGACTAGCTGTTTCTCTTCCTCGGTCTTGCCCAGCGCGCGCAGGTTTTCGCGCATCCGCTCCTGGTCTTTGGTAATCGTGTTTATCTCGCCCTGCTTCTCGGCGATATCACGTGAGGTCGCCGCGACCTGCGCCTTCAATTCGGCGACGTCTTCGAGCGATTGCTTCATCTCCGGGGTCAGGTAGTTCGATTTGACGAAGACCTGAACGTCGTAAGTGGTGATGTTGTTCAGGGCGTATGTGTGCGATTCGGGCAATTCTTCGCTGACCGAAAATTGGGTCGTGGTTTTCGGCGCGACGGCTACTTTGAAGCGGTAATATTTCTCGGTCGTCTCGGTGGGCCTGTCGGTTTTGACCAACTGCCATTTCTCGTCCTTGTAGTAGGGATGCTCGATGTAGACGGTCTTGGCGCGGTCGGTCAGGTTGGTGAGCGCATAGACGGTCGTCTTCACCTGTTTGTAATGCAGCCGGAACTCGCCGTTGATGATTTCGGCGCGATAAGCCTTCTGGTCTTCTTCGTCTTCCTTGACACTGACGCGGCAGCCTAGGTCGATGGCATAGGTAATGAATCGCTTCTCGCCGGGTTTGATGCGGCCCGTCAGAGCCTCGCCGGCGTAGGTGTCGTTTTCGATGATCGTCAGCGGTCCGCTTTCGAGCGTCAGCCCCGAGGTGTTGTTGAGGTAGAGCGCGTTCATCGGGTTCTGCTCGCGCGCCTCGCGGTTGTAAAGCGAGACGCTTTCGCCTTCGATCTGATTTTGCAGGATCGGGATCAGCGCCGAGCTGTTGCGTTTGATTGTGACCGGGTGCGCGATGCGGTATTCGAACAGTTCGCCGATGTCCTGAGTTTCAACGTCGGCCTCGACGCCGGAGTCTTCGTCTCTCATTGCCGCCGCGCCGGAAGACAGATTGAGCCTGCGGCGGATATTTCGGCCATTCAGCGGCAATGAGTTGACCCCGTCTGCCGTGATGTTCACTGTCTCCGAAACTGATCCGGCGTGAAGCGCCACATTATTTTTGGCGGCTCTTCCAGCTAGCACCGTGACGCCGGCGACGCTCGTCCTCTGGAATCCCTGGGCTTCGATCGTGATTGAATAGAGGCCCTGTGGCAGGCCGCGCGCCCGATAACGTCCATCGGCGTCAGTCGTCGAGCTGATCTCGGCGTTGGTTCCCACATGGCGGATCCTGACGGTCGCGCCTGCTATGACGCTTCCGCTCTGATCGCTGATCACGCCTTCGACCACGCCGCCTCTGTTGGACGATACGAGTTTGATTTCGGGGCCCATTGCGGCTTGCGGGATTTGCGGCGTCACGGAAATGTCTTCAGGCGCCCCTACCACCGGGCGTCGTTTGTAGCGCGGCTGCTGCAAATCCTGAATGAACGAGACCGGCGCGCCGGAAACCAGCGAGAGCGTGACGTCGTTCCAGTCCTCGTCCTGCACGTTGTCAACCAGCGCCCAGCCTTGCAGGAACGGCTTCGATTTGGCGTCGAGCACGACACGATAAGTCGTCTTCCAGACGGGCGCTTCGACTACGTAACTCAGGAACAGGTCGCGTTCGCCCTGTCCTGTGGTCGAGATGGTCAGCTTGCGCAGATTTTTGTGAATCGTCGATTGCAGTATCGAGAGGTATTGTTCAAGGTCTTCACGCAGCTTCGCGTCGAGCAGCTTAATGCCGCGAATCTGATCGAGCGGGACGCTGCGCAATTCGCCTCCGTCGCTGACCATAACCAACTCCTGCGCCTCGATCTTTTCAACACCCTGCGTCCGCGCGCGTTTCTCAATGCCTACGATGACTCCCGCGGCGGGGGTCGGCCCCGCGCGGACTTCGACGCGTGCGCCCTTCAATTGGCCGAGCAGCGAGGTCAGCCCCATCGCGTTCGTCGAATCGAGGCTGATGCCGAACTCTTCCAGTCGTTTATCAACCGGCTTGATCGAATCGAAAGTGACGGCGGAAATCTTGCCCTTGTCGGCGCCTTTGCCCAGGTCGAGCGCGACCAGCGATTTCAGCACGTCGTTCATCTGCGCCGCGTCGAAGAGGAAGGTCACCTGCTGATCGCCGTTGATCTTGCCCTGACGCTCGAAATAACCGACTCCATGTTTGTAGAGCGTAACGCGGCGCAACGGCGGCGGATTGTTCTCGCTCTGCGCGAGCGCGAGCGAAGAAAGGATCGAAATAAGAATCAGAATAAATGGCGTCGAACGGACACAGGTATACATGGAATCCTCCTTGAGTTGAACAGAAGAACCTGAAATTGAGCTATTATGAGAATTGTTCCGGCCAGATTGATTTACGGTCTGATTTCATCCGCAGCGATGATTGAACGGAGTGAGCGCCGAGGCCTTGCAAATGAATTGTGAAGCGACCGCCGATCTAATCATCTTGCTTGAAAACTTCCGGCTCGCGAGTTTAGATTGTCGCGACGGTAATTCCCCGAATCCCAATTCTGATCATGAAGAGAATTATTGTCGGCACGGCCGGCCACATCGATCACGGAAAGACTTCGCTCGTCAAAGCTCTGACGGGGGTTGACGCCGATCGTCTAAAGGAAGAGAAGGAGCGGGGGATCACGATTGACATCGGGTTCGCCGACCTGACCGTCGGCGATGTTCATTTCGGCTTCGTCGACGTGCCGGGACACGAGCGGTTCGTCAAAAACATGCTGGCCGGGGCGCACGGCATCGATCTGGTGATGCTGGTGGTGGCCGCGGACGAGAGCGTGATGCCGCAGACGCGCGAGCATTTCGACATCTGCCGCCTGCTCGAAGTCAAATCGGGGCTGGTCGTGGTCACGAAGGCCGATCTGGTCGACGAGGAGTTGCTGCAATTGGTCGAGGCCGAGGTCGCCGACTTCGTCGCCGGATCATTCCTTGAAGGCGCGCCGGTATTGCGCGTCAGCTCGCGCACGGGGGCGGGCGTCGACGGATTAAAGAAGACCCTGAGCCAACTTGCGGCGAAAGCTCGGGAGCGCGACGAGAACGCCGTCGCCCGCATGCCGATTGACCGGGCCTTCACGATTAAGGGCTTCGGGACGGTCGTTACCGGGACTCTGATAGCGGGACGGATTCGCGCGGGCGACGAGCTTGAGATTCTGCCGCCCATCTCTTCGTCAGCCGCTTCGCCGGGCCGCCGCGCGCGCGCGCGCGGATTGCAGGTTCACGGAAAGTCCACGCAGGAGGCCCTGGCGGGCGAACGCGTCGCGGTCAATCTGCAAGGGATCGATCTCGCCGAGGTCGAGCGTGGGCAAACGCTCGCGCCAGCCGGACGGTTGCGGACGAGTTCGATGCTGGACGCGCGGCTGCGATTGCTCGATTTGGCGCCTCGAGGCTTGCGCGCCCGCTCCCGCGTGCGGTTGCACATAGGCGCGGCGGAAGTCCTGGCGAGGGTAGTTCCGCTAGGCCGAATGGAGTTGACGCCGGGCGAATCGTGTTTCGCGCAATTACGTTTGGAGACGCCGACGCTGGCGATGCCCGGCGATCATTTCATCGTCCGCGCCTACTCGCCGGTGGTCACGATCGGCGGCGGCGTGGTCATCGACGGGCTGCCGAGCAAGCACCGTTTGCGCGAAGCCGCTCAGGCCGCGTCGTGGCTCGAAAAGCTGGAGGCCGCGGACGAGGTCGAACGGGTCGCGCTATTGGTGGAGATGGCCGGTGAACGCGGCATGGGGCAAGATGAGATCGCCGCGCGAAGCGGCTCTTCCGATGAGGTGATCAAACGCGCCGCCGAGGCGGTCACCAAGGCCCGCCGCGCCGTGACGGCTTCGCAGAGCCCGAAAACCGCGCTGACGCCGCTCATCGCCCGCCCTGCGTTCGAAGAGTTGGCCGGGCGAGTGCGGGCGACGCTCAAAGAGTTCCACCGCAAATCGCCGCTCGAATCGGGAATGGGGCGTGAGGAGATACGCGAAAAAATCTTCGCGCGCCTGCCGCAGGACATTTTCCGCGCCGTGATCGCGAATCTCGTCGAACGTAATGAGGCCGTGGCCGAGAAGGATTTGCTGAGGCTTTCGTCGCACCGCGTAGCGCTATCGGCGGAAGAACAGGCCGCGAAA
>DATCXQ010000741.1:0-20275 GCA_036565725.1 Blastocatellia bacterium
AAAAATTCGGTTACTTTTGGCGCGATGGCAGAATCCATCTGTTACCTCAACCTTCGTGATAGTTCAAATCCAGATCTTGGTGTGCCGGGCATATAGGTCAGGTCGTCCATCAGGATGGTACTGCCGTTGAAGGTTCCGCCTCGATTGGCCGAGCCGAGCCTGCCGCCCGCCCCGATGCCGCCGCCCTGCGCGGGCGTCCCGCCGAAGACGAGCGTCGGGAAGTGTGTGCCGGGGACGTTCTGCAAGCCGATCTGCTGCGGCCAGTCCTGATCCACGAAGACGCTCTCGTTCCGATTGCCGAAGCGGTTGTAGCCGAGCGCGACGTGATTCAATAGATTTTTGCTGATCGTCCAGTCGTAAGCCAGGCGCACCATGCGGCCCGGCGTGTACTGCTGCTGATAGACGCCCGTGGGCAGCTCCGGCGGCGCGCCCCAACGCCCCCCGGGCGAGTTGATGCGATTCCGGTAATTTTGGTTATAGAGGCCCGAAATGCGGTGGCTGTCGTTGAACTTATGATCAATCTTGGCCATATACATCCGCTCGTCGAAGATGGGCTGGCCGCTCGAGAGGTTCGGGATGTTGTTCAGCAGCCGGTCGAAGAGCGGGTCGGTGATGCCGGCCTTTTCGAGGATGTTGCGGCTCACCGCGCTCCACTGCGATTGCGGGATGATGTTGCCAGGGAACGGGTCGCGGACGACGACGCCGTTGACCAGGCGCGCGGTGCGCGGGTCGTAGAGTTGACCGAAGATGACCGGGCGGCCAAGCGCGTCTGTGCCGACCTGCTTGCCCGATTGGGAGTTGCCGGTGAAATTCGGGTCGAATAGCCTGGAGAAGTTGCCTCGCTTGAAATCTACGGTCGGCAGCCGCGAGAACGCGGTCGAAGTGAAGTTGCGCACGCGCGTCACTTCGACGCTACTGAGGAAGAACGTTTTGTTGCGCCCGTTGTAGATCTTCGGAACCCAGACCGGGCCGGTGACGGAACCGCCGTAGTTGAGTAACTTGAAGGGCGGTCGCGGCCTGCGCTCCAGTCCCGTCGCCGGGTCGATGCCAAGCGCCTTGTTGTTGAAGCTGTTGGCGCGCAGCGCGTCGTTCTGGATGTAAGTGTAGGTGGAGCCGTGAAAATCATTCCCGCCAGACTTGATCGCAAAGTTGGCCACGCTCGTCTGCCCGCCGCCGTACTGCGCGCCGACCGTGCCGTTCTGGACCTTGAACTCGCTGATGGTCTCGGCGCTCGGGCTAAACTCGTTGTTGCTGCCGCCCTGGAGGTCGAAGCGCCCGAGCGGCATGCCTTCGATCAGGATTTCGTGCGAGTAGTATTGCCCGCCGTTGATCGAACCCTGGAACGTCTCGCCGACGCTACCGGGCAGGCTGGTGAAAATGAAGGTCTGAATTTGCCGCCGGCCGTCACCGACGGCGACGGGCCAGGTGTCGAACTCCTTCTTCGTCACGTAACGCCCGATCTCGGCAGTGCCGGTTTCGAGCAACGGCGCCGTTCCGGCCACGGTCATCTGCTCCGCGACCTGCCCCGCAGTCAATTTAATGTCGACGGTCAACGTCTGCGCTACGAACAGATTGACCTCGTTGAGCACCGCGGTTTGGAAGCCCTGGGCCTTGACCGTGATCTTGTATTTGCCAGAAGGCAGATAGGGCAGACGATAGACGCCCGCGTCGGTCGTCGTGGTCTTCGTCTCGACGTTTGTTTCGACGTTGGTCGCCACAACCTCGGCGCCGGCGACGACGGCGCCGGTTTGATCGGTGATGATGCCGTTCAGAGCGCCGCGCTCGCCTTGCGCAAAGACGGTAGCGGAAACTAGCAGGGCCAGAAATGGCCCAACGGCTCTCCAAATTGTTCCAATGATCGAACCTCGCGACATAGGGTTCTCCTTTCGTTAGGTCGGTAATACTTTACCGAGGGGATTGCTAAAAGAGGGTATAGACAACGCCGTTAAAAACCGTAACGAAATGAGCAAAGCCCTGCATTTATAGCCTGATTATGAGATGTGTCAGTCGATTTATTGATTTGTTTATTCACCAGCGCCGCAGGCCGTAGGGCGACGGCGTCGGATTCTTCTTTATTTCTTCGAACTTCGCGAAGGTGTCTTTTGCAAGCTGCGATTCGCCTGTCCTCTGGTAATACCGCGCGAGCAGATAATAGGCGTCGCCGTAACCCGGATCGAGCTTGATCGCCTCCATCAACTCCTGCTTCACCTCGAATGTCGCGCCGTTTCGGAAGAGCGCTTTTGCGTAGTTGTACCGCGCGTATGGCGACGCCGGGTCGTTGCGGACGGCGCGATAAAGCCACCCGATCCCGCGGTCGTAATCGCCCTCATTGACCAGCAAACGCCCCAGGTCGGCGTATGGCCACGCGTATCTGACCTTCATCCGGTCAATGACGCCGATCGCCTCCTGCATCTCCCGCCTGGCCGCTTCGATGTCGTTTTGGCCTTCGTGAACCAGCCCCGCGTAGTAATGCGATTTGAAATGTTCCGGTTGAAGTTCGAACGCTTTCCTGAACGCGCCGAGCGCCTGTTCGTAGCGCTTGTCCTCGAAGTAATAACGCCCCAGATGGTAATGCGGGTCAGGATCGAGCGGATCGAGTTTGGCCGCCTCGCGGATGTGAGTCTCGAACCCTTCGAAGCGCCGCTGCAGGTATTCAGAAAGCGCGAAGAGTTTGTGAACTTCTCCCCGCCTGTCCCCGCGCTTCAAACACGCTTCGGCCCATTCGGAAGCCTCTCTTAACCGCCCGCTTTGAAACGCGACCGTCGCGCGTATAAAAAACGCCTCGGTCTCTTCGGGATGCAGCCGCGCGAATGTCTGCGCCTGCTCTTCAGCCTCTTTCAGCGCGCCTTGTAGCAGTAACAATTGGATCAGAGCTTTTCTGGCGAGTTTATGTCTTTCGTCCAACGCCACCGCCTGTCGCAAAGCCGACATGGCCCCGGCCTGATCGCCGCGCCCCATGCCGGCTTGCGCGTTCGCGAGCAGTTGCGAAACTGAGACGTTACGGCCGAAATCATCCGAAGATTGCGGACGCGCAGGATCAGCGCCTTGCCCCCAAACAACGGAAGGGAGCAGGATCAGCGCGAACAAGATCGTGGTCTTAGTTATCGCCCACATATCGCAACGTCTGCCCAAGTATTTCCAGAAAATCGCTTTCACGTATGGAAGGAAGAATCCAAAGATAGGCGGATTCTAGTCCAATTTGAATTGACGCTCAATGGTTAAACCAAAATGCTCGCTTTAAAGTTCGAGCGCGTCGCTCTTGATGTCCTACGCAAAAAGCCATACATTGCCCGCCATCGAAATCAAATCTTTATAGGGTTTCAGCAGTGTCGAAGAATAAAAAGCAATACTATGCGGTGAGAATCGGTCGTGAGCCGGGAATCTATCGGACCTGGGATGAGTGCAAGGCCCAGGTTGATGGATATGCGAAGGCTCAGTACAAAGGCTTCGGCTCTCTCGAAGAGGCCGAGGAGTACATGGGTTTTGTCAATACAAACAAGCCCGACGCCCGCAAACCATCGAGCGCCAAGCCATTCAATCCGCCAGGCGAGCCTAAAAAGGAGCGTGGAACCGGCTACGGCGAAGACGAGACCATGGCGCTCGAAATGTTGGAGACTGGCGACAGGTTGAAGCATATGGTGATCTACACCGACGGCGCATGCCTTGGCAATCCCGGCCCCGGCGGTTACGGCGTCGTTCTGCTTCACGGCAAGGACAGAAAAGAATTTTCCCGCGGGTTCAGGCTGACGACCAACAATCGTATGGAGATGCTCGCCTGCATCGTCGGGCTGCAGACTCTCAAAGAGCCGTGCGCTGTAACGCTTTATTCCGATTCTCAATACGTGATAAACAGCATGACCAAAGGCTGGGCGAACCGATGGAAGAAGAACAAGTGGAAGAGGAACGGCGAGGACGTTCCCAACGCCGATTTGTGGGAGAAGATGCTCGACCTTTGCGACAGGCACAAAGTCAAGTTCAACTGGGTCCGTGGCCACTCGGGGAACAAAGAGAACGAACGCTGCGATCAACTGGCTCGCCAGGCCGCGCTCGGCTTCGACCTGGCGGTAGATTCCGTTTACGAAGCCAAACTATGACCGATTTGATCCCGAATTAACCTAAGTTTTACAGCGGGCATATACGATTGGTTTTGGCCATTTTTTGCTGCATTGCATTCTGAAATTCGGTCATCGCAGCAACAACCAACAATCGGAGGAACCCGCTATGTATCGCAGGAATATTACGTCCCGCTTTTACGGTTCAGCCCTGTCTTTGTACTGGCTGGCTGGCCTGCTCTGCTTCTTTTTCGCGTCGCGACCGGTTTTCGCGCAATCCACATATGGCTCGGTGGTCGGCGTGGTCGAAGACGCCAACCGCGCGGCGGTGGCCGGGGCCAGGGTGACGCTGGTCGAGGTTCAGACCAACGTCACACGCGGCGCCACGACGGGCAGTGACGGCAGTTACGAGTTCGTCAACCTGACGCAGGGGCGGTACCGCGTCGAGGTCGAAAACCGTGGCTTCAACAAGTTCACGACCAGGGATTTCGAGTTGGCCGCGCGACAGACGGTGCGCATTGACGCCGCGCTGGCGCCGGCGGGCGTGACGGCCGAGGTCCAGATCGCCGACGTCGCGCCGCTCATCAACACCGAGAACCCAACCATCGTCGGCAGCAAGACCAACCGCGAGATTCAACAGCTCCCCTTCACCTTCCGCACGCGCACGACATCGCCCATTGAAGCCATCGCCGCGCTGCCGGAGGTCCAAAAAGGGAGCGGGACTGAGTTTTCACTTTCGGGCAGTCTGCCGTGGCAGAACGAGGTTTCGGTGGACGGCATCTTGACCACCAACATCCGCCGCAACGGCATCGGCGACGGCGCCGTCAACATCTTCCCTTCGATTGAAGGCGTCCAGGAGATTCGTGTCGCTTCGGTCAACAACAACGCCGAGTTCGCGCAGGTCGGCGACATCACCACGATCACCAAGCCGGGCACGAACAGTTTTCACGGCTCGGCGTTCTGGAACTACAACGGCGCCAAGCTGAACGCCAACCCGAACTTTTTCGCCCCGCGACTTCCGTCGCGCCGCGTCAACAACGACGTCGGCGGCAACCTGTCGGGGCCGATCTTCAAGAACAAGACTTTCTTCTTCGGCACGTATGAGAGGTTGAGCATTTACGGGTTGAGTGAAGGCTCAGCGACGGTTCCGGAAGCGGATTTCCGGCAAGGGAATTTCTCTTCGCTGGGGACGCCTATCATCGATCCCTCGACGGGGCAGCCGTTCTCCGGGAACATAATCCCGGCCAACCGGATCAACCCGGTCAGCAAGCTGATTCTGGACAAATATATTCCGGCGCCGAACGTCGGCCCGCGCGAGCGTCGCTACAGCATATCGGCTTCGGAGATCTCAAACCAATTCGACGCCCGCGTTGACCACAACTTCACCGACCGGCATACGCTCTTTGGCCGTTTCAGCTTCAAGAACCTCGACCGCGCAACGCCGACCGCGTACGAGGTTTCAGGGCCGCGCACGTTCGCCAACCCAACGCGCAATCTGGTCGTATCCGACAGCTTCGCCATTCGTCCAAATCTGCTCAACGAGGGGCGATTCGGATTGACCTTCTCAGATCTGCTGCCGAGGACGGGATTGGTCGGCGAGGATTTCGTAAGCGACACGGGGCTGAGGCTGCTGTCGCAGAACATGCCGAAAGGCTCCGGCTCAACCTTTATCGCCCTCGCCGGCTATACGCGCTTCGGCGAGGGGCGCGAAGAACCGCTGACGCAGTCAACCTATCAAATCGCCGACAATGTGACGTGGATCAAGGGCCGCCATACTTTCAAAGGCGGCGTGGATTTCCTGCGGTTTCACTGGACCAGTCCGGCGGTCTTCACCGGCGCGGACGATTTCGGCGTCTTCAACTTCAACAACAACCTGCCCGGCGGCGCCGGCCATCCGGTGGCCAATTTCCTTCTGGGCGCGCCGACCAGCGCGGATCAGACGGCGACCGGGCCTAACATTGACGGCGTGGCCTGGCATTACGGCTTCTTCTTCCAGGACGAGTGGAAGCTCAGTAACCGCGTCACGCTCAATCTGGGTTTGCGCTATGAACTGCACCCTGGCTTCATAGACCGGCAGCTCAACGTCACCAACTTCCTGCGCGACACGCCCAATGGCGACGTGGTAGTGCCGAACGAAGAATCGCTGCGACTGGCCAAGCCTGCGTTCACCGCCGCGCTCGGCACGTCGAAGATTTTGACGGCGAAAGAGGCCGGTTTGCCCGAATCGCTGCGTAACACCGATTCCAACAACTTCGGGCCGCGCATCGGCGTCGCGTGGCGGCCCTTCGGCGATACGACGACGGTCATCCGCGCCGGTTATGGCGTCTACACGACGCGGCTGCTCGGCGCGATATTCAACTCGCTGACCGCCGTCCACACCTCGGACAACGTCACATTCAACAACACCTATAATGCGACTACGCGCGCATTCGGCTTTGTCTTTCCGAATACCTTTGCGGGCAGCGCGAACCAGCCCAACGCGACTGTCGGCAGCCAGAACTTCTCGACCGCAAACGACCCGGACTTCAAAGACCCCTACACGCAGCAATGGAGTCTGACCGTAGAGCGCGAGTTGAACCGGGACAACGCGCTTCGCGTGACCTATTCGGGCAGCCACAGCGTTAAGCTGACCATGGCGCCGGACCTGAACCAGATTCAGCCGAACACCGTCGGCTTCGCCAATCTGCCCCGCACGGCGCGCCCGTATCCGAACTGGTTCCGGGTCAACACGCGCGACAACGGTGGCGATTCGAACTACCACGACCTGACCTTCCAGTTCACCGGGCGTTTGCAGAAGGCCGGGCTGAATTACACGAGCAGTTACAAGTGGTCGAAGGGAGTTTCAAACATCGAAGAGCGCGGCTCATCGACTCCCAATTTCCAGTCGGAAATCAACGGCCGCACGGATAATCGCTTCGATTCGCGTTACCTGCGCGGCCCGATCTCGGCCATCCCGTACCACCGATTCGTAACCAACTTCATATGGGACTTACCTTTCGGACGCGGGCGCGCATTCGGCGCCGATTGGAACGCGGTCGTAAACGGCGTATTGGGCGGCTGGACCGTGTCGAGCATCATGAATTTCCAGTCGGGCCAGCACCTGACGGCGTTTCACACCAGCCACTGCGGATCGGGGACGAACTGTTACGGCAACGAGAAGGTTGATCGCGTCGAGGGCCAAAACCCGAACAGCGGGCCGAAGACCACGGAGCAATGGTTCAACGCCAACGCCTTCTCGAACAGGGCGTTCTTCGACTCCGCCGGCAAGCCGATCTTCATCGGGCGCTTCGGCAACGCCGGCTACGGCAGCATCGAGGGGCCCGGCATAGTCGGCGTTGATTTCGGCGCCTTCAAGGAATTCAACGTCCGCGAAGGTATGAGGCTGCGCCTCCAGACGCAGGTCAAAAACCTGCCGAACCATCCGAACCTCGGCAATCCCGAGACGAACCTGTCGAGCGGCAACTACGGAAAGATTCGCTCGCTTAACCCTAACTTCGGTTTGCGTGAGGTACTGCTGGGCGCGCGGCTGACGTTCTGAACTTAATGTTACTGTCCTGCATTTTCCCGCCGACGAATCAGTACCGCGAGCGGTAGCGAGCGCGACTTTCTTAATAAGCCGCGCTCGCTACCGCTCGCGGTACTGATTTGCAACCCCGAACGGGAAAATGCGGGACAGGAAAATACGGCCTACTTGGGACGGCGAAGCGCAATTGTCAGGAGAGTCACCCCTGGGTTGCTGGCGCTTTGGGTCATCTCACATACTTCATATCCCTGCTCACCCAGCCGGTTGAGTTCGAAATCTATATCCGCCTGGTTGCTGCTAACAAATTTTGTCACTACGCGATATTCCCACTTCTGTATTGGGGAAGATTTTTGCGTGGTTTTGGCAGCGACTTCGGCCACAGCCGGATTGGAGAGGGTTCCCCGCGCCAGAGAAGCAAGCTGTCTACCATCTACAATCGCGCTGAGAACGAACCCCGCCACGAAGATTACGAGCGACGAGAGGAAATGATGTTTACGCATGTGATCTCCCTGTTTTTGATCTCTTTGTGATTAGAGGGGGTTCGGTTCCAAATATAATCTGCGCGCGTTTTGAGTTCAACATTCCAATTTCCGGCGCGCGCCGTTTATTCCTTGCGCCCTCCGTGATATTTGTTTGCCATGAAAAACCTCTCCGATCACGAACATCCGGACGCGCGCGTTGACGAGCTGGAGTTGGGCAAACTCGGTTACGCTCAGGAACTCTTCCGCACGATGGGCGGGTTCTCGAACTTCGCCATTTCGTTTTCGATCATTTCGATCCTGACCGGCGCGGTGACGCTTTACGGCCACGGGTTGAAGATGGGCGGCCCGGCCGAGATGGCTTTCGGCTGGCCTCTGGTGACGCTCTTCACGCTGGCGGTCGTTTGCAGCATGGCGGAACTGGCGAGCGCGCTGCCGACGTCGGGCGCGATGTATCACTGGTCCTGTCGCCTGGGCGGCAAGGGTTGGGGCTGGTTCACCGCATGGTTCAACATCATCGGACAGATCGCGGCCATCGCGGGCATCGATTACGGCTGCGCGTTGTTCGTCACGCCGCTCATCGGACTAAAAGCCACGACGCAAAATTTGTTGATCGTTTACGGCGTGATCCTGCTGTCGCACGCGCTGATCAACCATTTCGGCATCAGGTTGGTCGCCTGGCTCAACGATTTCAGCGTGACGGTCCACATCGTCGGCGTGATCGTAATAGTCGGCGCGCTGCTAATCTTCGCGCCGAAGCAACCTTCGAGTTTCTTCTTCGCGCGCGTCACGAGCAACGAGGAAGGCTGGCCCTACTGGTGGGCGTTTGTCATCGGGTTGTTGCAGGCGATGTGGACTTTCACCGGGTACGACGCCTCGGCCAGCGTCTCGGAAGAGACCATTGACCCGCGGCGGCGCGCGCCGTGGGGGATGGTGATGGCCGTCGCGGTTTCGAGCGTCGTCGGATATTTGCTTTTGATCGCTTTGACGCTTTCGATCAACAACATCTATGTCACGCTCAACGCCAGGGACGCCAGCGGCAATTCCATTCCCGCCGTGA
Organism: Blastocatellia bacterium; assembly: GCA_036565725.1. Classification (GTDB taxonomy): domain Bacteria; phylum Acidobacteriota; class Blastocatellia; order RBC074; family RBC074; genus JAJVID01. The sequence goes on from DATCXQ010000741.1 coordinate 9,115, forward strand.
TCTCGATTCTGGTAGTGGCGCTCGGCGAGCGCGCGGGAAATCTGTTTTCGGCGCTGGCCGCGATGGCGATGTGGTTCTGCGGGTTGTCGGCGGTGACATGGTCTTCGCGCGTCATCTGGGCCTTCGCGCGCGACGAGGGGTTGCCGGCGTCGGGTTTGTGGAAGCGCGTCAGCCACACGCATTCGACCCCGGTCTACGCCATCTGGCTGTGCGTGATTGCCGCGTTTCTTGGCGCGGTTTACAGCAAGGCGTACCCGGTCGTGACTTCGATAAGCACTATCGGGTTGTACATCTCTTACGTCATTCCCGTCTTTCTGCATTTGCGCGCGGGTAAGATCGAGCGCGGCCCATGGCATTTAGGCGGGTACAGCAAGGCGATAAATGTCGTGGCCGTTCTCTGGGTGATCTTCCTGAGCGTTATTCTCAGCCTGGCGGATATTATAAACACTGGGACGTCAATATTGGCGGTGACAATTGCGCTTGCGCTGTGGTATGGATTGCGCGAGCGGCGCCGCTTCAAAGGGCCGGCGTGGGCCTCGGCGCAAACAACCGGCGGCGCCTCTAAACCTACTCTTTGACACGGAAGGTCTCATGAAAATGATTAACCTCAGGCCGTTGCGCTTTTGGGCGTCGATTATGGCGTTGGCGCTGGCGCTGCAAATTTTCAGCCGGCCACACTCCACCTCGACGCAAGGGAAACGCTGGTACAAAGGCAACACGCACACCCACACCGTCAACAGCGACGGCGATTCGACACCCGACGAGGTAGTCCGCTGGTACCGCGAACATGGCTACAACTTCCTGGTCCTGTCGGATCACAATTACCTGACCGAGGTCGACGGGCTGAACGCAGTCTTCGGCGCGCAGGGCAAATTCATCGTCATCAGGGGCGAAGAGGTCAGCGACAAATTCCAGGAGAAGCCGATCCACCTCAATGGCCTCAACATCAAACAGGTCGTCGAACCGCAGGGCGGCGCGAGCGTCTCCGGCGTGATCCAGAATAATGTCAACGCGATCCGCAAAGTCGAAGGCGCGCCGCACGTCAATCATCCCAATTTCCACTGGGCGGTCGGCGCGAACGATTTGAAGACGATCAAAAACTTGCGCCTCTTCGAGGTCTACAACGGCCACCCGGAAGTCAACAATCTCGGAGGCGGCGGGATGCCCGGACTCGAAGCGATGTGGGACGACATCCTTTCGGCGGGCATGGTCCTCTACGGCATCGCGGTGGACGACGCTCACTATTTTAAGACTCCCGGCGACCAGACGAAATCAACTCCAGGCCACGGATGGGTGATGATTCGCGCGTCGAGCCTCAGCGCCGACGAAATCCTGCGGGCGTTGGAACAGGGCGATTTCTACGCTTCGACCGGCGTGACGCTGCGCGATTATTCGGCGAGCGGGAGCGAGATCAAAATTGACATCGCCGAGGAGACCCAATCGCGAAGCAAATACACCGTGCAGTTCATCGGCAGATGGGGCAAAATCCTGAAAGAGGTCACGACTAATCCGGCGGTCTACGCTTTCAAAGGCGATGAGTTTTACGTCCGGGCGAAAGTCATCGAATCGAACGGCAAGGTGGCGTGGACTCAGCCGGTATTTTTGAAGGAATAAGCAGCGACATCTGATAACTATGAAAATAGACAGGATTCACAGGATTTTTCAGGATTCAACTCAATGAGCAAAATCCTGAAAAATCCTGTGAATCCTGTCTATTCTCCGAGGAGGAAAGATTTGACCCAGGGCGAGAGTAAAACAAGAGGGATGCTGAGTCTCAGCCGTTTGCGCGAACTGGTTTCACAGGAACAGATCGAAACAGTGATCGTCGCCTTTACCGACCATTACGGCCGTCTGACAGGCAAGCGATATGACGCCGAGATGTTCGTCGAAGATACGGCCAGTCACGGCTCGCATGCATGCGATTACCTGCTGACGACCGACATGGAGATGGAGCCTGTGCAGGGCTACAAGTTCGCCAACTGGGAGTTAGGTTACGGCGACTTCCACCTCGCGCCCGATCTGAATTCGCTGCGAGCGGCAAGCTGGCTCGACAAGACCGCGATCGTTCTGTGCGACGTGAAGAGCGAAAAGACGCATGATTACGTCTCCGCCGCGCCGCGCTCGATCCTGCGCAAACAGGTCGAGGCCGCGCGCAGATCGGGGTTCGAAAGCTTCGCCGCCTCGGAGCTCGAATACTATCTATTTCAAACCGGTTACCGCGAAGCCGTCGCCGACGGCTGGCGCAATCTGGAGCCCGCCGGATGGTACCTTGAGGATTACCAAATCCTGCAAGGCACGCGCACTGAAAGCTACACAGCCGCCGTCCGCCGCCATCTGAAACATTCGGGCGTTCCGGTGGAAAACTCGAAGGGCGAGTGGGGATTGGGCCAGCACGAATTGAACGTGCGCTACGCAGAGATTCTGGAGATGGCCGACAGGCATGTAATCTTCAAACAATGTTTGAAAGAGGTGGCCGAAGCCATGGGCGTAAGCGTGACGTTTATGGCCAAATTCGCCGCCGACCGCGCCGGGTCGAGCTGTCACATTCATCTCAGCCTGTGGCGGGACGGCAAAAACGCGTTCGCCGGCGATGAACAATTCGGCCCGGTGAAATGCACGGACATTTTTCGACATTTTCTTGGCGGCTGGATAACGCATGCGAGTGACGTGATGCCGTTTTACGCGCCGACCGTCAATTCATACAAACGCTTCGTGGACGCATCCTGGGCGCCGACCCGGTTGGCGTGGAGTTACGACAACCGCACCGCGGGCTTCCGCGTGGTCGGCCACGATCAATCATTGCGCATCGAATGCCGCATTCCCGGCGCCGATTGCAACCCGTATCTAGCATTCGCCGCCGCGCTGGCTTCGGGATTGGACGGGATCGCCAACAAGATCGAACCGCCCGAATGCTTCGTCGGCGACATTTACGCCGCGAAAAACTTGCCCCGTGTGCCCTACACTCTTGCCGAAGCCACGGACAGATTCGCGGCGAGTGAATTCGCCAATCGCGCGTTCGGTGAAGGCGTGGTTGAACACTACGCGCATTTTTTCCGCACGGAACAAGCGGCGTTCAATTCAGCGGTGACCGATTGGGAGCGCAAGCGGTATTTTGAACGGATCTGAGTAACCGCTCAATCCAATAAGGTTTACACCTTGACGCCCATGTACCTGTCCTTGATCTGAAATAGCAGATAAAAGGCCAGCCCGAAAAATATTAACTGGATTGGAAGCGCAATTATCGCGGAGCCGATTCCCATGATCGCGCCCATGCCGCTTAAAGACATCACGGAAATCAGCGCCCCTATCACCAATGAGAACACCGCATAAGCCACCCAAACCATCTCGGCGCGAAAGAGAGATTGCCAACCCACATTTTTATGATCGAACAGCCCTTTCACTGCCTTCGCCAAATAGATCAGAATGACTGCCCCAAAAGCCATCCCGACTACCGATTGGACTATTCCAAGCACACTACTTATCACACTCGAACCGGAGAGCGTGGCGATTGAGAGAACTGTTCCCACCAAACTCAGGAGAGCTGACAGTGATCCGAAAACGATTTGGATCACGGCGAAGACGATCAGGAGTATCGCCCAGAACGGGGCCAGTTTGACCAGAAGATCTCGAATCTGCTCCGGCAACGGCGGGAGCTTTTTTAGAAAGAGGTCATCGAAAAAAAGTTCCGCCGGATTAAAGACGCCGGCGCCTTTCGAGTCTATTGCGCTTTGAATGTTATCCATTGTTTCCTCTGTTCTTTTGGGGCAACTATGATTTCGCGTGATGTCCTACGTCGAAGCAAGTAAGAGTGGGACGGACTTTAGCCTGTCCGTAGCTTGAAATGGGAAGGGATAGACTAAAATCTGTCCCACCCCGGGATGTTTTGATTTAGGGCGCGCCGGGCTCTATGGTCAGCTTGTACTTAACCGGCCTCGGATTGTTCTAGATTTTAGAGCGGATTGCAAATGTGTTTACGGTGTCGGGCGATTCGTTTAATCGCCCTATATCGGTTTGCAGTTCAGTGTACGGATGTTTGTAGTACCGCCTTTAGGCGGAAAGGCTCAAGAGCCAGACGATTCCGGCTAAAGCCGGGACTACGAACCGTACATGCAATCGCAACGCGCTCTAGTTGCGGCGCGGTACAGTACCGAGAGCGCTACTTCCCGTACATCCAATTGAAAACCGCTCTAAATCGGAAATTCCCTTTCTTCGTTCGACATGATTTGAGCAGACCACAGCCTGGGCGCCGCTGCGGTCGCGGCGCCAGCGCATGAAATTCGACTCCCGAAGCTCATCAGGGGAAGTTGTCGAACTTTCCGCTATGTTCCCGCCGGCCCGATTTTTTTTCGGCATGTGCGGACGATCAAGGAATGTCGGGGCGCCGGACCGACTCCCGTGGCCGAGTGTGAGCGCCGGCTATCGGCGGCCGTTCAGGTTCGCCCACTCTCCCGACTGAATGAAGGTCGCCCAATAGAATGGATGGCGATACTCCTTGCTCCGCAGCATTCGCAGTTGCGCTTGCCTGAGTCCCTCGCCGCGCCCCTCTCCTCGCCGGAGCGCCTTGTAATATGGAATCATGACGTCTTTAGCGCGATCGTCCGACACCGCCCAGAGACTCATGACCTGGCTCTCGGATCCGGCCAGGACCAGCGCGCGCCTCAGGCCCTGCACTCCCTCACCAATCTTGATCTCGCCCAGACCAGTATCGCAGGCCGAGAGCGCCACCAGTTTCGTCCCCCACAAATCCAATCCCGCCACTTCAAGCGCCGTCAAGAGGCCGTCATCATCTCCTTTCTTCCATGAATTGGCCCCCGCGAGCGCCAGTCCGGAACGCAGTAAAGGGTTTTTGATGTGAGCGGCCCACGTGCTGAGTCGCAGGTCGGAAGCGCGCAGGGGGTCATTGCCAGGAAAACTCAGCGTCTCCGGTCCTCGTTCCTCCCGATCATCAAGGAAGAATCCGTGGGTTGCGATATGCAGGATGAGCGGGGACCTGGCTTGTTTGAGCGCCGTTTCAGTAGCCTGTCGTCGCAGGAGCAGTGAGGCTTTCGGCAGGATGGTTTTGATCGCCAACGCTTCACCTTTTGTTCCCGGCAGTGGCTGGAAAAAGATCCTTCGCGAGGCGTCTCGTCCTTCCCGATGATCGGCGCGCGGGCTTTCCGAATTTCGACTCCCTCGCGCGGCGGCGTTCGCCATTCTACCGAAGAGAGGATCGGCGACCACCAGTGGGGCGCTCATGCTCGGCTGTGTGGTTTGCAACCGCAGCAGGTCACGCCCGCTCGTCAGATAGCTGATGGTGTAACGCTCGATCAGATACCGATCCTTTTCATCCACCAAGGCGGCGAAAGGCATAAGGTTGAGCGAGCCATCTGGCGCAATCAGCAAATGGCGTATTTCGCCCGGCTCCGAGCGCAGCGACGACCGTATGGGCCGCATGACCAATTCATCCACGGCTCGCGCCAACCGGTTGACGTCCGGGCTGTTTTCACGCAGCGATTGGCGCCATGCGTCTACGGCTCGATCGATCGGAGCGGCCTCGCCGAGGTCCACCCACTTTGGCCACTTCAGCTGAGCTTGCGCGGCAAGCAGATAAGCGAGGTAGCGCGGCGGCGGCCTCTTCCCTGTCCGCGGCTCCTGCGGGGTGTAGAGCGCGAACTCGATCAGGGCGCCGCCGGCGGGAATCGCAGACTGGACGGCGGAAAGCGTGACCGGTTGCGCATTCGCCCGAAACTCGACGCTGCGGGCGCTGAGTTCGGCTTCCAGATTCTCGATCTTCTCCTCCAGCGAACCGAGTCGTGGCCGGTATGTTTCGGGGTTGGCCGTGTCTGACTCTTTGTGGATTAGCGAGGCCAACCGTGAGCGAGCTTCTATGAGTTGATCAAAAAGCTTTTGATCTTGCGGCGTGGCGTGGCGGCGCAACGCGGCGACCGTGTCCGTCACAGCGTCGAGCGCGCGCCCTTTCTGACGGAGCAAGGTCGTGAAGGCCAGTTTGAGAGCCTGCGGATCATCAGGGGCGATCTGGCTGTGTAGCAAAAACGTGAAACCGGTCTGCTTTTCGGCGAAGGCCAGGTAAGCCAGTTTCTGCCGTTCAGAGCCGGCGCCGAGATTGAGCGTGAGATTGTATTCGGCGATGTCGTTAGCGCGTGACTGCGATTCGACGGCCAGAGCGATATCGCCTCTCGCCGCGCAGAGTACGGCCAGCTCGTTAAGAGTTGCGGCTACACTGGGATGTTGCAGCCCCAGAGCTTTCTCATAAATCGCCAACGCCCGCCGATAGAGCGGCTCCGCCTCCGCATACTCGCCTTTGTTACGGTAAAGGGTGGCGAGATTGTTGAGCAGAACCGCGACTTTGGGGTGTTCGGGCCCCAGCGCTTTCTCCCGGATGGACAACGCCCGCTCGTAGAGCGGCTTCGCCTTCCCATATTCGCCTTTGTCCAGGTAAACGTTCGCGAGATTGTTGAGAATGGCGACGACATCAGGGCTTTCCCACCCCAGCGTTTTCTCCAGGATGGCCAAGGCTCGTTGATATAGAGGTTCGGCCTTCGCATACTCGCCTTCGTCATAAAAGATGATGGCGAGGTTGTTGAGCGCCATGCCGACATTGGGATTTTCAGGCCCGAACGTTCTCTCCCAGATCGCCAGCGCCCGCCAGAACAGCGGCTCGGCTTTCGCATAATCTCCCCTGCTGCTGTGGATAATTGCGAGGGAGTTGACGACCATAGCGACATTCGGATGTTCGCGTCCGAACGCCCTCTCCATGACCGCCAACGCCCGTTGGGCAAGCGGCTCCGCCTTAACATAATCGCCCTTGTTCCAATAAAGAGCCGCGAGACTGTTGAGAGTGATGGCGATCCTCGGATCCTCCGGGCTCAGCGCCCTTTCAAAGATCGTCAGCGCCCGCTGATAGAGCGGCTCCGCCTTCGCATATTCGCCCTTATTCCAGTGGATGCTGGCCAGGGCATGTAGGGTGGCGGCGACGTCGCAGTGATCTGGCCCCAGTATCCTTTCACGAATCTCCAGCGAGCGCTCGACCAGCGGCATAGCTTCATCGTGCTTAGCCGCCCCATGCAGCTTGACGTACTCTTTATACAGCTTGCCCGCTTCTTGTAGAGCGCGGTCGTCTTCCGTTGCGGCGCGCAATTCGTCGATCCGGATCTCGTAGCTTCCGGCAGCCGATCGATCTTGCTTGGCCTGTTTGGGCTTCACGATCAATCGGTAATCGCCCGCCGCTTCGGCCACTAGCGACGCCTGTTCCTGTCCACGTGGCCGGCTCTCGGAGTCCATCTCCTGAATCATGGCTCCGTCGGGGCTCGATACCTGCGCCACAACATCTATGCCCTGCTGTTCGATGATAACCTTCAGGAACTGATCGGCTCTCAGCTTGATCTGATAGATGTGCCGTTGTCCGCCGGTCAACTCGCGTTTGACGGATGCGCCAGGCTCGAGCGGGCGGACATCATTCTCATCGCCAACGCCATCCGGGCGACGAGTCGCTTCCTGAGTCGCCTCCTGAGTAAACCCCTGGGAACGCAGGCATCCCTGCCTGCAGGTTTCCGGCAAGGACTGACTGACCGAGGCTCGCAGGCAGGGATGCCCGCGCACCCAGGGGTTTTCACTCTTTCCGGGCGTCGCAGCACGACATGAAGGCTCCTGGGTTGAGTATGAGGGCGGGCCGGGTGTGGCCCCCAAAACTGCGGCCGAGACTGCGATCATCGCCAAACCGGATAACAGAAATGTCATGATTTCGTCCGTACCTGCTTCAACAATCGATGAGCCAGCTCAGAATTCGGATTGGCCTCTCGCAACGCGCGAAATTCCCGCTCGGCTTCGTCCAGCAGCCCGGCTCGCGCATACAGCAACCCCAACACCAGGCGCCGCGGAGCATAGACGCGGCGCGCCTGCGCCAATTCATTAGCCCTGGCCGCGTCCAGAACGCGGAATTTCGCCTGGGGCGCGGGAGGGCGCGGGGCTTTCAACTCCCGGCCGTCTTTGACGGCATTCACTTGCCAGTAATAGATTCCGCCTCGCTTGAGTGGTTGAGGCGCAGTCCATGAATGATCAGTGATTAGTGGGCTCGCGACCGTCAGCCCGAATCGTTCGTCGTAAACCTCAACCACGTACCCCGTCGCTCCGTTCAATTGCGACCAGCGGAAAGTCGGGCGGTCCGAGAGCGTTACGGCCCCGACCGGTTCGATTACTGAAAACTCGGCGCGCCGGGCCTCGCCGCCCCCTCTCGGCCACAGCCTGGGCGGGATCAATCCGGCCAACAGCGGCGATCTTTCAAGCTCCTGGCCTGTAAGCGCATTTCTGATCATTTGCTGATAAGCGGGAGGCAGATGATCGACGCCCGATAGATTTCCTTCCCGGTCCAAGGTCACCTGACCATCGCCGTCTTGGAGTCGGGCGATGACTATCGAGGCGCCTTCCGGGCGGGGGGCGGACGAGGCTGGAGGAGAGACGCCTGGCGACGGAATTGTCACGGCGACCTCCGGCTTCGGCTTTATCCGCTGCATCGCCCACCATCCCAGCCAGCCCGCAGCCGCCAGTAAGAGCGCCGCCAGCGCCGAGCCGAAGATGAGCGTGGAAGACCTCGGACGGAAGGAAGGGATCGCAACGACCAAGCGACGCCAGCGTCCTCCGGTTGAAGAACGCGCCTCCATCTCATCGAACACCCAGGATTTCAGCGCCAGATACGCCGCGTCGCCGTCCACCGCCTCTTCGACCTTCAGGCGACACTCTTCGCAGAGGCTCAGGTGGTCGGAGACGAACAACCATTCCGCGGCCGGGAACGGACGATTGCCGTAGTTTTCAATCTGAGTTCGAGTAAGATGATCAGACAAATCGCTTCACCTCTGCCGAATCAACGCCGCAACGCTTGGCTATACCAGTTTTCAAATGAATGAAGATTGTTTAGCCACAGAGCACACAGAGAGCGCAGAGAGAATGGATGATTTCTCTGTGTTCTCTGTGTGCTCTGTGGATATTCATCCTTATGAAACCCGCTGTAATTTATCAATGTCGCGACCAATCACACCGGTATAAGTCGTTGAAACGCCCCGTTTGTTCCCGCCGGCTTCAAATAAATCCTTTCAACCGTCTTGCCAACCGCTGGCGGGCGGATTTTCGCGCATTGATCACCTGTCGTCGCGTCAGTTGTAACAATTCGGCGATCTTGGAGTCTTCAAGCGGCAATCCGCCGCATAGCTCAGCCAATTCTTCCGCGCTCATCTCCAAAGCCTCCGCCATCTGGCGAAAAGTCGCTATTCTCAGGGCCGGAAATAGCGCCAGACATCCCCGACCTTGCTGGTCTCTCAGGTTGAGTAGCAGCGCCGCGCGCTGATTCAACGGCAACTGGCGCACCTCTTCCCATAGCTGCTGCAAGAAGATCCGTTTTTCGATCTGCCGCGCCACATCAGGCTGTCCGCCAGAGACGTCCAACCGGCTGAGATCCTTCATATGATCGATGGACTCAATCGGTCGATCCTCGACCTGCGACCATTCCGCCAGGACGCCAACCAGCCTATCGACTTCGACCGGGGCGCCGAGGCGGTTGAAGATCTCTGTCATGGCGCCGCCCCACTCCGCCTGTTTCCAGGACTTGAGCAGTCGGATTCTAGACAGCAACTCCTCATCATCCGACAGTTGTTTGAGCCGCTCGACGCCTGTGACGTCTATTCGCCCCTGCCACTTCGCTAAACCGGCTATCAGTCTGCCGTTGGGGCCCTGCCAAATGGCAAAACAGTGATGGCTGGTGAGGAAATAATTGAGACGATTTTTGAGCGCGCGCCGTTCTGGGAAACGCTGGCGCATCCAGCGAGAGCAGGCGCGATGAGCGATCACCGCCGTCAACCCGCGTAAATCGCCGATCGGATGAGCGGCCGGCTGTTGACGGAGCCGCTGTAATGCGGCCAGCAACTGCGCCACGACCTCCTGATGAATGTCATCGGCGTCGGCTTGCTCGATACCGCCATGGGAATTTAGATGGAGTTTATGACGGATGACCCCCTTGATCACCGGGTCGGCGTGTGTGACGATAAGCTGCGAGAGGAATAGGTCGCCCTCTTCGTCGCGGGTCGGCGCCAATAATGGTTCGAGTAAGGGATCGATCTCTGCCGGCCGCTTTCCCACCGTTTGCTCCAGTTGGCCCTGTTAAAATTGCCGGTTAAAATTGCTGGATAATAATAAGTCAGCGACTTGCGCCCATTCAATATTGGCTGACCTTATTATTCGCGCCCCGGCAATGACGCTGAATCAAGATCAGCAGCAAGGGTAAATGATGTCAGACACTCCGCGCGCGCCCCGATTACTGGCCGCAATGGCCCATCCCGACGACGCCGAGATTCTCATCGGCGGAACGCTGTTCCATCTCAAATCGCTCGGCTGGGAGCTTGGTATTATGACAATGACCGCCGGCGATTGCGGCTCCGCCACGCATACGAGCGAAGAGATTTCGCGCATCCGCCAGGCCGAAGCGAAGGCCGCCGCCGATTATCTGGGCGCATGGTACGGCTGCGCCGGCCTGATGGACGTCGAGATATTCGCCAACGCCGAAAACCTGCGCCGCGTCGTCGAACTGATGCGCCGATTCGATCCCGATGTCGTGATCACCCACTCGCCGGCGGACTACATGGTCGACCATGAAGAGGCGTCGCGGCTGGCGAGGAGCGCCTGCTTCGCGCTCTCGATGCCGCTTTACCAGACGCGCCAGGACGCGCCCGCGCCGGCGACGAAATCGACGCCCGCCTTGTATTACGCCGACCCCGTCGACGGTGTTGACTCGATGGGCGAGCGCGTCCTTCCCCACTTTTATATAGACATCACCGGAACGCTCGAAAAGAAGCTCGAAATGCTGAGCCGTCATAAATCGCAGCGTGACTGGCTGCGCGCTCATCACGGCGTTGACGAATACCTGGAACAGGCGCGGCGCTGGGGCGCCCGTTATGGCCGGGAGTGCGGATGCTATTACGCCGAAGGCCTGCGGCGCCACCTGGGACACGGTTACCCGCACGAACCGCGGCTGCAAAACGCGTTGAATTCAACAATCAAGACATTGAAATTGGAGCCTTCATGTCCCGTTGGGACGCCCTGAAACATTTAAAATCGGGCGGCGCCCCCGCGACCTCGCGGGCATGTCTTGCGGTGAAGCCTGCCCGCGAGGTCGCGG
>DATCXQ010000745.1:0-3935 GCA_036565725.1 Blastocatellia bacterium
TCAGTTTCCTGACCTATAAACAACTGAATCCGGGCGCGCTCGGCCCGTTGGACGGTATCGGCACTGCGCCACAAGGCGGCAACACCGGTGTCGGTTCCGGCCAAACCTACGGCGTTACGGTTGCTGGCGTTTACACGGTCAATTCCAGCTTCATCATTGACGCCAACGTTGGCTACACCAAACAAGGTACCAGTTCAGAACAAGGCTTCCTGGATCAGCAGATCGGCTTGGACGTCTTGAAAATTCCGGGCACGAACGGCGCGCGAGATTTCGAAAACGGCTGGCCACGTTTCAGGATTGAAGGCTTTGCGAATCTTGGTGTGCAGGACAGTTTTATGCCCTACACGCGCAACGACCCGCAATGGCAGTATGTGACCAATTTCAACTGGACTCGCCGCAGTCACAATATCCGCTTTGGCCTTGATTTTGCCCGACAAACGATCAATCACTTGCAGGCGGAATGGAACGGCGGCGGCAACGCCGAACCGGGCTCAGGCGGATTCAGATTCCAGCAAGGGCCGACCTCGCTCTGCACCGCCGCGAATGCGCAAGGGAATTGTACTGCCACTGCTCCGCAGAGTATTCCATTTAATTCCTTCGCCACTTTCCTGCTGGGCCTCCATACCAACGCGGGCCGCACGCTGTTGGTAGACCCGCCGATTATATTCAAGGCGCGGGCCTACAGTTTCTACGTTCGCGACCAGTGGCAGGTCAATCCGAAATTGACTGTGACCTACGGTACGCGCTGGGAATATTACCCGTTGCCGAAGCGCGAAGATCGTGGGATTGAACGTTATGACTTCAACACGAACACTATGAAGGTGTGCGGGGCAGGCAATGTGCCCGAAGACTGCGACGTGAAGTTGAGCAAGAAACTCTTCTCGCCGCGCCTGGGCATCGCCTGGCGTGTCAATGACTCGTTCGTGGCGCGCGCCGGTTACGGCATCACCATCGACCCGGTCAGTTTGGCGCGCGTCTTCCGCACCAACTATCCGATGTTGTTGGCTTTCAACCTTACGCCGCCGAATTCCCTTGCCCCGGCCGGCTTGCTGCGGGACGGAATTCCGCCTTCGCCTCCGCCGGACATCAGCAGCGGTACCGTGCCTGTACCGAACGGCGTCAACGTGCTGACGTTGGGAGACAGCTTCAAGCGCCCGTATGTTCAGTCATGGAACCTGGTGCTTGAGAAGGATATAGGTTGGGGCTTTACCGCCTCGGCGGGCTATGTCGCTACGCGCACCATCGGGCAGGCAGGCTCTTTTGATGTGAATTCCGGAAGACCGGGCGGCGGCCCTGCCAGCCAACCTCTCAACATCAGATTCCCCGGACGCGTCGCTACGACGACGCTCTACGACGGATTCGCTAATTCGCATTACGATTCGTTGCAGACATCCCTGAAACGGCGTTTCGCGAATGGATTGCAATTGCAAGCCAATTACACTTGGTCGAAGGCCATCGGCCTGGTCAATCTTGGTGGTGATAACGATAGCGGTTTGGCCATCAATGATCCGGCCTTCCGCAACCTTAACCGAGCCGTGCTGAACATTGACATTCCGCACAACTTCCAGATCAACGGCGGCTATGAATTACCGTTTGGCAAGGGGCGGCGTTGGTTGAACGATAGCCGTCTGGCTTCAGCCTTTGTAGGAGGTTGGCAGTTAAGCTGGCTATTCGGCGCTTTCTCGGGCAGTCCGTTCAGCGTCTCGGCCAGCGGCACTTCCCTCAATGCTCCCGGCAATACTCAACGCGCGGATCAGGTGAAAGCCGAAGTGAAGAAGCTGGGTGGCATTGGACGAGGAACTCCGTACTATGACCCGACAGCCTTTGCGCCAGTGACGGGCGCTCGATACGGGACGGTAGGATTTAACACCCTGAGCAGCCCCGGAACCGTCAATCTGGATTTAGGCGTCTTCCGCCAGTTTAGCATCACGGAAGGCGTCAAGCTCCAGTTCCGGGTTGAAGCCTTTAATGCGACGAATACACCGCATTTCGCCGCTCCGGCCAATGCCAACGTGTCGAATCCTGATTTTATGGTAATCACGGGCACGCGTCAGTTTGGCCGTGAAGGCATTGACGAACGCGTCTTCCGGTTCGGACTTCGCCTTGGCTTCTAAGTCTGATGAATATTTAAAATGGTCGAGGGGATTGCATTCGTGCAGTCCCCTCATTTTATGTCGTTAGTGAAACTTCTGACTTTACAACTTGCCATCATCTGCCTGTCGGTCAATGCGGCCGCGCAAGACCCGATGAAGATCGCTCCCGACGCTTACAAACTGGAGTTTGAGAACGACTACGTCAAAGTACAGCGCGTGCATTACGCGCCGCGCGTCAAAATTCCCGAACACGACCATACAGCCTTCGGCGCCACATATGTCTACTTGAATGACGCCGGGCCGGTCATCTTCAAACATATAGGATTGAGCTACGGCGCGGTCACTCGCCCGGCGGTCAAAATGGGAAGCTTCCGCCTCTACAAAGCGGTCAAGGAGACTCACGAGGTTGAAAATCCAAACGACACGCCGAGCGATTTCCTTCGCGTCGAATTCAAGACCGAACCGGCCAAAGACCCCAACACGCTGCGCGGCAAGTTTTTCCGCGAAGATGTTCCCGCGGGCGAGGATTTCCAGAAGGTACAATTTGAAAACGAGCAGGTCCGCATCACGCGGCTGACCTGCGCGGCGCGGAAAAAATGCGAGTATGTGGCCGCTGCGACCGAACCGGGCTTGCTCGTCGCGCTCACAGCCGCGCAGTTCGAACCGGCGCGGGGCCGCCCTGTCAAACTGGCGCCGGGGCAAACACGCTGGCTTGAGGCGGGGAAGAAGGAACAATTGGAGAATGGGGGGAAAGAGGCGGCTGAGTTGCTGCGCTTCGATTTCAAAACCGCACCGTTGAAGAATCCGGATAAACACCGCGAGCATTCCCATTCCTCTCAGCCAGCGCCGGAAGCCGCTCGCGCCGCCGGGAAGAACGCCGCGGCGTCCGAACACCTCCAACGCGGCGCCGCGTTGGAGAGCGCGGGCAAGGTCGAAGAGGCCATCGCCGCGCACGAACAGGCGCTGGAGATCGATCCGGGGCTAGTACAGGCGCATATCAACCTGATCTCGCTTTATAGCCGCAGAAAACGGTTCGACAAGGCGGATCGGGCTTATCGCGCCGCCCTTGCGATCAACCCCGAATTGCCCGACATCCACTATAACTTCGGGGTGTCGCTGGTCGGGCAGGGGCGTTTCAGTGAAGCCGCGCAAGCGTTCCAGAGTTGTTTGCGGTTCAATCCATACTATGCGGAAGCGCATCACAATTACGCCTTGATTGTCGAACGCGAAGGCAAGCTGGACGAGGCCGCGGCCCATTACCGCAAAGCCATCGATAACAAACCCGGCTACCGGTCGGCGCATTTCCAACTTGGCAGAATCCTGGTCAATCAGAACAAACTTTCAGAAGCCATCGAACAGTTTCTTCAGACGCTGACTCCGGAAGATGAAGACACTCCGCGCAATACCTACGCCCTCGGCGCAACATATATTCGGGCAGGAGATAGGCGAAAAGGAATTCATTACCTCCGCGAGTCCCTGAAGCGCGCCTCGGTGCTCAACCAGAGGCGCCTTGCAGACAGCATTGAGCGCGACCTGAAAACGCTGGAGCAGAACCAATGAAGCGGACAATTATTCTTTTCGTCAGTTTCGTTCTACTGTCGTCCCTCACGTCGCAGGCCCAATCCTTGCCCGATTTGCCGCAACCGGTATTCAGCGGTTTCGCTCCTGAGATTAGCGAGCAACTGCGAAAAGCATACGCCGCGGCCCAAGCGAATCCGCGCGACGCCGAAGCGGTCGGGCGACTCGGCATGACGCTGCACACCTACGAAGAATACGAAGGCGCCGCTGTCTGCTATGAACGCGCGCGGCGATTGGCGCCGGATGAATTTCGTTGGGTCTATT
>DATCXQ010000756.1:0-3939 GCA_036565725.1 Blastocatellia bacterium
TGCACGGCATCGCGCGATATTTCGGCAGCACTCCAGCCAAGGGGGCCGCCGCGATCCTGCTCTGCTCCACCAATACGGGAATCTCCGCATGCTCCTTGCTCGCGCGAAGGTTCCCGAGCAGCGGCTCCAGCAGCGCCGGCCCGACATCAATCACCGCCAGCTCGTGCTTGTCGCCGCTGACGTATTCCCACTCTTCTGGAAACACGGCGCTGGCGATCTCGACCTCTTGCGAATTGAAGCCAATTTGCAAATGTGGGATACGCTCCGGCGAGTCGCTGACGATCAAAATGCGGGGACGGCTCACGGCGTCCGGCACGCGACCCTGTCGCTTCAACTCGATGGAATGCTCGAGCGCGAAGCGCAGTTCCTCCAGGTTGATCGGCTTGCCGATGAAATCGTCGGCGCCGCCTCGCAGAGCGGCGACTGCATTCTCGAACAGCGTCTCGGCCGTGATCATAATCACGGCCGATTGCGGACTGCGGCGCTTAATCTCGCGCAGCAGATCGAGGCCGGAGCTGTCGGGCAGATTGATGTCCAGCAACACCGCCGCTGGCCGTTCGGTAACGAGGGACGCCAGCGTCGCCGCTCCCGTCCCGGCTTCGACCGTCTCGTAATCCCAGCCGCGCAGCGCCTCGGCAAGCACCCACCGAACCGTCGGTTCATCGTCTACGATTAACACTTTGTTCCAAGACTGATTACTCATATTCGATCACGTGTTGTTTCATCACTCTCCAAGAGATGAATGGCAATAACCGTGCCGACTGGGTTTCTCGCAATAATGAAGGCCGAAAGCGCAATCAGCCGTTCTGATTGGCCCGAGGCTGCGTGTTTTTGCGCAGTAAGGTGAGTAACTTTACGCACGCGGAAAGCCGAAAGCGCCTCCTATGCTCAGGCAAAAGCCGGACGCTTCATCCCCACAAATACAAATTCGCTCATCAACGCGGTGTAAACCCGAGGAAGCCGAACTGGCCTGCAAGTTGCAATGCATTAACTGTGGAACGTCGTAGAAGGGAAAACAATTGTGGCTCATAAAAACAATGAAGGGTGGTAATGATGAAAGTATTACTTGCGACAGACGGTTCGGATCAAGCGGCAACCGCAATTCGCACGGCGTCGCGCCTGCTGCGGCGTGAAGACAGTGAGTTCGATCTGCTTTGCGTCGCGCCGGAATTCTATTTCCCGAAGGGCAAAGCTTGGAAAACGTCGAAAAAGACCGCGCGAATGGTTGAAGCCTATGACCGGCGAATTCGAGCGGAGGCCGGCCAGCACTCGATTCAGGCTCAGGCTGTGCTGGCCGCGCTCGGTGTTGAAGCCGGGACGCGGGTGGAAACCGGCTCGCCGGCGCGTGTGATCACGCGGCTGGCCGCCGAATACGACGTCACCGTCGTCGGAGCGCACGATCAATATACGCGCAGCAAACCGGGATTGGGGCCGGTCGCTAGTAGTGTCGTCGCGGCGGCGCCGGGCGCTGTTTTGATAGGGCGGGAGCTAAGCGAGGAAGGCAGGCAATGGAGAATTCTGGCGGCGGTAGACGGATCGCTCGCCTCCGAACGTGCGCTGGATGTTATGGCCTCATCGCTTCAAACCGGAGAGGCGGAAATCACTCTGCTGAGTGTGGCGGAGACGCCGTGGGTTCACCTGGGACTCGAACGCGATTGGTTCGATTATCCGCCCGACGTCACTGACCTCGGTGGCTCTTCCTCAGATCTCACATTCAAGGAAGAGCTCCAGCGCGAGGCGACCAGCGTCGTTGAGCATGCGCGGCGGCAGCTTGAAAGACACGGCCTTTCGGCAACCTTGATGATCACCGAAGGTGATCCGGCTCTGGAGATTCTGAGCGAAGCCGAAAGAGGCGAATACGACCTGATTGTGATCGGCGCGACCGGCGAGGACGATCTGAAACACGACCTTTTAGGCAGCGTCTCGACAAAAGTCACGCAGGCCGCCCTTTGTTCAACGCTCGTTGTGAAATTTTGAAATGGCGAGACCGATTCGGACATTCACTGTAACGCCTTCACTGCCCCCGGAGTTGGATCGGCAGCGAGCATTGATCTACAACCTGCGCTGGGCGTGGAATCACGACGCGATCGAATTGTTTCGCTGGGATCGCGACCTGTGGGAACAATCGGGCCACAACCCGGCGCTGATGCTCGGAATAATTGATCAGGTGACTCTGCAGGCGGCGGCCTCGGACGAGGGTTTTCTGGCTCATCTGAATCGCGTCTCTAACGATTTCGACGCATACCAGAAGAGCGAATCAACTTGGTTCCGCAAACATCACGACGGAACTAACAATCTCCTGGTCGCTTATTTCTCGGCCGAATTCGGCGTCACTGATTGCCTCTCGATCTTCGCCGGCGGTTTGGGCATTCTCGCCGGGGATCACTTGAAATCGGCGAGTGATCTGGGCGTGCCGCTGGTCGCCGTCGGATTGCTTTACCAGCAGGGCTATTTTCGTCAATACCTTAATGAAGCCGGATTGCAGCAGGAGGAGTACAGGGACAACGATTTTCACAACCTGCCGCTGACCCTCGAACGCGAGTGTGACGGCGGGCCGTTGATCATCGAGGTCGAGTACCCCGGCCGCAAGGTCGCCGCGCAAATCTGGCGCGCGCAGGTGGGCCGCGTCGCGCTCTACTTGCTTGACACGAACATCAAGGAAAACAGCGCTCGCGATCAGGACATCACCGATCAGCTTTACGGCGGCGACGCCGAGATGCGCTTGAAGCAGGAGATGATGCTGGGCATCGGCGGATGTCGCGCGCTGGAGGCCTTGGGCGTTCGGCCGAGCGTCTACCATTTGAACGAGGGCCATTCGGCCTTCCTCGCGCTCGAACGCATCCGGCGATTGATGCAGGCTAACCACCTCTCGTTCGCCGAAGCGCGCGAAGCCGCCTCAGCCGGCTTGATCTTCACCACGCATACGCCCGTTCCAGCTGGGCACGATTACTTCCAGCCCGATTTGATGGAGCGTTACTTCGGCGAATACGCAAGCGGCCTCGGGATGTCGTTCCGCGATTTTCTCGCTCTGGGAAGAAAGAATCCGAGCGACGACGTCGAGCCGTTCTGCATGACCGCGCTCGCCTTGCGGCTGGCGCAATCGAGCAACGGCGTGAGCCGGTTGCACGGGCAGGTAACGCGAAATATGTGGCGGTCTTTGTGGCCCGGCGCGCCCGAAGAAGAGGTTCCAATCGGCCACGTGGCCAACGGCGTCCATTTTCAATCGTGGATCTCGCAGGAGATGGACGAGCTTTACGACCGCTATCTGGGGACGCGATGGCGCGAGGAACCTGCCGATCAATCACTCTGGGCGCGCGCGGGCCGCATCTCGGCTGAAGAGCTGTGACGGACTCACGAGCGGCGACGCGAACGGCTGGTCGCGTTCGCGCGGCGCCGCTTGCGCCAACAACTGGAACGGCGCGGCGCCCCGCAATCAGAGGTCGAAGCCGCTGATGAAATGCTCGATCCCGACGCTCTGACCATTGGGTTCGGACGGCGATTTGCGACGTACAAACGCGCGAGCCTGCTGCTGCGCGATCCCGAACGCCTGACGCGCATTTTGAACGATCCTGACCGACCTGTGCAGATAATCTTCGCCGGGCAGGCTCACCCGCGCGATGAGGCCGGCAAAGAATTGATCAAGCAGATCGTCGCTCTCAGCCGCCGCCCCGATTTCCGCCGCCGCATGGTCTTCCTGGAAGGTTACGACATGGCCGTCGCGCGTTCGATGACGCAGGGGGCGGACATCTGGCTGAGCACGCCGCGACGTCCGCTCGAAGCGAGTGGCACGAGCGGGATGAAAGCCGCGGCGAACGGCGCATTGAATTTGAGCACGCTCGACGGCTGGTGGGACGAGGCCTGGAATTGCGGATTGCGGATTGCGGGTTGCGGATTTCAGGAGATCGAGTTTGGCTCCTCAAGATCGAACTATGCGTACGA
>DATCXQ010000758.1:0-3382 GCA_036565725.1 Blastocatellia bacterium
TTCATCCTGCTGCGGGCCACGCTCCCACGGCCGCGCTTCGATCAATTGATGGCGTTCGGGTGGAAGGTGATGTTGCCGCTGGCGCTGCTGAACATCGTTGTCACAGGGGGGATTCTGTTGGCGACTAAATGACATCGTCGCTGCAACGAGGAAGAATAGAGAGGTGTGATGATCAGTATCTTGAGAAGTTTATGGCAGGTGCTGCTGCACACGTTCCAGCCGCGCGTGACGATTCAATATCCCGATGAGAAGCCGTATCTGCCGCCGCGATGGCGAGGGCGGATCGTGCTTACGCGCGATCCTGACGGCGGCGAGCGTTGCGTGGCCTGTTACCTGTGCTCGGTGGCCTGCCCCGTGGATTGTATCGCGCTGCAGGCGACCGAGGACGAGAGCGGAAGGCGTTATCCGGAGTTCTTTCGGATCAATTTCTCGCGCTGCATCTTCTGCGGCTTCTGCGAGGAGGCATGTCCGACTTACGCCATTCAACTCACGCCCGACTTCGAGATGAGTGAGTACAGACGCCAAAACCTGGTCTACGAGAAAGAAGACCTGATGATCAACGGCCCCGGCAAATACCCCGGTTACAACTTCTATCAGGTGGCCGGATTGGCCATCGGCGGAAAAGATAAAGGAGAGGCCGAGAATGAAGAGCCGCCCGTCGACGTGCGCAGTTTGATGCCCTGATTACGTCAGATGTCAGATGTCAGATGTCGGATGTCAGGCATCGGGTTCCAGGTTTCAGGTTTCAGTGATTGTTCGATCGCAACAAACTACTGACATCTGACATCTGACATCTGACATCTGACACCTGAAGTGATGAACGCAGTCTTCTACATTGCGGCGGCGGTGGCGTTGATTTCGACCATGATGGTGATCACGCGATTGAACGCAATTCACGCGCTGCTTTATTTGATCGTCTCGCTGCTGGCGGTGGCGGTGATCTTCTTCACGCTGGGCGCGGTCTTCGCCGCCGCGCTGGAAGTAATCATCTACGCAGGCGCGATCATGGTTCTTTTCGTCTTCGTGGTCATGCTGCTCAACCTGGGGCCGAGCGCCACGGCGCAAGAGAGTCAGTGGTTGAGTCTTAGGGCATGGATCGGACCTGCGATTCTCGCGCTCGTCCTCGTCGGCGAGTTGGCGTTCATCATTGCGCGCGGCTCGCTCCGCGCTCCTGCCGCCGGGGCCGTGGAGCCGAAACAGGTGGGCATAGCGCTCTATGGCCCTTACCTGCTGGGCGTCGAATTGGCTTCGCTGCTGCTGCTCGCTGGGATGGTCGGCGCTTATCACCTGGGGCGTGAGTGGGGCGTGGAGACAAGGCGACAGGGCGACAGGGCGACGGGGCGACAAGGGGAAGAGAGAATAAATATCTGATCTCTTGTCTCCCCTTTCCCTTGTCTCCTTGTCGCCCCGTCGCCCCGTCGCCCCGTCGCCCTGTCCCCCCCTCTTCTTATGATGGCTTCGGTTCCTACGGAATATGGATTGTTGTTGGCCGGAATGCTTTTCGCGTTGGGGCTGATTGGCGTGCTCGTTAGGCGCAACATCGTTTTCATATTGATGTCGCTCGAAATTATGTTGAATGCGACGGGGTTGGCTTTTGTGACGGCCGGGGCCCGATGGGCGCAGGCGGACGGGCAGGTGATGTATCTCTTCATCCTGAGCATGGCCGCAGCGGAAGTGGCGGTCGGCCTGGCGCTCGTGCTCAAGCTCCAGCGCCAGTTCAAAACCCTGGACGCCGACGCGGCCAGCCGGATGCATGGATGATCCGCATGACGATTGACGATCTAGTCGCATTGTCGCCATTGCTCGCCATCGCCGCCGCGTCGGTGGCGCTCATGCTGGTGATCGCCTTTTACCGCGACGCGCGGGCCGCCCTTGTCTGCGCGCTCGCCGGAATCGCTCTGTCATTCGCCATGCTTCCGGTGGCCGCGTCCAAAGCGCCGCGACAGATCACGCAGTTGTTGATACTTGATCAATACGCGCTCTTCTATCTGGGGCTGCTCTTCATCGCCGGTTTCGCCGTCGCGCTGCTCGCTCACGGTTACCTGGGCAGGCTCGGAGGACAGTTGGAGGAGTTCTACCTGGTGTTGTTGCTCGCGACGGCGGGAGGGGCGGCGCTTGTAATGAGCGCTCACTTCGTCTCCTTCTTTCTGGGGCTGGAAATCCTCAGCGTCTCTTTATACGTCCTGATCGCGTATCCGCGCAGGAGCGCGCGTGGCGTCGAGGCGGGTATCAAATATCTGATTCTTGCCGCCGCGTCGGCTGCTTTCCTGTTGTTCGGGATGGCGCTGATTTACGCGGAGCTTGGGACGATGGAGTTCGCGCAAATGGCTTCCGGCGCGGCCGGCGGCGACGTCCGCCAGGAGCTGCTGTTGATCGGCCAGGCGATGATCTTCGTCGGCGTGGGATTCAAGCTGGCGGTGGCGCCGTTTCACGTCTGGGCGCCGGATGTTTACGAGGGCGCTCCCGCGCCGGTCACGGCCTTCATCGCCACGGTCTCCAAAGGCGCGGTTTTCGCGCTGCTCGTGCGGTACTTCGCAAACCTGGGCGACGAGGTTGTTCAACCATTCTTCCCGGCGCTCGCGGCCATCGCCGTCGCCTCGATGTTCGTGGGCAATCTGCTGGCCCTGGCGCAAACCAACGTCAAGCGCATCCTGGCCTACTCCTCTATAGCGCACATGGGCTATCTGTTAGTGGCTTTTTTGGCGGGCGGAAGTCTTGGCGCCACGGCTGTGGCCTTCTATCTCGTGGCATATTTCGTGACCAACCTGATCGCCTTCGGAGTCGTTACGATCCTGTCAGGCCGAAGAGAGGCGGACGAGATTGAAGATTATCGTGGCCTGTTCTGGCGGCGGCCCTGGTTGGCGACGACCTTCCTCGCCGCGCTGCTCAGCCTGGGCGGGATTCCGTTGACGGCGGGCTTCATGGGCAAGTTCTACGTCTTGATGGCAGGCGTCGAGTCGGCCCTCTGGTTGCTGGCGGTCATCCTGGTGGTGAATACGATGATCAGTTTTTACTACTACCTGCGCGTCGCGTTCATGATGTTCCGCGACGCGCCTGAAGGGGAGGCGGCGGCGCTCAGGCCGCTGCCGTCGCTCTCGTTTATGGGCGCCGCCGCGCTCGCGCTCCTCACGTTGTTGCTGGTGTGGATCGGGGTCTATCCCGGGCCGCTCGTTCAAACTATTCGGTCTATGGTCGCTAAATAGGAACAGCCCGGAGTAGGACAGATTTATGGCATTTGAAAAAATACTGCAATCGCCTTTTTCCCGGTCGCGGCAGCGACCGTGTGATCCTAGCCCGGCTTTTCAAAGCCGGGACCATCAGCGCATCGGTCCTTTAGTCGCGGCAGCGACGGTTGACTTTGCAAATCGGTGTCAACCGTCGC
>DATCXQ010000761.1:0-18174 GCA_036565725.1 Blastocatellia bacterium
CCCGGTGGTCACATGTAAGCCCAAACCGGGGCAGATACGCAGGTCCGCCCCTACCGTACACGCAATTGCAAATCGATCTAACAAAGCACAATCTGCGAACAAAGGTCGCCGCTTAACGTAAAGTTATTCATTCCCGTGTAAAAAAATATCGAAACGAGGTACACCTTATGCAAGAAGCCTGTAAAAAATGCGGCTACGAATCTCCTGAGGCGGACAAGTTCTGCCGGCAATGCGGAGATCAGCTCTCTGCAGAGACCGAATTTACGGCCGCTGTGACACTCAACCACGGCAGAGCGGAGCCGCAACAGCCAATGGCGAGCGTCGGAACCGGGCGTCTTGCTCCGAGCATCGGCGACACGATTGCGGGTGATACGGAGCGTTACTATTCACCGCCGCAATACGCTGCGGCCCAGTCACCGCCGCAATACGCTGCGGCCCAGGCGAACATTGAGCGCCCCCCGGCTTACGTGGAGCGCCCTCCGGCTTACGCGGAGCGCCCCACGGCTTACGCGATGATCAATCCTCCGCCTCCCTCTCGATTTAAATCATTTTCTGGGTTCATGAAGGGATTCTTTATGTTCCTGCTCGTCGTCGCATTGATTGTGACAACCGGCATAGCGATACATCAGGGAATGGAAGCCGACCAAGCTAGAAGGCAATTGCGGGAAAGAGACGGATCGAGCAAAGGGAGAGAACGAGCCGATGGTCGCGCTCAAAACGCCTGGGAACAAATGGAGAAGGCTTTACAACTAGCGAATGAAGCGGCGGAGAGGGCCGCCAGCGCGGGCGCGACGGTCACGATCGGCGGCGAAAAGCCGGTCGATCTGAGCAGATACGCTTATCGCGACGCTCAGGTGGAAGCCATGATAGATAGCCTCGGCAATGAGGCGCTATCGTTGCTCGCTCGTGATAATTTCGATGATGTTCAGAAGTTTTATGAACAGCTGCTCGGCAAGCCGGTCCTGCAAGTAGCGGTCGATCAGTGGGGAAATCAAAGAAAGAAGCTGCTCTACCAGTCATCTACCTTGCCTTCGATCCTTGTCAAGGTCGAAGAGGAGGAAAGAAACCGAGTAAAGATTACGATATTACATTCGTTCCTACGGTTCCCCAGGTTCAATGAACAGGCCCAAAATCTGAGGTGATGTAATGTCTTGACCAACAGCTTAGACGAAGATATGCTCGGGCTGGCTTTCAGGACGCCACCAGTCCGCGGACAGGACCGAGTCCACCTGAGCGATATCTCAACCTAAGGTTCATGCGAACTTCCTTTTCGCCCGATAACAAGCGGACTCCGGGCTTTTACCAAGAAGGAGGTCCGTCATGGCCGATCGTCACTTTCCAGTCCGTCCCAACCTCGATCAACTCAAACACCAGGCCAAAGACCTGCTCCACGCCGTCAGGCAGGGCGATCCCGTCGCGACAGCGGAGTTTCAAAAACATCACCCCAAGAACGTCGAACCCGGCGCAGCCAAACTGGCCGACGCGCAGCTCGCGCTCGCCCGAAGCTATGGCCTGCCGAACTGGCCGCGCCTCGCGCTCTCCTGCAGAATGATTGATGCGATCTGGCGCGACGACGCCGACGCCGTCCGCGATCTGGTGTTGAAGCATCCGAGGCTGCTGCGCGAGATGGCGCGCGGAACCGCATCGTGCAATTGGGGGCCGCCGATGTCATATGCCGCGAACCTGGGGCGGGACCGGATCATCGCAATGCTTCGCGATCTCGGCGCGGAGGACGCGCAGTTCGCATTCGACCGGGCTTGCCTGCAGGGGCAGCTCGACACCGCCCGGCTGTTATACGCGATGGGCGCGCGTCCCGCGCTTGATTCCGTGATGGGACCTGCCGAAACGCAGAACGACGCTGGAATGGCGTTTCTGCTCGAACTGGGCGCCGAAATCAGCGACGCGAACGGCGACCGGCTCGCGCCCGTCGCGATGGTTCTCGAAACCTACGGCCGCAACCCGAAGGGGAAACATCAGTGCCTCGAACTCTTCGCCAAACATGGCGTCGAGTTGCCTGACACGCCGCCGATGGCCGTGCACCGTGGCCGGATTGATATGCTTGAGGAACACCTGCGTCGCGACCCCGGCCTGTTCAACCGAACTTTTTTGCACCAGGAAATCTACCCGCCCGAACTGGGCTGCCACGCTGACGAATCGCTGGCGCTGCACACCACTCCGCTCGGGGGCGCGGCGCTCCTCCACCTCTGCGTGGACAACGACGAAATGGAGATCGCGCGTTGGATGATCGCCCGCGGAGCGGACGTAAACGTCAAAGCCGCGGTCGATGCGGAAGGCTTCGGCGGGCACACCGCGCTCTTCGGCTGTGTAGTGGCGCAGCCCCGCCGCCTTCGGAGTCACGACGACTTCGCACGGCTGCTGTTGGACCACGGGGCCGATCCGAACGTCCGCGCGTCGCTGCGGAAACTCATGCGATTCGTCGGGGACGAGTTGGAGCGCGAGTACCGTGACGTCACGCCGTTGGCGTGGGGCGAACGGTTCCACGAACAGGATTTCGTGAGCGGACCCGCCATGCGGCTGATAGTTGAACGCGGCGGGCGACTGTAACAGGAACAATCACGAAAAGGAGCAAAACAATGAAGAACACGCTCGTTATCATCGTATTTGCAATCACGGTGTCAGCGATTGCTTTCGGCGGCGCAGGCGGCAGGCAAACTGATTCTGAAACTCCGGAACAGGTTTCATTTCCGACCCAGGACGGCGGGCTTATCTACGCCAACCTGTATGGAAAAGGCGACCAGGGAGTAGTGCTGGCGCACGGAGGCCGTTTCACAAAGGAGAGTTGGGAGAAACAGGCGCAGGCATTGGTCAAAGCGGGTTTTCGCGTTTTGGCCATTGATTTTCGCGGGCGGGGCCAGTCGCGCGGCGGCGCCAGGACCAATCCTGATGACAACGGAGAGCGCTTCGATGTGCTGGCGGCAGTCCGATACCTTCGGCAGAATGGCGCAAAGACCGTGTCGGTCGTCGGGGCAAGCTTTGGAGGCTGGGCTGCGGCGGACGCATCGGTCGAGGCGAAGCCCGGCGAGATAGATCGCCTAGTGCTGCTGGCGCACTCGCCGATCGACAAACCCGAACAGATAAAGGGCCGGAAGCTGTTCATCGTATGCCGCGACGACGCGAACGACGCTGGACTGCGGCTCCCCAGAATTCGCGAGCAGTATGAGAAAGCCACTGACCCGAAAGAGTTGGTGATCCTCGAAGGCTCCGCCCACGCGCAGTTCATTTTCGCTACGGATCAGGGAGAGCGACTGATGACCGAGATCCTGCGGTTCCTATCCGCCCGGTAAATCCAAGGCAGGCATACGCTGATCGGAGGAATCAAGAATATTCAAGCACATCGAGCAGAGCGCCGAGACGTTGAAGCAATGCGAAGATTGTACCTTCAGGAATTGAACTGTCAGGTCAATTCAAGGCTTTTCTTGCGCCCTCACTACCTCGGCGCCTATCAACGACTTCCAGAAGGAATGTGATTGCGACTTATTTCGCTTATTCTGTAACTGTGTTATTGCAGTTACCAAATTGGCCGCGTGTGTGTAGGAAAGTGTCCGGTCTTTGGAAGGATTCTTAACAAAAAGCGCACCGAGTCGGGAGATGGTGGACGGCCGGCTCGTAACAAAAAAACTTCTGTTAAGTCGAGGAAGGCCCCATAATAGCGTAGCAAGCGAGACGCAAACACGATCGAAAGGGGATAGGCCGATGACACCAGAACAGCGACGAGAGTCAGAAATAATTGAGAAGATAGGCGCAATTCTCTCTCGCCATATAGTTCCTCTCTTTATAGATAGGCCTGATGGAAAACCGCAATCGTTTGGTACCGGGTTTCTAGTCTCTGCAAATGCTAGCTCGTTTCTCATTTCAGCAGGACATGTTTTCGATGAAATAAGAGAAGGGCGCGAGGTCTACTTCTACGTAGAGCCAAAAACCAAATTACATCTGTCCTCCCATCTTCATTTGACTACCATACCTGAAGGGGAAGATAGAGACCGGGATGTTCTCGACGTAGGCGTTCTGAAGTTCAGAGACCCTCATCTACCGCCCTATCCGGCGGTCAACAAATGGCCCTTGGATATTGGGTCTCTGTCGCCATACGCATTGCCGCGCGAAGGCAAGACGTATTTTATCCTCGGCTTTCCGGGTTCTAAGGGACAAGGTGATCCCAAAAAGCGGAAAACAGAGTCGAAGGTATATAGTTTTCGCAACTTTGCGCATCCAACAGAACGGTACAAAAAATTTGACGTCAAACCTGAAAGTCATATCGCAATCATGTTTAGCAGAAAACAATCGGTTGGCCCCGATGGAAAACCTCGTCTGTTTCCTAATCCGGAGGGAATGAGCGGATCTCCAGTCTGGCTGCTCCCTGACGAACTAGAAGCGCTAAACGACCCAAAACATATACCTATTGTTGGAGTTGCTATTAAGCATCTAAAGTATCAGCGCACAATATTGGCAACTGATATAGGCGAGGCGCTCAATATGATCCGAGCGTTTCAGAGAATCTCGAACGCCGATGCTGTTTTGAAAGGGTATAGAACGGTGATACCGGAAGATCGAGCGGAAGGGATCAGAACGAAATATCACCCAGGGCAACACACACTGGACGAACTACAAATAATGATCAAGGACGAAATCACTACAGCTATTACTGAAGTTGAAGAGTCTTGGATCAAGATTGCGAATACTGCCATAGCAAATGAGCGCGAGGCTTGCGCGATGATCGCGGATGAGATGAAAGCAGAATTGAACCAGCCGCCTGAAAAGCTTCAGTATGGCCGAACCCAAATTGAAGTTGCCAAGCGCATAGCGAAAGAGATCCGCGCCCGTAGCAACCAGGAAAGCCCTATTGACTATGCGTTACGACGCATGAAGGAGCGTTCATAGAATTCAGATTCATAACAAAATGTTTCTTTTGCCTTGAATCCAATGGAAAGCTCGCGAAATCGTCAAATTTTTCGCTGGCTTTTCCGCGCCCGTCAGCTTCTGAAAAGTAAAGGATATGAAAACACCGTCTATACCGGTTTTCAAATGTATGAAGACTGTTAGCCACAGAGGGCACAGAGAACACAGAGAAATCATCATGTCCTCTGTGCCCTCTGTGTGCTCTGTGGCTATTCATCTACATGAAAACCGCTGTAAGGAAATTTGCTCCCACTATCGGAAAGTTTTGGAGTCAATCTAAATGTGGTTCGACCGTAGGACAAACAGGCGTCCAGATGATCCGCGAATAATTCGGCGATGTACAATGCTCGCAGCCATTTTGCTGGCGTGGGCGGGCGTCGCCAGTGGGCGCCCCGCCAGGCTGCCGGTGAGCTTGGAGGAGTTTATCGCCGAGGCGGACATTATCTTCAAAGGTTTGGTAGTCTCAAGCAGGCCGGCGCAGGATGAATTGTTCAAGCCATGTTCGGGGCTCATTACCCAGGAGACACATTTCAAGGTCATTTCGGTCATCAAGGGCGACGCGCCGGGCGCGACGGTCCGATTCCAACACTTCGATGCAATCCCTCAATTCAAGGGTAATGAGTGCCAGATGTGGCGCTACACCTTTCAGCGCAACGGCGCCTACATCGTATTTGCCAAGAAAACCGAAGATATTCACATCCATCGTCAGCTCTCGGTAAACGACTTGGGCATGGAGTATCAAGGCGTATTCCTGTGCTCCGACAACAAGCCCTCGCCGGCAAATACTGTTAAGGAGGCGATTTGGAACGAACTTGCGGCCATGCTACATAGCAGAGACCTCGGCGACGTCACATATGCCATTCGGGAACTTGACCGGATGAGCGGTGGACGGGACAGGTTTAATGGCTCGCAGGATTTTGACCGCGCGAATGTAGTGAAAGTCGTACACGATTTAATGACAGACTCCGATTCGAAGATCGCACAGGCAGCCATCACTATGGTCGGCTCTCACAACCCGTATTTGTCGGACGAACGCGCAAATTCATGGTTGGCCACTGTCGGCGCGGCTGAGACGCCAGACTATTACAAGATGGATCCGAAGATGCGAAACATTGGCGGAGAGCTGTACTGGAAAGACCTGGTATCCATTGGCGCCGCCAAACATTCAGCAGAGACGCGGGCGCTTGCTATCCGCGCCTTAGGACTCGTGCGCGAGCCGGCTCTGCGTCAAGCGATTGACCGCTGGCTGGGCGACACTGAGCCGGCGGTGCGGGCGGCAGCGACGGTGTTGCTTGCGGATTATCCCAGCTCAGTTACAGATCAGCAGCTAAGCGTTCTTGCCGGAGATAACGAGCCAGTAGTACGCGCCTGTGTCGCTCGGGCAATCGGTTTTTCACAGCGAAATGAATTGGCCGATCTGCTTGGCAGACTGCTGGCTGACAAAGACGCAGAAGTTCGCCGCGTGGCTTCTATAAGTTTGCTCTCCTTGGCGCCAAGAAACGAGGCTGTCGCGCGGGTTCTACGGGGCAACTTGGAGAATGTAGAGTTTCAACCGCTTTTCCTCAACGCTTTGGCGCTTGAAAACGCGGAGCCGTACCTTGCAGATTTGGCGAAGGTGGTGGAGCAAAAGACCCGTCCTGTAAATTGGATGGGCGGGCGAAATCCGGCATTAACAGCATGGGAGATTCTTTTCAAATACCTTCAGGCTCAGCCGGCCAAAACCCTGCGCTCAGGCAAGCTGGACCGTTATCTAGACGCGCTGGAGCAGGTGGGAGTCGATTCGTCTTCCAATCCGAGTGTTATCTACGCGTTCTACATTCTCAGCGACATGACCGACCGGGCAAAGAAGTTCCGTGAGAGGGCAACCAAGGCGGCATCGTACGACCTTGACTACTTTTTCAAGCTGGTGGACCAAAATCCCACGCATTACGTACGGAAGTAGTCACGACAAAACACGCCCTACGGAGACATTTTCATGGAAGTCGCCGAATCGGCGAGGTGGGAGGGTTTTGGCAGTTACCTGGCCCAAGATCTGAAGCGGTACTGTTACGAAGCGGGCAAGAAACCCGCCGCCAGATGTAACTCTGACGGTACCGGCTCGCGAAGGACATTGGAGAAGGCGGGCTTTCTCACTTGCGGGCGGCTTTTGGCGGGCGAAACTGTAACTTAACAGGTTAAGTATCAGTAAACACACTTCTTTTTTTTCTCCCTCAAGCCTAGTGTAAGCGCCAACAGGCAAGTGTCAGCGAGTCCACCTCGTCTATGACCTAGTCATTCAGGCGCTGTGAATGAACTGACCGTTGTTGACTGAACGCTTTCCCGCTCCGGAGGAGCGCAATGTTTATAGTTTATAGCTCGGAGCCGCTTTCCCCACTCAGCTCCGTCAAGAGCGGCGGCCGGTCGGGATGCCGCTCCTGACGGAGCCAGGAGGCATTATTCATCGGATAGCTATAAACATTGCGCTCTTCCGGAGCGAGGGAATACCCACCGGTAAAACACGCCAGGATGAACAAACATTAGACGGAAACGTCTGAGGAGGCATACATGACAAGAAAATTGGTCTTGGTTGGCATTCTCGCATGTCTTTTGGCTTCTTCTTCTGCGCCCGCCCGAAACGCCGCAAATCTCGCAGTCACGCCGATTTCAATTTATGGCGCCTGGCATTGCGGCGACGATTTTTGTACCTGGTCCAGCGTTCGTGATCTGACGGAGTTCGACAGCAAGAACCGTTGGCTGATCGACCGGGGCGATGGGATTCCGTCCGTCAATCTGGTGAACCTCAGTTTCGTTCATCCACTGCGGTTGCTCAACAAAACAACCGATTCGCAAACCCTGCAAGGCGTCCCGCGAGGCATGACGCAGGAGATAGTGAATTATTTCAAGAACAGAAATATTCGCGTCATGCTGTCCATCGGCGGGATCACTTACGTTGATCCCTGGAATCAAGCATTGTCCGCGAACGCGACACAGCTGGGGTTGAATGCGGCGGAGGTGGCTCAAAGATTAGGGGTCGGGATCGAAATAGATTATGAGGAGAACAGTAGCCCGAACCTGGCCGGATTGCAGGCGTTCATTGACGCTTATCGTTCGGTCTTGCCGTATGACGCGACTGGGAATAATCACGCCGCACGGTTGACTATAGACCTGGCAGCGGGCGATCGTTGGTTGATCGACATTACTCGCAAGGCGACGGCGGACTGGCTCAACACTTCAACGCCGGTTCTGGATTACGCCAACGCGATGGTCCCGAATCGTCAGCCCAGCAGTTCCGGCGCAATAGCGAATTGGCAGGAGCACGTCGACGGCAAACCACAGTTCGGCCCGCCGATTTTACCGCTGGCCCCGGCTAAATTCACCGGAAGCGTCTACCTCGTTACTGGTCGAAGGCCCGCTCCGGAATGCGTGAATTTCGCCGGTTCGTTGATAAACAGCACGGGAAACTTTGTTCAGACGGTCGCGCCCAACGGCGCTGGTACGACGAGCGGGATGCTCGGGTTCATGTTTTGGGCGGCCGAATGCCAGGGGACGCGGAGCATCTGCACAACCCCGCCCAACACCTGCGATGGTGGAGTGGGAGTAGGCTCCCAAACTTATAACATTCCGATTCCCATGCCGTCTCTCCGACAACAGTGAGGGATTCAAAATCTCTGCTTGACCGGGCGTCTATAGCGATTTGCAAATGCGTGTACGGGATTGTGGCGCGAGTTGTTTACTCGCGCTCCTTTCCCGATTGGACATAGCCGCAAACAGGGCGATTAAACAAATCGCCCCACACCGTAGTCGCAATCGTAAACCGCTCTATATTTGCAACTGCGGCATCACTTTCAGGAGCGCAGTTTTGAACTTCGTCATCTCATCACGCGTACCGATGGTGATGCGCGCGCAGGTAGGCATCGCCGGCCAAACGCGGCCGATGTAGACTTTCTCCTTATGCATCGCGCGAATCAGCCGCCTGGCCGGGACTCTGGCGTCGAGCATGAAGAAGTTGCTCACCGAGGGGACGAAAGAGACGTTGTTCTTCTCCAGGAATGCGAAGACGTCTTCGCGAACGTCTTTGACGATCCGGCGGCGTTCGGGTACGAGCGTCTTGACTTTGAGGCTTGCGATCGCCGCCGCGACCCCCGTTATGGGAAGCGCGCCCGCGCCGTACTTATTCAATCTCTCCAGCAGATCGGGCCGCGCCATAGCCACGCCGCAGCGCAATCCGGCCATTCCATAAAGCTTCGAGAAGGTGCGCAATACGATCACATCTCTATCCATCGCGACAAGATCGGCCCCGGACGGCTGGTCGCAGAAGTGAATATAGGCTTCGTCGAGCAGCACAACCGCGCCTTCGGGCTTGTTGTTGACGAGGTATTCGATGTCTGCGCGCGGAGTGACGGTGCCGGTCGGATTGTTCGGATTGCAGATGTAGATCAATCCGGCCTCCTGCTCCTCAGCGGCTTTGACCATCGCCTTGACGTCGTGCGCCCAGGTTTGGGTCAAAGGAACGCGGATTACCTTGGCGCCGCGGAACGAAGCGCCTCGCGCCGCCGCCTCGTAATCGGGGTTTGCGCTGATGAGCGGCTTGGTCGGCGTCGTGAAGGCCATCGTCGCGCGATGCAGCGGGTCGCTCGATCCGGCGAACGCTTGAATGTAGTTCACATCGAGGTCTTCACCTTCGGCCAAAAGCTGCTCCAGTTCATCGGTCAACTCATAGGAATAACGCCCACCGTTCTTGATGACTTTGGCGGCGGCTTCCATCGCCACCGGGCACAGCCCCAGCGGGTTTTCGTTGGCGTTGATCTTGACGGCGTCCGGCGGCAGCGGGCCAATCTTGGAGAGCTGCGCGAAAGCCAGCGACGATTCGTTGTAGAAAGGCAGCGCCGCGACGCCGGCCAATGCGGACGCCATCCGCGTGAACGCGCGTCGTGAGACGCGAGGAAACTCACGTTGATCTGATCTGAATTGATGTTGGTGAATGCGCTTTTTCATATTGTCCTCCTCAGAAAATCCCTGGTCGCGCATCACTTCCAACGTGCAGGCTTCAATCACTCTACAGACGATAGAATCTGGCGCGCTCACAAGCGATGCGCGCCCAGGGGAGATCATTTTTATTTCAGAGTGTCGGGGCCGACGACATGAAGGCTCCTCCGGAAAATCAATTCGTAGTCCCGCCTTTAGGCGGAAACGTTTTACGTCGCGGGATGGAAATGCAACCGACGATTCCGCCTAAGGACGGGACTACGAACTGGAGCGGATTGCAATTGCATGTACGGGAAGGCTGACCGGATCAGTACCGCGAGCGGTAGCGAGCGGGCTTCAGGCTAAGCCACGCTCGCTACCGCTCGCGGTACTGATCCGTATTGTCATCTCAGTATGCCGTACATTGATCTGCAATCCACTCTACGCTTTTCATTCTTTCAAGGCGTCGCAGAGCGACATGAACAACTCCTTTAGCCTTAATCAACCGGCTCGTTATTGCGGCGGTAGATCAAGGGATATAAAAGCCCGGGGCGCCAATCCCGCTTAAAATTCCACCCGCAGTCCGAATTGCCACTGGCGCGGCGTCGCCAGCCGGTAGAGGCCGGTAATCCTGCCCGCCGAGCCGGGGCAATCGACGCAGGTATTCGGGTTCGCAAGGTTCATGTGGTTCGCGAAGTTGAACGACTCGGCGCGGAATTGCGCCTTGAACCGTTCGGTGATCGCGAAGCTCTTGAAGAACGAGATGTCCCACTGCGAGAACGACGGGCCGAGCAATCGGTTGCGGCCCACGTTGCCGAACACGCCTCGCGCCGGACGACGCCACGGGCCGTCGACCTGGCCGTTGGCCGTGAGCGGCGCGGATGTGATCTTGAACCATGCGTCGCGGCTCGGGTTGTCGGATTGCCAGTCGCCCACCAGGTCGGGCCGGCACCAGCCAGTGTCGCGGTCGGCGTTGCAATCGCGATAGGTCGGCGTGAACGGCAATCCGCTCTGCCACTGGTAGATAGTGTTCACCTGCCAGCCGCCCACGATGAAATCACCCACTTTATTCGCGCCGCCGAGGTACTTCTTGCCCTTGCCGAAAGGCAGTTCATAAATCCCCGAGAGGAAGAAAACGTGGCTGCGCGTGTTGTCGTTCGGGCCATAAGCCTGCGTCGCGTCAATGTTGTAGTAGGTGTTCGTGTAGTTGAACGACCGCGACCAGGTGTAATGACTCATCACCGAGAAGCCTTTCGAGAAACGCTTGTCGGCCTTGAGCTGCAGACCGTGGTAATTGTTACTGGCGTCCGAGCCGTAATAACGGAAGTTCTGAGACCAGCCGAACTTCTGGAAGAACGGCTTGCGCTGATTGAGGGACAGCGTCCCAAAGCCCTGAACCGTAGCCTGGTTGAAGTCGTAATCACCGCCATTACCGGCGAAGACGTGCGTGCCCTTCGTGCCCACGTAAGCGGCCTCGACCGAGATGTCGCCGCGCAGTTGGCGCTGCACCGTCACGTTCCACTGGTCGCTCGTCGGCAAGCGCAGCGTCTCCGGCAGGATGAACGCCGTCACCCCGTTCGGCAGGAGCGGGCGGCCGTTCGGCCCTTTCGGCTGGTTGTTGAGGACCGTGTCCGGGTTAAGCGGCTGCGGCCCTTGCGCGAGCGTGAAGACCGAAAGGTAATTCTGCGCGGGCTGATTCGACTGGATCGCCAACACGGGCAAATTCTGTGTGACGTTGTGTCCGAAGACCGAACCGAACACGCCGATGTCGAAGCCTCGCCCGAAACCCAGGCGCACGACAGTCTTTTCGGTCACGCGGTAGGCGACGCCAAGGCGCGGCGCGAAGGTCGTGAACGAGCCATTCTGATTCAGGTCCAGTCCGACCCCCTGGCTGCCCGCGATCAACACTTCGCCCGTGTCAATATCCACGAACCCGCCCTTGCCCCCGCCAGTCACGGTCTGCGGGCGGTAAAGTTCCCAGCGCCCGCCGAAGTTGATGGTGAGGTTCTTCGTCGCGCGCCACGTGTCCTGGCCGAAGAAGAACCACCGGTTCTGGCGCTCTTCCGCGTCGAGTGTGTTGCTGACGTAACGTTCAAAGCGGCTCACGTCGCCGAGCAGGAACGACGCCAGGCCTGTGCCACCGCCTGACGGCCCCGCAGTGCGCGCCGCGTCGAAGTTGAGTTCTCCCGCGCGGTGGCGATCCGACGGGACGCGCAAGTTATATGCGCGCCGGATGTCGGCGCCGAACTTGAACGTGTGGTTGCCGCGCAGATTCGTCCAGTTATTGACGAATTGAATCTGCCTCTCGTTCTGTCGCAGCGGGCAGTTGCACGCCGAGACGCCGAGCGCGTAGCCGAAGTTGAAGCCGCCTACACCGTTGATGAAGATGCCCGGCATGCCGCCCGTAAAGTCATCGTTGTTGAGGCCTGGAATGCCCGCGTCCTTCGCCGGAGTGGTCTGCGCCTGCCCCGGATCAACGCGCACGCGGTAACGGTAAAAGCCGAACCGAAAGTCGGTCGTCCAATTCGCGTTCAGAGTGTAGTCGAACCCGGAGGCTATGCTCTGGTTTCGCGTCTTCGATTCCCCGGAGAAGGTCGAATTGGGGTCGAAACCAACGCCGCCGCCGCCGCTGCCGAAGACGCCCGGCGAAATCAGAAGGTAACCGGCGAAGCTGTAGCGCCCGAAGGCGTGCATCCTCTCGCTCACATAGTAGTCCCAGCGCGAGTTGATCAGGTCTTCGTCAAATTTGACCGAACCCGCGCCGACGTAGTTCGGCAAGTCTGGCGAGGCCGGCGTGAAGTTCGGCAGCGGGATGAACTTGCTGAGGAGGGCCTGCGCCTGCGTCGAGAGGCGATCGCGCGGGATGACATTCTTCTTCCCGTTGATATCAACGAACTGCGCCCGGTTAGCCGGGGCAGTGTTTCCCGCCGGATCGAAGATATTGACGCCTGTCGCGCTGAAGTCGCCCCCGCGCTCGGCCGCAGTCGGCACACGCATCAGAACCGAACCGCCGATGTTGCGGCGCGTGCCCTGGTAATCGGCGAACCAGAACAGTTTGTTGGCGATGATCTTTCCGCTCGCCGCGCCGCCGAACTGGTTGATCTGCGTCACCGGGATGAAGCGGTCAGTACCGCGAATCTTCTGGAACTGAGTGAACGGGTTGCGAGCGTTGAAGTGGTCGTTGCGCAGGAACTCGAACCCGACGGCATGGAAATCGTTCGTACCGGAGCGCGTTTGCGCGCTCACCACGCCGGCGTTCGCGCCGAACTCGGCGTCGTAATTGGCTGTCGTGACCTTGGCCTCGGTCACGGATTCGAGCGTCGGATTGATGACGATCAGGCCGAGCATCGAGTCGTGGTTGTCAGTGCCGTCGAGCAGGTGTGACGTGCCGGCGAAACTCTGGCCGTTGACGACCTTGCGAAACGAACCTTGCGGGTCTTCGCTCGCGGCGGTCTGTCCCGGAAAAGCCGTCACGCCCGGCGTGAAGATTTCAACCGCCGTGAACCTCCGATTGGGGATCGGCAGATTGGTCACGGCCTTTTCGGTGAACATGACAGCCACGTCGCTGCGTTCGGTCTTCAGCAGCGGGGCCTCCGCGCTGATCTCCACGACCTGACTGACTTCACCGACCTCCAGCTTCACGTCAAGACGCGACTCCTGATCCACTGAGACTGAGACTGTCTGCAAGGCGGCCTTGAAGCCGACGGCTTCGACGCGCACCTTATAGGTTCCGGCGATCAGAAAACGTTGCGTGAAGTTGCCGTCATCATTGGTCGTAGAGTTGAAGCTCACCGAACGCTGAGTATCGGTGATCACCACCTTCGCATTCGGCACGGCGGCTCCTGACTGATCAAGCACTGTGCCGACGATGTTGCCATATACCGCCTGTCCGAAGGCTTTGGGCCCGAGCAGCGCGAGCGAGACGAAGCAAATTGTAACAATAGCCTTTCGCATAGTTGCGACCTCCCTGAAGGGTTACTGGGAACATTCGGTTGAAAGAGGGACGCCTCTTCCCCTGATTTTTGAGCGATCAAATTGTGGGGATAACAAACAGACTTCGTCGAACTCCGGTGGATACCTCGCCACCCGAGCTTGAGTTTGCAAAGAGCCTTCTTATAAACCAATCGCCAGAAAACTTCGTCGGCGACGTTATTCAATGCGCGTATGGATCAGTACCGCGAGCGGTAGCGAGCGTAGCTTATACCGGTTTTCAAATATATGAAGACTGTTAGCCACCGCAGGGCACAGAGAACACAGAGAAATCATTATGCCCTCTGTGCCCTCTGTGTGCTCTGTGGCTACTCACCCAAATGAAAACCGCTGTAACTTGAAGCGCGCTCGCGGCGCTGATCCAGCGAGCCTTCCCGTATACGAAATCGCAAACTAATCCGATCAAAAGGCGGCAAAAGTCGCTCAGAATGTGAACTTGAGCCCGAATTGAACCTGCCGCGAGGTCGTAACCGTCGAGGTGATTCTGCCGGCGGTCGGCGCAATCGCCCCCTGCGCATTGGTGAAAGCGATCTGGCCCGAAGGCACGGCGAAGTTCGGATGGTTCGGCAGATTGAATACCTCGGCGCGGAACAGCAGCGAGCGCGATTCGCCCAACGCGAAGGATTTGCCGATCGAAGCGTCAACGTTCACCAATCCGGGGCCGATCAGCGTGTTGCGCCCGAGCGTGCCGCGCGTGTTCGCGGGTGGCAACACAAACGCATTCACGTCGAAATAACGGTCAGGGCTGCCAAGAACCGGGTTGGAGGACGCGCCCGCTTTCAGATTCGGACGCTCGTTTGCCGAGAAGCTCGTCGTGTTCAGATTGCCCGAACGATTGAAGCCGAGCCGCACGGTGAACGGCGTGCCCGAATGAATCGACGTGATGTTGTTCAACTGCCACCCTTTCACCAGCGCCCCGGCAAGACCTTTCGAGTTCCGTCCGAACGGCAGATCGTAAGTCCAGTTGAAGGACAGATTGTGTTTGACGTGGAATGCCGACAACCCGCGATCGATGGTGCGGTCGTACCAGTCCAGCCCGTACTGCACGACGTTGCCGAAATCCTGCGAGTTGATTCCGCTCGAATCGTCAATCGAGCGCGAGAAGGTGTAAGACAACTGCGCGCGCAAACCCGCCGAGTAGCGCTTGATGACGCTCAGTTGCGCGGAATGATAAAACGATTGCGCGTCGGTCACGCGCTGCCAAACGCCCGTGAAGTTCGGGTTGCGCCGCCCCGCCGTCGGGTTGTAAGTTTTCACGCCATTGACGATTGATTCAGGCGCGAGGTTGGCGTCTCCGAGGCGTATCAGATGATTGCCGCGCGAGCCGGCATAGGCGACCGTCACATCGACGTCGCCTGGCAACGAACGCTGCAGACTCAGGTTGAATTGCATGACGTAGGGCGTCTGCAGATCGAAGTTGACCGTCTGCAACTGCGCGCGGATCGGCGCGTTCGGATTGAAGCCCTGCGTGATGACCGGAAAGGGAGGGTTGTTGATCGAAGTGCGCGTCGTAAACGGCGGGTTGAGGCTGCCGGAGAAGAAATAGTACTTCGGCAGAATCTCGTCATAAAAGATTCCGAAGCCCGCGCGCACCGACGTCTTGCCGCCGCCGAAGGGGTCCCAAGCGACGCCGATGCGCGGCGCGAAGTTTTTGAGCGAAGGGTTGTTGTGCCACGGATCTCCGACCGTGAGCGTGCTGTCACTCACGTTGCGCAGGTTTGAAATCTTGCCGTTGACTTCAGTCGGAACAGTGACGAACTCGTAGCGCAGGCCGACATTAAAAGTCAGATTGCTGCGGAATTTGTAGTCGTCCTGAACGAAGAAGCCGAAGAGCGATTGGCGATAACCACGCACCGGATCGACCAGCCCTGGCAGAGCCACGTCGGCGCTGCGCGCCCGTCCCTGCAAAAACAACTCAAGGCTGTCGAAGTTGAGCACGCCGCCGCGCTGGCTGACGGTGTTCTGATTGAACTGAAGGCGCTGCCCCTGTGCGCCGAGCCTTAAAGCGTGCGCGCCGCGTGTCAGGAAGAGAGTGTTCCCCCACTGGAAGTTATTCAAGCGATCCAGGCGCGGCAGGCGGAAATCGCCCCCCAGTTCAGTCACCACTCCGGAAATCGAGATGTATCCGGGCGGATCGCCGGGCACGAACGAAAGGTTCGCTGGGATGTCAACCGTGCGGACGTTGTCGGCTTCCTGCACCGAGCGGTTGAAACCGAAGCGCGCGGTGTTGAGAGTTCCGGGTGAGAAAGTGTGTTGATATTCCAGCGTCATGTATTGATTGCGCGAACGCTCTTTGGTGAAAGCGATCGGCGGCTTGTTGAAAGCCTGGCGATCGACATCGCCGTTGTCGAACGTGTAACGTCCCCACAGGTTGTCGCGCGACGAAAGCTGATGGTCAATGCGCCCCTGGACGAATTGTTCTTTGGTCGGCTGCGACTCTGTAAAGAGAAATTCCGCCACGCCTCCTCCAAGATTGCGTCCGTTCGGCAGCGGGAAGAACGTTTGCAGATAAGCCGGAATCGCCGGGTGCAACGTGACCGGGGGCCTGCCGGGCAACCTGCCCTGCCGCGCATCGGCGTCGGGCACGTTCGAGACGCCGGTGACGCCCAGCCGTTCGATCAACGCTTCATAGGCGGCGAAGAAGAAGGTCTTGTCTTTGCGAATCGGGCCGCCGATGGCGCCGCCGAATTGATTGCGCTTGAAAGCGGGAATCTCCTTATCCGCCGGGTCGAAGAAGTTCTTCGCGTCGAACGCCGAATTGCGATGAAATTCGAAGAGAGATCCCGTGAATCTGTTCTGGCCCGAGCGTGTGACGGCGTTGATCACGCCGCCGGCGGATCGTCCGAATTCGGCCGAGTAAGCGTTGGTTAAGACCTGAAATTCCAGGACCGCCTCGACGCCGAGCAGTACGCCCGCCACCGAACCAGGCGTTTTATTGTATACGTTGTTGATGTCGGTGCCGTCGAGCAGAAAATTGTTCTGCTCCGGGCGCGCGCCGTTGATCGATATCTTCGGCGTACGCCCGCCGACCGGATCGTTGCCGGCGGCCAACGCCGGGGTCACGCCTGTTTGCAGCAGGGCGAGTTGTTGAAACGACCGCCCGTTGAGCGGCAAATCGCGGATCTCCTGCCTGGTGACCAGTCCGCTCAACGCCGCGGAGACTGTATTGACGGTCGTCGCCGCGCCTTCGACAGTCACAGTGGTCTCGATCTGACCGATCGTCAACGTCGCGTCGACTATGGCGTCCTGGCCTACGGCCAGCGAAACGCCTCGCCGCAGCAACGGCTGAAAGCCCGAGGCGGTAATGCGAACTTCGTAATCGCCCGACGGCAGCAGCGGCGCGCGATAGCGGCCTTCGGCGTCGGTGACGGCGCTGTGCGTCACGCCAGTGCCGACATTGCGGACTTCGACCACCGCGTTGCGCACGGCCGCGCCGTTGGAGTCGGTAATTGCGCCTTGAATGCTCGCGCCGACGGTTTGCGCCGAAACCACGGTTCCTGAAAGCAGAGGCGCGACGATCGCGATCAACAGATCCCTGACGAGTCTTCTTGCGTTCATCGGTGAGTCCTCCTTGAAGATCAACTCAATGCGTCTGAAAGTTGCGGCGCAAGAAGGCGTCTTACGCCGGTTTGAGTAACGCTAAATTAAGACCTTCGGGATAATCAGACTTCGTTGAATTCGGGTTGATACTTCACCACGCCCGCGCATCCGCTCAAAGCGCCCTCCCGCAATTCCATCACCATGAAAACTTCGTCAGCGACGTCATACTCAGATTTTATACCGAACCTGCTCGCCGGAACGAATCCGAAACGGGGGTAATAATTGGGATGACCGAGAACGACCACATATGGATGGCCCTCCTCTCGGCATCGCCTCAACCCGTGTTCGACGAGCATCGAGCCTATGCCTTGATTCTGCCTTTCAGGAATGACAGCCAGCGGCGCCAACCCGACGCCTGTCAATCCGGCCCCTTTTGATTGAATCGCCAGCGGGCTGAAAAAAATGTGTCCGACGATGAGACCGTCGTCTTCCGCAACCAGCGAAATTACCGTCTTGCCGTTTCGCCGCAGCGCGTCAACAAGGTCCGCCTCCGCCTCGCCGCCGAACGCCCGTCGGTTGACGATTCGGATCGCTGGGATGTCTTCCGGCTTTTCGGGGCGAACGGTCATCACTCGTATTTCTTCAGTTCAAACTTTGCGATCGATTCCCGATGGACTTCGTCGGGGCCGTCGGCCAGGCGAAGCGTGCGCTGGTGCGCCCAGGCGTTGGCCAGGTGGAAGTCCTGGCTGACGCCGCCGCCGCCATGCACCTGGATGGCGCGGTCGA